>JAZRNV010000058.1:0-34722 GCA_045648425.1 Acutalibacteraceae bacterium | reverse complement strand
TTTATATGTCTATTGCACATCTTCCTCACATTAACACAATTCGTGATGAAGAACTTAAAGCCGTTGCAGATGCATTTGGTTTAGAATATAGAAAAGACTTTTTAAATCTTTAAAATAAAAAAGCCCCGAAAAATCGGGGCTTTTAATTTACTTATTGAGCAGCTTTGCAAGGCGCTTATTGATTTCAACAAGGAATTGCTCGGTATCAACCTTTTGCTTGTTTTCAAGATTTGAAAGCAGGTAGAGGTCACCGGTCATAACGCCTTCTTCGATAGTCTGAATGGTGGCCTGCTCCAGCTTGTCGGCGTAGTCCATAAGCTCGGGCAGATTGTCCAGCTCACCACGTTTGCGGAATGCACCCGACCAGGCAAAGAGGGTAGCAACGCTGTTGGTGGATGTGGTCTCACCCTTAAGGTGCTTGTAATAATGGCGCTGAACTGTGCCGTGTGCAGCTTCATATTCATAAACACCATCGGGAGAAACAAGCACAGAGGTCATCATGGCCAAACTGCCGTAGGCGGTAGCAACCATATCACTCATAACGTCGCCGTCATAGTTCTTGCAGGCCCAGATATAACCACCCTCAGAGCGAATTACGCGAGCAACGGCATCATCGATAAGGGTATAGAAATATTCAATTCCTGCGGCTTCGAAACGCTCTTTGTATTCGTTTTCGTAAATCTCTGCAAAAATATCCTTAAAACGGTGGTCGTACTTTTTAGAGATAGTGTCCTTGCTGGCAAACCAAATATCTTGCTTGGTATCAAGGGCAAAGTTAAAGCAGCTTCTTGCAAAGCTTGCAATTGATTTGTCGGTGTTGTGCATACCCTGAATTATACCGTCAGTACCGTCAAAATCGTGAATGAGTGAACGGGTTTCATTGCCGCTTGCATCGGTGCAAACAAGCTCACACTTGCTGCCCTGGGGCACTTGCATTTCGGTATTCTTATATACGTCGCCATATGCGTGACGTGCAATGGTGATGGGTTTTGTCCAGGTGGGAATATAAGGAGTAATGCCTTTTACAAGAATGGGTGCACGAAATACTGTGCCGTCGAGAATTGCACGAATAGTGCCATTGGGAGATTTCCACATCTGCTTAAGATTGTATTCGGGCATACGTGCTGCGTTGGGGGTGATGGTGGCGCACTTAACTGCAACGCCGTATTTTTTGGTTGCTTCGGCAGAATCAAAGGTGACCTGGTCGTTAGTCTCGTTGCGGTGAACAAGACCTAAATCATAATACTCAGATTTAAGGTCGATATAGGGATAAATCAAAATATCCTTAATCATCTTCCAGATTACTCTGGTCATTTCGTCGCCATCCATCTCAACGAGAGGAGTTTTCATTTGAATTTTATCAGACATTGTGATATGCTCCTTATTTTAAGTTTTCTTTGGTGTAGCTAAGCAGACCGCCGGCAAGAATAATCTTTTTGGCGCGATCGCTAAGCTCGCAGCAGCATTCAATCTGATCACCGGTTGTCTTATTTGTGACAATAAGGTTTTTGCCGTTTTGAATGCAATCGCGAATGTTGCTGATTTCCAGCTTATCACCAAGAGAGATTTTATCATAATCTGCTTCGTTAACAAAGTTAAGAGGCAGAATACCCGCATTGATCAGGTTAGAGCGGTGGATTCTTGCGAAACTCTTTACAAGTACAGCTTTAACGCCCAAATGTAAAGGTGCAAGAGCGGCGTGCTCGCGGGATGATCCCTGGCCGTAATTTGCACCGCCGACGATAATGCTCTTTCCTAATTGCTCGGCACGTGCAGGGAACTGCTCATCGCAAACAGTAAAGCAGAATTTTGAAATTGCGGGAATGTTGGAGCGCAGAGGCAAAATCTTTGCGCCTGCAGGCATTATGTGGTCGGTGGTGATGTTGTCGCCAACCTTAAGTGAACAATCGCAATCAATAACATCGTCAAGTGCGGTTGTGGTGGGGAATGGCTTGATGTTGGGACCGCGCAATATTTCAACGCTGTCCATATCTTTTTCATCACAGGGAGCAACAACCATATTGTCGTTTATGATAAACTCATCGGGTAATTTAAATTCGGGCATAGCGCCTAATTTGCGAGGATCAACAAGATAACCGGCAACAGCAGATGCGGCAGCCATTTCGGGAGATACGAGGTAAATCTGACCGTCTTTTGTGCCCGATCTGCCTTCAAAGTTGCGGTTGAAGGTTCGCAGGGAAATGCCCTTTGAGTTGGGAGACTGACCCATACCGATGCAGGGACCGCAAGCGCTTTCGAGAATACGAGCGCCTGCATCAATCATCTTTGACAAGGCACCGTTGCCTGCAATCATATTAAGAACCTGCTTGGAACCGGGCGCAATAGACAAAGATACGTCGGGATGCACGGTTTTGCCATCAAGGATATATGCAACCTTAAGCATATCAAGCAGAGAGCTATTGGTGCAAGAACCGATGCAAACCTGATCGATTTTCATGCCCTCGAGCTCGCTTACCGGCTTAATGTTGTCGGGAGAGTGAGGACAAGCCAGCATGGGCTCAAGCTTAGAAAGATCAATATCAATTTGCTCGTCGTAAACTGCATCATCATCAGCTTTAAGCTCTGTCCAAACATCGCCGCGCTGCTGAGCACGCAAGAAATCAAGTGTTATTTCGTCAGAGGGGAAGATGGAGGTTGTTGCGCCAAGCTCTGCACCCATATTGGTAATTGTTGCACGCTCGGGAACAGAAAGAGATTTAACGCCTTCACCGCAATATTCAATAACCTTACCTACGCCACCCTTAACAGACATGATGCGCAACACTTCAAGAATTACGTCCTTCGCAGCAACCCAGGGACTGAGCTTACCTGTGAGGTTAACTTTAACTATTTTGGGATAAGTTATGTAATAAGCA
Source organism: Acutalibacteraceae bacterium (assembly GCA_045648425.1). Taxonomy (GTDB): domain Bacteria; phylum Bacillota; class Clostridia; order Oscillospirales; family Acutalibacteraceae; genus RGIG2206. The sequence goes on along the minus strand of JAZRNV010000058.1, from coordinate 31,846 downwards.
CCGCCACCCATAGCTACGGCAACGTCCAATCCGCCTGCGCCGATGGCAATCATACCAAGGCCGCCTCCGGTGGGGGTGTGGCTGTCTGAGCCGATTAGAGTTTTGCCGGGAATGCCGAAGCGTTCAAGGTGAACCTGATGACAAATGCCATTGCCGGGACGGCTGAAATATATACCGTGCTTTTTGGCGATTGAGCCGATAAAACGGTGGTCATCAGCATTTTCAAAGCCGGATTGAAGGGTGTTGTGGTCGATGTAAGCAACGCTGCGCTCGGTTTTTACGCGAGGAATTCCCATTGCTTCATATTCGAGATAAGCCATTGTGCCGGTAGCGTCTTGAGTCAAGGTTTGGTCGATTTTGATGCCGATTTCTTGGCCTTTGACAAACTCACCGTCTACCAAATGTGCTTTGAGAATTTTTTCGGTTAATGTAAGTCCCATAACTTTTACCTCTCTGAATTTTGATTTGGCATACAATCCATACCTAACAATTTTAACAAATTGCAACACCTCTGTCAATCATACAATTAACGAAATAATTACATAATATTTCGTCTTATATATAAATATAATACAATAAAGGCAAAATCACGGGCTTTTTGCTTGACAAACGGGCAAAATAAGTGTATATTAGTTTTGTGATTTAAATAAATTGGCTATGACGAAGAGAAGTAGTATCCTTTATCGCTTTCAGAGAGCTGTGATTGGTGTGAGCACGGCAGAATGAATGGGTACGAAAAACACTTTACCAGCTTCAATCCGAACGCATAGTTTTGTTATTAGGTGCGACGCGTGTCGAGCGTTATTCGACGGTGGTTTTTGACCTTATTGAGTGGCTGTTTCAGCAAGTCGGGTGGTACCGCGGATTTTTCCGTCCTGAATTTTATTTCAGGGCGTTATTTTTATTTAAGGGGAATTTTTTATGGAATTTTCAACTAATTACAGAACTATCAATCTTGGCCAGGTCAGCGAAAATGATATCGGCAAAAAAATTAAAATAGCAGGATGGATTGAGAACATCCGCGACCACGGCGGCGTATCATTCGTTGATTTGCGCGATATGTACGGCGTTATGCAGGTTGTTATGAGAAACACCGATTTGCTGGATGGTCTCAGAAAAGAGGAGTGCGTTTCAATCGAGGGCGTTGTTGAGCACCGTGACGAAGAGACTTACAACCCCAACATTCCTACAGGCACCATTGAGCTTGAGGCACAGTCTGTAGAGGTGCTCGGCAAGGTTTACAGTGAAAGATTGCCTTTTGATATTATTACATCAAAAGAAACCCGTGAGGATTTACGTCTCAAATACCGTTACCTCGATTTGCGCAACCGTAAAGTAAAAGATAACATTGTTTTCCGTTCTAAGGTTATTGCTTTCTTGCGCCAAAAAATGACAGAGATGGGCTTTTTAGAGGTTCAAACTCCTATTCTTTGCGCATCATCACCCGAGGGTGCACGTGACTATATCGTTCCTTCTCGCCGCTTTAAGGGTATGTTTTACGCATTGCCCCAGGCCCCTCAACAGTATAAGCAGCTGCTTATGGTTTCCGGCTTTGATAAGTATTTCCAGATTGCGCCATGTTTCCGTGATGAGGATGCACGTGCCGATCGTTCACCCGGTGAGTTTTATCAGCTCGACTTTGAGATGAGTTTTGCTACTCAAGAAGACGTTTTTAAGGTGGGCGAAGAGATACTTTCTGCAACCTTCTCTGAGTTTGCTCCCGAAGGTGCAGAGGTAACCAAAGCTCCATTTCCTGTAATCAGCTACAAGCAGGCAATGCTTGAGTTCGGCACCGACAAGCCCGACCTTCGCAACCCTCTCAGAATAATTGATCTTTCCGATTTCTTTAGCAAATGCACATTTAAGCCCTTTATCAACAGCACTGTTCGTGCTATTAAGGTTAACGGCAGAATGTCAAAGGGCTTCCACGAAAAGATGCTTAAATATGCTCAGTCAATCGGTATGGGCGGCTTGGGATACCTGGAAGTGCTTGATGACGGTTCATACAAGGGCCCCATTGACAAGTTTATTCCCGACGAGCTAAAAGAGACTTTGAAAGAGCTTGCTTCATTGCAAAACGGAGACACAATTTTCTTCATTTCCGATAGGGAACAGCAAGCGGCTGAATATGCCGGCCTTATTCGTACCGAGCTGGGCAACCGCCTTGATATTATTGAAAAGAATGCATACAGATTCTGCTATATCAACGACTTCCCCATGTATGAAAAGGATGAAGACGGTAAAATCGGTTTTACCCATAATCCCTTCTCAATGCCCCAGGGCGGTCTTGAGGCACTTAACACCAAAGATCCTCTTGATATTCTCGCATATCAGTATGATATTGTTTGCAACGGTGTTGAGCTTTCATCAGGCGCCGTTCGAAATCACGACATTGAGATTATGATTAAGGCATTTGAGATTGCAGGATATGACGAAGAGACCCTTAAAGAAAAATTTGGCGCTCTTTATAATGCATTCCACTACGGCGCGCCTCCTCATGCAGGTATGGCTCCCGGTGTTGATCGTATGATTATGCTTCTTAGAAATGAAGAGAATATTCGCGAGGTTATTGCATTCCCCATGAGCGGTACGGCACAAGATCTTATGTGCGGCGCGCCAAATCAAGTAACCGAACAGCAGCTTCGTGAGGTTCATATTCGTATAAGACAGTAACGGAGGAATTATATGTCAGTAACTAAATCCGATTTGTTGCGCCTTGCCGATTTGGCTAAACTCTCATTTACCGATGAAGAACTTGACAAATTGATAGGCGAGATGGATTCTATCATAGCTTTTGCCGACACCATCAACGAGTCGGTTGATGGTGGAACGGATGAAATTCGTTCAGTAAGCACCTGCTCGGTTGAGGCGGAGCAGATGCGTGAGGATATTGTTGTTGAATCCCTTGATAATGATAAGATTTTATCTAACGTTGAGGGTAAAGATGGATTTTTTGCAGTGAAGAGGTGTGTACAATGAGAGATATTATTGCGCCCCTTCACGATAAGCTTGCAAAAAAAGAGGTTTCTTCGGTTGAGCTGACTCAAATGTATATTGATGCAATTCAAAGAGACAATGCTGTGTTAAACGCATACGTTCACACTACTTTTGAAGATGCATTAAAAGACGCGCAAAAGGCCGATGCTGCAATCGCAAGCGGAAACGCAGACCTTCTTTGTGGCATACCGATGACCCTTAAAGACAATATATGCAGTGACGGTCAGTTGACAACCTGCTGTTCTAAGATTTTAGAAGGATTCAGACCATATTATAACGCAACTGTCTGGGAAAAACTCAGTGCAAAAGGTGCTGTTATGCTTGGCAAAACCAATATGGATGAGTTCGCAATGGGCAGCACTTCCGAAACCAGTTGCTACGGCGCACCACTCAATCCGCGCAACACCAATCACGTTACCGGTGGCTCTTCCGGCGGCGGTGCAAGTGCTGTTTGCGGCAATTTGGCTGCCTACGCTCTTGGCTCTGATACCGGTGGCTCTGTAAGACAACCTGCCTCTTTTTGCGGTGTTGTTGGCTTAAAACCAACCTACGGTGCTGTTTCCCGATATGGCCTTATTGCATACGGCTCATCTCTCGATCAGATTGGTGTTATGGCTAACGGCGTTATGGATACCGCAGTTGTGTTTGATGCAATTCGCGGGGTGGATATTCACGACCAAACCAGCGTCGCCACCGACAGTAAATCTATGGCACAGTCTATCGGCAAAGATGTTAAGGGTTTAAAAATAGGTGTTGCACGCGAATTTTTTGACGGTGTAAACAGTGAAATTCGCGAGTCTATAGAGAATGCCATTAAATTTTATGAGTCAGAAGGCGCTGAAATTGTTGATATTTCAATTCCTGCGCTCAAGCAATCGCTTCCTGTATATTACATCATTGCTTGCGCTGAGGCATCCTCTAATCTTGGACGTTATGACGGCATTCGTTATGGCTATCGCGCTGAAAAGTACGAGGATATTAACGATATGATTCTCAAAACCCGCAATGCCGGCTTCGGTAGTGAGGTTAAGCGCCGTATTATGCTTGGCACATATGTGCTGTCAAGCGGCTATTTTGACGCTTATTATAAAAAAGCGTGCTTGCTCAGAAGTCAGATTACTGCCGATTTTGAAGATGTTTTCAAAAAGTGTGACGTTCTTATTTCTCCCACCGTGCCAAATACAGCGTTTCCTCTTAACTTTAAAGGCGCCAGCCCTGTTGATATGTATTTGTCAGATATTTGCACAGTGCCTATCAATATAACGGGTGTGCCTGCCATTTCTGTGCCTTGCGGCACTGATAAGTCGGGTCTGCCTATCGGAATGCAAATTATCGGCGGCAAATTTAAAGAAGAAACAATTCTTAATGCGGCTTACTATTATCAGCAAAATGCCGATTGCTCTGTAGAGGAATATAAGGGAGGTGTGCAGCTGTGAGTGGTTTTATTATGACTTGCGGTATAGAAACGCATATTGAGCTTGCCACCAAAACAAAGATTTTTTGCGGCTGTACCACCGATTTTGGTGGCGCACCCAACACCCATTGTTGCCCCGTTTGCACCGGTCAGCCGGGCACTTTGCCTGTTCTCAACCGCCAGGTTGTTGAGTTTGCTGTACGCGCGGGATTGGCTGTTAATTGCAAGATTAACAACAATTCTCATATGGATAGAAAGAATTATGTTTATCCCGATTTGCCCAAGGCATATCAGATATCTCAATATGATGAGCCAATCTGTGAGCACGGCTATATTCAGCTTGACAGCGGCAAAAAAATCGGCATAACACGCATTCATATTGAAGAGGATGCAGGCAAGCTTGTTCACGAAAGCGGTCAAACCTATATCGATTACAACCGTGGCGGTGTGCCTTTGATTGAGATTGTTTCCGAGCCGGATATTTCTACTCCTCAAGAGGCCCGTGAATACGCAGAAAAGCTTCAGCAGATTATGCGCTATGTTGGCGTTTCTACCTGCAAAATGCAAGAGGGAAGAATGCGCTGCGACCTCAATGTATCTATTGCTCGACCCGGTGAACCTCTCGGCACAAGAACAGAAACTAAAAACGTTAACTCTTTTAGTAACATTGAGCGAGCAATTACCTGTGAGATTGAGCGCCAGGAGGATCTTATTGAATCAGGCGAGAAGGTTGTTCAGATGACCATGCGCTATGATGCTGACCGAGATATGATCTATCCTATGCGCGAAAAAGAAAACTCAGATGATTATCGTTATTTTCCGGAGCCCGATATTCTTCGTTTTTACGTTTCTCCCGAAAAGGTTGAGCAAATTCGTGCATCTTTGCCCGAATTGCCCGACGTAAAGAAAGAACGTTACGTTTCAGAATTGGGTATTTCCGAAGCAAATGCACTCTATCTTTGCAAGTATCGAAATGTTACCGAATATTTTGAAGAAGCTTTGTCTTACGGAGCCGGTGCAAAAAACACTGCTAATTTGATTGTTCAAACCATTTTTTCTTCTTTTGATACAGAAGATGAAAAATATGATTTTGATGTAAAGGTTACATCAAAACAACTTGCCGAATTGGTAAAGCTGTTGGATGAAGGAAAAATTAAGGCCAACCTGGCTCATAACACCCTTCAAAAGATGCTCGAAACCGGCAATTCGGTAGGGGAGTATATAAAGCCCGAGGATACGGTTGGACTTTCCGATGACCAGCTACGCACTCTTTGTCAAGAGGCAATTGACGCAAATCCCAAAGCTGTTGACGACATTAAAAACGGCAAGGATAAGGCGATTAATGTAATGTTTGGTTATATTATGAAGGCCTCTCGCGGTAAAGCAGATGTTAAACAAGCTGAGCAGATAATCAGAGAAATAATAGGTTAATCTAAAACGCTATGCAGATTTGTGCATAGCGTTTTACTTATTTGCGTGTTGATGTACAAAATATACAAACTTTAGCTATTTACCTAATTAACACTTTACAACACTAATGTGACAGTGTATAATATAGTTAATAAATTTGGAAGGTGAAAATTATGAAAAAACTTATTGCTTTACTCCTTGCACTTGTTATGTTGTTTGCATTCGCTTCATGCGGCAATGATAAGAAGATTGTTGTTGCTGAAAAGGGCTCTGCAGGTGAAACAGTTGCTATGTCTGACGAATTTAAAGATTATGAGTATGTAGCAGTTGACAAGCAGACCAAAGCATTGATGGAAGTTTCTGCAGGCACTGCTGATGCAGCAGTTGTTGACTATGTTGCTTCTATTGGCTTGATTGGCGAAGGTACCGATTTTGCTGATTTGGTTGTTTCAGGTGACGGCTACAGCAAAGAGAGCTACGGCATTGCTTTCCGCAAGGGCTCTGATGCTACTGCTATGTTTAATAAGGCAATTAAAGCTCTTAAAGATAATGGTAAGCTTGAAGAAATTGCTAAGAAATATAAGCTCGAAGATCTTATTACTGCAACTGATTCTTTTGATGAGTTTAAGCAGTCGGAAAAAGATTCCGACTGGGAATACATCAAGAATAAGGGTGAGATTATTGTTGGTATGACTATCTTTGCTCCTATGAACTACTATGATGACAACAATAAGCTCATTGGCTTTGAAACTGAGTTTGCAGAGGCCGTATGTGCCGAGTTGGGCATCAAGGTTAAATTCCAGGAAATTGACTGGAACTCTAAAGAAGTTGAACTTAAGGCAAAGAATATTGACTGCATCTGGAATGGTATGACCATTACCGAAGAGCGTGCAGAAAACATGAGCATTACTATCCCTTATATGAATAACAAACAGGTTATGGTTGTTAAGAAAGGTTAATTAATATGTCTTTTTTGCAGGTGACACAAACATTACTGCTGGGTTTTTTAGAAAATTGTAAGCTGTTTGGTTTGACCCTGTTGTTTTCACTACCGCTTGGACTTATTATTACCTTTGGCTCAATGGCTAAGTTTGCACCTTTTCGTGCGCTGACAAGAACATTTATCTGGATCATCAGGGGAACCCCCCTGATGCTCCAGCTTTTTGTTGTAATGTATGTTCCGGGTATGGTTTTTGACATACCTATGCGAAACAGAATGTTGGCGGCGGTAATCGCGTTCGTTATAAATTATGCCTGCTATTTCTCAGAAATTTTTCGCGGAGGAATAGAGTCAATACCCAAAGGTCAATACGAAGCCGGTCAAGTGCTTGGAATGACAAAGTCACAAATTTTCTTTAAAATTATATTGATGCAGGTTGTTAAAAGAATAGTGCCTCCAATGTCTAATGAGATTATAACACTTGTTAAGGATACTTCGCTGGCCCGAGTAATTGCTGTATCTGAAATTCTTATGAAGGCAGATACCTATGCAAGCTCAGACGGCTTGATTTGGCCGTTGTTTTACACCGGTGTATTTTTCTTGTTGTTCAATGGTGTGCTTACACTACTGTTTGGTTATATTGAGAAAAAACTTGATTATTACAAAGGATAGGAGAGGGCTATGTCGATACTTGAAGTAAATAATATCGTTAAAAGCTTTGATAATACTCCTGTTTTACGTGGAATTAGTTTTTCCTTACAGCAAGGAGAGGTTCTGTCTATTATCGGTTCATCCGGAAGCGGAAAAACAACTTTGCTCAGATGCCTTAACTTTTTGGAGACACCTCAGAAAGGCAGTATCATTGTCAACGATAAGCTGATATATTCAGCTGACAGACGATATACCGATGAAGAGATTCGCCAGAACAGGTTGCATTTTGGCCTGGTTTTTCAACAGTTTAACCTTTTTCCTCAGTACAATGTTTTAGAGAATGTTTCTTTGGCTCCTACACTTTTGAAAAAAGGAACTGCGGAAGAAATTGAAGAAAATGCCAGAGCTATTATAGACAGAGTTGGCCTTACTGACAGAATAGACCATTATCCCTGTCAGCTTTCGGGCGGTCAGCAACAACGTGTCGCCATTGCAAGAGCATTGGCCTTGCATCCCGATGTGCTTTGCTTTGACGAGCCAACCTCTGCACTGGATCCTGAATTGACGGGCGAGGTTTTAAGGGTTATTAAAGGGCTAAAAGACAACAACACCACCATGATTGTTGTAACCCATGAAATGGAATTTGCCAAAAATGTTTCTGATAAAATCATTTTTATGGCAGATGGCGTTATTGAAGAATATGGCACACCTGACGATGTACTTAACCGACCTCGATCCGAGAAACTCAAGCATTTTTTGAGTAACTCGCTTGAAAATATTTTATGACAAAAGCGCCGTAAGGCGCTTTTGTTGTTTTGTACCCAAAATAAGAAAACTTGCTTAATAAACTGTTGATAAAATTATGTTAATGTGCTATAATCAATTAGATATAGTGAGCTTATTGTTTATTTTTATTAAAAGGCGGATTTTTATGGTTGTTTTGGGCATTGACCCCGGCTATGCAATCGTCGGCTGCGGCATAATTGAATACGTGGGAAATCGCTTTAAAGCTATTGATTACAGGGCTGTTACAACACCTGCAAAGATTGATTTATCCAAACGCCTTGAGATGGTTTATGACGGTGTATCAAGTCTTATTTCTACTTATAAACCCGATGCGCTTTCAATAGAAAAACTGTTTTTCAACACAAATACAACAACAGCTATCGCAGTTGCAGAAGCAAGAGGGTGTATACTTCTTGCAGCACAAAAGGCAGGCGTGCCTATTTTTGAATATACACCTTTGCAGATAAAACAGTCAGTCACAGGTTACGGCAAAGCTGAAAAGCGACAGGTTATTGAAATGACCAGAATGTTGCTGGGCCTTCAAAAGGCACCCTCTCCCGATGACGTTGCCGACGCTCTTGCCGCTGCAATTTGTCACGCCCATACCCACGGTTCAGTTATGAGTTTAATTGATAAAGGAAGATTCAAATGATCTATTCATTATCCGGGAAATTAGTATATACCGACCTCAGCACAGCTGTTATTGAGTGCGGCGGTGTTGGATACAAGTGCAATGTATCCCTTAATACTCTGCAAAGTCTACCGCCTGTAAATCAAAATGCATTTTTGTTAACCCATCTAAATGTTCGAGAGGATGCTGTTGACTTGTTTGGCTTCAGCACCGCAGAAGAGCTTGATATGTTTAAGCTTATTACCTCAGTGTCGGGTGTGGGGCCAAAGGTTGCTATGTCTATATTGTCAGAGTTTACACCCGATAAGCTTTGTCTTTATATTGCAGGCGGCGATTCCAAAAGTATTACGCGTGCATCAGGCGTTGGCGCCAAGCTTGCGCAAAGAATCGTGCTTGAGTTAAAGGATAAGGTTGCTTCGGTGACTACCGAGTCAAGCGCAGATATAGAAGCGGCAGTTGTTGCAAGCGGCAATGCAAACACTGCAGATGCAGTTGCAGCACTTGTTTCTCTTGGCTTTTCTCAATCCGAAGCGTCTGTTGCTGTTGGCAAGCTGGATAGCAGCTTGTCGGTGGAACAGCTTATTAAAGAGGGATTAAGAGCTCTCTCAAAGTTTTAAATAAAGGCGGTGTCTGACTGTGGATAACAACGATTTTGATTTTGAAAACAGAATAATGTCACCCGAATATAGCGGCACCGACGGTGATGTTGAATTTTCGTTAAGGCCTAAAACCTTAGGTGAATATATCGGTCAGGATAAGGCGAAAGAGAATTTATCGATTTATATTCAGGCGGCAAAGCTGCGCGGCGAATGCCTTGACCACGTTTTGCTTTACGGTCCTCCCGGCTTGGGTAAAACCACTTTGGCAGGTATTATTGCAAACGAGATGGGGGTTAACCTGCGTGTTACCTCGGGCCCTGCAATAGAAAGTCCAAAGGATTTGGCTGCATTGTTAAGTAATCTTGCTCAAGGTGACGTTTTGTTTATTGATGAAATTCACCGAATTTCCCGTGCTGTCGAAGAAATTCTTTATCCTGCTATGGAGGATTTTGCAATCGATATTATCATCGGCAAGGGACCTTCCGCAAGGTCTATTCGACTGGATATACCCAAGTTTACCCTTGTTGGTGCAACTACTCGTTCGGGTCAGTTAGCGGCTCCTCTGCGCGATCGTTTTGGTGTTTTGCTTCGTTTAGAGCTTTATACTCCTGAGCAGTTGGCCGACATTGTAGAACGGTCTGCCGGCTTGTTGAATGTTGAAATTGACCGTGAAGGTGCGCTTGAAATTGCTTCAAGGTCAAGGGGTACTCCAAGAATAGCCAACCGTTTGCTTAAAAGAGTGCGAGATGTTTCCCAGGTAATGTTTGACGGAAATATCAGTGAAGAGGTTGCCCGTACCGCCCTTAACAGATTTGAAATTGACGAGCTTGGTTTGGATGATTTTGACCGAAGAATGCTATCAACAATAATTAATGTTTACGGTGGCGGACCTGTAGGCCTTGAAACTCTTGCCGCTGCAATCGGCGAGGAATCTATAACTATTGAGGATGTTTATGAGCCATATCTTATGCAAATTGGTTTCCTGACGCGCACCCCTCGCGGACGTTGCGTCACAAAACTGGCCTATGACCATTTAAACATTCCTTTTACAGACAATACTCTTAACGTGCAACAATCGTTGCTTGATTAATTCAAAGGATGGGCTGTTTTGAGAGCAGTAAATGATTTTTTAGATTATGAGCTTATTGACTCTTCTTCCGGCGAAAAGCTTGAAAGATGGGGCAATATAATATTAATAAGACCCGACCCACAAATTATTTGGAAAACCGATAAGAAGCATCCTCTTTGGCGAGATGCCCACGCTAAATATATTCGCTCCAACAGCGGTGGCGGATATTGGGAGAGATATAAAAATGTTCCGGATGTTTGGAGCATTAAATATCACGGTTTGACATTTAACCTTAAGCCGATGGGCTTTAAGCATACGGGATTATTTCCTGAGCAAGCGGTTAATTGGGATTTAATGAGCAAGGTTATTGAGTCAAAAAAGAAGTCAAATAAAGAAATAAAGGTATTAAACCTTTTTGGCTATACCGGTGCAGCAACTCTTGCTTGTGCAGCTGCAGGAGCTCAAGTGACTCATGTTGATGCCTCAAAAGGAATGGTGGCTTGGGCAAAAGATAACGCTGTCGCAAGCGGTCTTGCAGACAAGCCCATCAGATGGTTGGTTGATGACTGTGTCAAGTTTGTTAAGCGCGAAATCCGTCGCGGTAATAAATATGATGGCATAGTTATGGATCCGCCGTCGTACGGACGCGGCCCCAACGGTGAGGTTTGGCGCCTTGAAGAGCAGATTTATGAGCTTCTTGAGCTGTGTAATCAGCTTTTAAGCGACCGGCCTATATTCTTTTTACTTAACTCATACACAACCGGACTTTCTCCTTCTGTTATGAAATACCTGGTTACTACGGTTATTTCATCAAAGCACGGTGGAACGGTAGATTGTGATGAAATAGGATTACCTGTAACATCCAGCAATATGGTTTTGCCTTGCGGTAATACGGCTGTGTGGATGTGTGATTGAAGGGATAGTTTTGAATAGTATTATTGAACTGAATAATGTTACCTTTTCGTATCCCGCCGAAGAAGGGGAAATGCCCGAGAAGGTAATTAGTGGATTGACCTTTTCAATTGAACGCGGCTCTTTCACCGCGGTTCTCGGTCATAACGGTTGCGGCAAATCCACTATGGCAAAGCTGCTCAATGGCTTGAATCGTCCCAATGAAGGTACTGTTACCGTTAACGGTATGGATACCAATGACGATTCAAAAGAAATGGATATACGGCGCACTGTCGGTCTTGTGTTTCAAAATCCCGATAACCAGTTGGTATCAACTATCGTTGAAGAGGATGTGGCTTTTGGTCCTGAAAATCTTGGTGTTGAGCCCGACGAGATAAGAAAAAGGGTAGACTGGGCGCTTGAATCGGTGGGTATGTATGATTACAGAACTCATGATACTCATAAGCTTTCCGGTGGTCAAAAGCAGCGTGTAGCTATCGCAGGTATGCTGGCTATGAATCTTGAATGCCTGGTTTTGGATGAGCCCACTGCGATGCTTGACCCGAGAGGCAGAAAAGAAGTTATTGAAACAATATCAAAGCTTAATAAAGAACTCGGTATGACTATCGTGCTTATAACTCATTATATGGACGAGGCCGCCATAGCTGACAGAGTTGCGGTTATGGACGAGGGTAAAATTGTGTTGGATGGCACTCCAAGAGAGGTTTTTTCTCAGGTTGAGCAAATTAAGAAGATCGGTCTTGACGTGCCACAACCGACAGAGCTTGCGTATGAGCTTAAAAAATCGGGAGTTGATATTCCCGATGGAATTTTGTTTGAACACGAGTGTGCTGAAGTAATACTGAAAGCACTCGGCTTGTAATTAACTGGAGGAAGTAAGTTGTTTTTCATTTCAACTAAAGGATTGACCTATGTTTACGGACAAGGCACCCCCTTTGTCAAACAGGCAATCACAGATATTAATATTGATATTGAACTGAATACTACTTATGCCTTAATTGGCCACACCGGTTCAGGCAAATCAACCCTGGTTCAGCATTTGAACGGATTGATTAAACCCACATCCGGTCAGGTTTTTATTGACGGTGTTGATATTTGGTCAAATCAAAAGAATATACGCGATGTAAGACTTCAGGTTGGATTGGTTTTTCAATACCCTGAATATCAGCTGTTTGATGAGACGGTTGCAAAGGATATTGCTTTTGGCCCAAGAAATATGAAACTGTCTGAGGAAGAGATAAAGCAAAGGGTTGAATGGGCTGCCGATGTGGTGGGGCTCAAACCAGCATTACTGGAAAAATCACCCTTTGATTTGTCAGGCGGTGAAAAACGCCGAGCAGCCATTGCAGGTGTGCTGGCCATGAGACCTAAGGTGCTTGTGCTTGATGAACCTACGGCAGGTCTTGACCCTAAAGGAAGAGACAGCTTGCTTGACTGCATCAATACCTACCGCGAACAAAGCGGAGCAGCAGTTGTCTTTGTTTCTCATTCAATGGAAGATGTAGCGAAGATTGCCGATAAAGTTATTGTTATGAACAAAGGTTCTGTTGAGCTGATGGGCGATACAAAATCGATTTTTGCCCATAGTGAGCGCTTAACAGAGATTGGTCTTAACGTGCCTGCAATAACCCACATCATGAACAGATTAAAAGCTCAAGGTGCTGATGTACCCTCTGATATTATAACTGTTGATGAGGCAAAGCAGGTAATATTGCGCCTTCTTAAAAAAGGGGGTGCCGTATAATGCTGGAAAACATTACGATAGGTCAGTATTTTCCTACCGGCTCAATACTTCATAAGCTTGATTCCAGGGTTAAGGTTGTTTTGACCATTGTGTATATAGTCGCGGTGTTTCTTGCCGAATCTCCGTTATCAATGGCTTTTATTGCACTGACTGTAATTGCGCTTGCATTTATTTCAAAGGTTAAGATAACACTTTATCTTAAGATGCTTAAGTCAATATGGTTTATCATTTTGCTTACTTCAGCTTTGAATTTATTTTATATTAAAGGCAAAGACCCGCTGTTTAGTTGGTGGATTTTCACGGTTTACCCCGAAGGAATAGAACGAGCTGTATTTATTGCGGTAAGAATTTGTCTTTTGATTATTGTCAGCTCATTGTTGACCTACACAACTTCACCCACAGAGCTGACCGACGCTATTGAGCGCCTTTTATCTCCGCTTCGTTTTGTAGGTCTTGGTGAAGCGGTTCATATTCTTGCCATGATGACCTCTATCGCTTTACGGTTTATTCCTATACTGATAGAAGAGACTGATAAAATTATGTCTGCCCAAAAGGCGCGCGGCTCAAGCATCAGTTCAGGCGGCTTAATGCAAAAGATTAAAGCCATGCTACCTATATTGATACCCCTCATAATTTCTGCTACCAGAAGGGCATACGACCTTGCGGAAGCTATGGAATGCAGATGCTATCACGGCGGCAAAGGCAGAACAAAAATGAAGCAGGTTCATATGAAACTGCGCGATTATGTAGCGCTTTTTGTCAGCGCTTGTGTTGTAATGCTGATTTTAGCAGATAAAATTTGGAGCTTTATATGAGACGTTTGTTATTCACACTGTGTTATGATGGCACCAATTATCACGGTTGGCAGGTTCAGCCCAACGGGATAACCGTTCAACAATGTGTTCAAACAGCACTCGAAAGTGTTACCGGGCAACATTGTTCGGTAACCGGTTGCAGCAGAACGGATGCCGGTGTTCACGCAAAGATGTTTTGTTTTCATACCGATACAAACAGTGTTATTCCTGAAGACAAATTTCCCTTAGCGCTTAATTCAGTGTTGCCTGATGACATTTCTGTGCTTAAATGTGAAGAGATTGCAGAGGATTTTCACGCTCGCTATAATTGCAAAGGCAAGACGTATATTTACAAAATGTATGACGGCCATTTGCGTGACCCTTTTTTAAAGGGCTATGCTTATCATCACAAGGGCAGACTCAATGACTTACTTATGAACGAAGCAGCCAATAAATTTGTTGGTGAGTTCGATTTTAGCGGATTTTGTTCGGCCGGCTCATCTGTTCAAGATACAGTCAGAAAGGTGACGGAATGTTCAGTTGAACGAAAGGGCAGAGAGGTTGTTTTAACAATTACAGCCAACGGATTTCTTTATAATATGGTTAGAATCATTGTGGGTACGGTTATAGATGTTTCTGACGGAAAAATCAATGCTGAAGATATTCCTGCTGTAATAGCAAGTAAAAACAGAGATTTGGCAGGGCAAACAGCGCCCGCCCACGGTCTTTATTTAAATAATGTTTACTATTAATAAAAGCGGAGGTGATACACTTGGGTTTTGAAAAGAGAAAATCGCCTAAAATTAAAGTTAAGCGTAAGGATGACCAAATCGAAAAAATCGATATGAAAAAGAGTGTGGCTCCGTCTAAAAAAGAGAAATCACACACTAAAAAAACAAAGCAAAAAGTAAAAGATGTTAAGGTTAAAAATGAAGGCCGCGTTAATAACGGTGAAAGTTCTTTCAAGATACTCAAGGGTGGTGCCTTTCGTAAGAAAAGAAAGAAAAGAAACTCAATTATTTCTCTGTCTGTTATCAGTTTAATTATTGTTGCAGTTATCATTGTGCAGATTATAACACCAACCGGAATTGTTGAGTGGTCTCAAAACGGTTTTTCAATGATTGGAAGCGGTGGTGGATTACCTGTTCCTGTAAGCGGAGATTCTGTAAGAGATATGCAAACAAGAGGCGGTTGCACATTTTTAATGACCGATTCTTATATGTATGCTTTTAGTTCTAACGGAAAACAGGTTACATCTATTCAGCATGGATACAGCGCTCCTGTTTTGAATGTCTCTGCAGCAAGAACTCTTATTTATGACCGTGGCAGCTTTGGACTTCGTGTGGATGCACTCTATACAAATATCGTTGACACTCAGCTTAAAGAAGAAATTGTTACAGCTGATATTTGTGATAAAGGATATGTTGCTGTGGCAACTCAAAGTGCAGATTATACTGCGTTTGTTAACGTCTACGATAAAGATTTTAAAAATATATTCAGGTGGTCTTCTCCCGATGGATATGTCAGCTGTATTGAACTGTCAGACAACGGAAAATATATGGCAGTATGTACGGTTACAGGCAAAAATGGAGACTATTGCAGCAATATTAATATTTTCAGACTTTCAAACGGAGAAAGAGTTTTCAATAAACAAATTCTCAGTTCAATGTACGTCAGTGCTACATCTAATCGTAAATTTGTTACTTTTATAGGTACGGATACTGCAATCAGTTACGGATGGGATGGCAGCAACGAAACCATCTATGAATACTACGCCTTACAGCAGGTGAATATGGATTATAAAGATTTTACTGCAATTATCCATCATCCAGGCGGAGATGAAAGGCGTTATACGGTGTCTATAATCGGAAAAGAAGGCAAAGAAATTTCGACCTTTTCTGTTGATGGTGTAGTTTCAAAAGCTTGTGTTGATAAAAAGTATTTCTATGCATATTATAACGGAAAGGTTCAAAGATACTTCCACGATGGTCGATTGGATAAAGAATTCAGTACCGGTTATGAATATGTGTTTATAGCGCCTTATAAGAATAAGTTGGCTGTTGTCGCCGATATGAAACTTAATACACTTAAATAAAATCTGGGGGCACTTTTAGTGTTTTTACTGTTAGACATTGTTATAGTTGCGATTGTTATATATTTCACAATTCGCGGATTAAAATCCGGCTTTGTGAAAACAGCAATCGAGTTGCTCGGTTGGATTGTAGTGGTGTTGTCGGCATCGCTTCTTGCTGACGCTGTTTCCGGATGGTTTTATGACGAATTTATAAGCAATTCTATTGTAAGCAGTGTTGAGCAGTCATTAACTCGGTCGGGGCAAAAGGGCGTAGGCGAATTTTTTGCAAATCTGCCGTCATTTGTGACAAATATTTTGACACAATATAATGTCAGCGCTGAATCGGTCGATTTATCGGGCGGTGCTCAAGATATAGCAGCTTCGGTTGCAGATCAGTTAAGACAGCCGATTATTTCGTTTGTTGGATTGGTTTTTACTGTAATTATCTTTGTTTTGGGCATAATTCTGGTAAGAGTGATAGCAAATGTGTGTCATTCTGTTGTTTGCCGAATACCTATCATTTCGGGATTTAACCGTGCTTTAGGCGTTTTGTCGGGCTTTGCAAAAGGAGTCGCAATATCAATTATTGTTGTATGGCTTTTATCCGGCCTTGTGCTTATGATGGGTAACTTTTTGGGCATTGACTATGCTATAATTTCAAAGACATATATTTTTAAGTTTATAAATCAAATCAATCCTTTTATTAAAATTAGCTAAACGGTGGTAAAACTATATGAGTTCTAAAAAAGTGTTCACGATTCCCAATATATTATCAATGATGCGAATTGCTCTTGTACCGATAATTGTTTGGACCTATTTTAATCAAAGCATAGATAACCACTATTTGATAGCATTAATCCTTGTTTTTGTGTCTGCGGTTACCGATGTTTTAGATGGATTTATTGCGAGAAGGTTTAATATGATTACCGATGTTGGTAAGATTTTGGATCCTATTGCCGACAAGCTTACGCAGTTTGTTGTTGTGTTTTGCCTTGCTTGTAAAAACCCAATTATGTTTGCGGTAGCAGCTATAATATTTGCCAAAGAGCTGTTGACACTCATCGGCGCGGTGCTTTTTGTAAAGCGCGGTAACGAAACACCCTATGCTCGCTGGTGGGGCAAGCTGACCACAGTTGTGCTCTATGCTACAATGCTGATGTATATTTTGTCAGATGTGATAGACTATGTTTTGCCTGATTGGCTTTGTGTGACTGCTGTTTCACTTTGCATCGCATGCCTTGTATTTTCGTTTTTGAATTATTTTTTGGTATTTCTCGAGGCAAAAAAGAAAAAAGGCGAGTAATATCCAATAGCTTTATAATTTATTATTAAGGAACTTTTTTATGATGAATATTTGTTCAAGATGTAAAAAAAGACCTGCCATGGTTTATATCTCTAAAATGGATGGCGAAAACGCCATGTCTGAGGGCCTTTGTATTAAGTGTGCCAAAGAGCTGAACATTCCCCAGGTCACTAATATGTTGAAAAATCTTAATGTATCTGATGAAGAGCTTGATGCTATGACCGATCAGTTTATGGATAGCATGACTGCTTTGATGGAGCAGGATCCCGACGCTCTTATGGCAGATGGTGATTTTGAGGCAGGCGGAGCACAATCTTTTCCTTTTTTGAACCAGCTTTTCGGTAATATGATGGGTGCTCAGCAGCCCGCAGAAAACAACGAGGAAGCTGCCGCCCCCAAAAAGCCGGATAAAAAAGAAAAAAGCAAGCGTAAATATCTCGATTTATATTGCACAGATTTAACCAAAAGAGCTAAAAACGGTGAATTGGATGTAATTATCGGTCGCGATAAAGAGCTTAACCGCGTTGTTCAAATTATGTCTCGCAGGTCTAAAAACAATCCCTGCCTTATTGGTGAGCCGGGCGTTGGCAAAACTGCTATTGCTGAGGCGCTTGCACAACGAATTGCGTCAGGCGATGTTCCTGCTCGTCTTATGGATAAAGAGGTTCATTTGCTCGATTTGACTGCACTTGTTGCGGGAACCCAGTTTAGAGGGCAGTTTGAAGCGAGGGTTAAAGGCCTTGTTGACGAAATCAAACGGGAAAAAAGAATAATTTTGTTTATTGATGAAGTTCATAATATGGTTGGCGCAGGGGATTCTACCGAGGGCTCTATGAATGCTGCCAACATATTAAAACCCGCTTTGTCACGAGGAGAAATTCAGGTTATTGGCGCAACTACGTTTAAAGAATACCGCAAGTACATCGAAAAGGATGCGGCTCTTGAGCGTAGATTTCAGCCCGTTGTAATTGACGAACCGTCTATCGAAGATGCTGTTGAAGTACTTAAAGGCATAAGGGGCTATTACGAAACATATCATAGTGTAACTGTTGATGATGAAATTGTTGTATTATCCGTCAAGCTTTCAGAGCGTTATATAAACGATAGGTTTTTGCCCGATAAAGCGATTGACCTTTTGGATGAGGCGTGTGCAACAGCCAGTCTTCGCAATAAGACAATTGATGATCTTATCTGTGCCAACAAAGAGCTTAGCGACCTCAAAATACGTGAAGATGAAATTCTTGCACAGTCAGATGCTGTTGACTATGAAAAGCTTGCCAACATACGCTCTGATATAGCCAGGGTGACCGCGAAGGTTAACGAATTAGGTGAAAAGGCAGCTGTTGAAAACAAAGTCACCTTTGATGATTTGGCTGCAGTTATTGAACTTTGGACAGGTATTCCTGCCTCTAAAATTAAAGAGAGCAGTTATTCAAAGCTTTCATCCCTTGAGAGCAAAATCAAGTCAAAGATTATTGGTCAAGACCAAGCGGTAGAAGAGATATGCGCCGCAGTAAGGCGCTCTCGTGTACAAATAAGTCCCCATCGCAAGCCGGCATCCTTTATTTTTGTAGGCCCCACCGGTGTCGGGAAAACTCAACTTGTTAAAGAACTCGCTTCAGAGCTGTTCGATACCCCTGAGACCCTTATCCGACTCGATATGTCAGAGTTTATGGAAAAGCATTCTGTGTCTCGCATTATAGGTGCCCCTCCCGGATATGTGGGATATGATGAGGCAGGACAGCTGACTGAAAAGGTTCGCAGAAAGCCATATTCGGTTTTGCTTTTTGATGAAATTGAAAAGGCACATCCCGATGTGCTTAACATTTTGCTTCAGATTTTGGATGACGGCAGAATAACCGATGCTCAAGGCCGAAATGTAAACTTTGAAAACACCATCATCGTGATGACCTCTAACGCAGGCAGTGATGAAAAAGGTGGCTCTATGGGCTTTGGCAAATCTGACAATGAACTTGTAAGAGAAAAGGTTATCAAAGCGCTTGAAGGTTTCCTCAGACCTGAGTTTTTGGGTCGTGTAGATGAAATTGTTGTCTTTAGTCCTCTCAGTGGCGAAAACTTTATTAAGATTGCCTGCCTTATGCTTGACGAGCTTGTTCCTGTACTTAAAGAGAAGGGAATTGAGTTTAAGTATACTGCGGCAGCAGCAGAGAAATTAGCGGAGTTAGCAGGTGGCGGCAAGAGGGGAGCCCGTGACCTTCGCAGGGTTATTAGAAAGAATGTTGAAGATAAGATTGCTGTCGAGATTATCAATAATTCATCTCTTTCAGGCGTTTCTGTTGACTGCGTAAATGATGAGATTGCACTAACGACAATTTAATTGCTAAAAACACTTGACAACTTGACGGGAGTTGTGATAAAATAACTCCCGTCATAACATTTGCGGGTGTAGTTCAATGGTAGAATGTCAGCCTTCCAAGCTGAACACGTGGGTTCGATTCCCATCACCCGCTCCAAAATCCCTTTCGCTTGCGATTGGGATTTTTTATTTACTTGACAAATTGCATAAAATTTGATATAGTAAGGCGAAAGGCGATGACGAAGAGGGCGAGCATTCATTCGTTTCAGAGAGCTGATGTTTGGTGAGAATCAGCACTTGTGATTGTTCAATGTCTATGGCTTCTGAGCCGCTGTTCCGATATGTAGGGCCAGACGTATTGCTGCGTTAAAGCATAAGGTTTATTAGAACCTGAGTGGCAGTTTATCTGCAAATTGAGTGGTACCGCGGGAAGTCATCTCGTCTCAAGTTTACTTGGGGCGATTTTATTTATTTTTGGAGGTAATTTATGAGTAACTACAGAATTGAAACAAAATGCGTGCAGGGCGGCTATACTCCCGGAAATGGTGAGCCGCGTCAGGTTCCAATTATTCAAAGCACGACTTTTAAATACAACACAAGCGAAGATATGGGCAAGCTTTTTGATCTTGAGGCATCAGGATATTTTTATTCAAGACTA
Organism: Acutalibacteraceae bacterium; assembly: GCA_045648425.1. Lineage (GTDB taxonomy): Bacteria > Bacillota > Clostridia > Oscillospirales > Acutalibacteraceae > RGIG2206. The sequence continues at coordinate 11,547 of JAZRNV010000058.1, read as the reverse complement.
CAAAACCCTACCTGTGACACTGTTGCTGCAAAGATTTGCGAGCTTGAGGGCGGCACTGCAGCTATGTTAACCAGTTCAGGTCAGGCCGCATCCTTCTATTCGATTTTCAATATTGCATCTTGCGGTGACCATATCGTTTCTTCTTCTACCATTTATGGCGGTACTTTTAACCTTTTTGCAGTAACTATGAAGAGAATGAGTATTGAGTTTACCTTTGTTTCTCCCGAATGCTCCGATGAAGAGTTGAATGCTGCTTTTAAGCCCAACACCAAGGCAGTTTTTGGTGAAACAATAGCAAACCCCGCTCTTGCCGTTCTTGATATTGAGCGCTTTGCAAACGCTGCACACACACATGGTGTGCCCCTAATTATTGACAACACCTTTGCAACACCTGTCAATTGCCGTCCTTTTGAGTTCGGCGCCGATATTGTTATTCACTCAACCACCAAATATATGGATGGTCACGGCGTTTCTGTGGGCGGATGTATTGTTGATTCCGGCAAGTTTGATTGGACCAAATATGCCGATAAGTATCCCGGCCTTTGCACACCTGACGACAGCTATCACGGTGTAACTTACACCGAAAGATTTGGCCTTGAGGGTGCATACATCACCAAAGCAACCGCGCAGCTTATGCGAGATTTTGGTTCTGTACAGTCTCCTCAAGATGCATTCTATCTTAACCTCGGCCTTGAGAGCTTGCACGTTAGAATGAAGCGCCACTGCGAGAACGGTTTGGCTGTTGCAAGATTTTTAGAGAGCTGTGATGAAGTGTCTTGGGTTAACTATCCGGGCCTTGAGTCTAACAAATATTTTGCGCTTTCTCAAAAATATTTGCCCAACGGCACGTGTGGAGTTGTCAGCTTTGGCGTTAAGGACGGCAGAAGCGCTGCTGAGGCAATGATGAAGAAACTGAAGCTTATTGCTATAGAAACTCACGTTGCTGATGCCAGAAGCTGCTGCTTACATCCTGCAAGCGCAACCCATCGCCAGATGACTGATGCCGAGCTTGAAGCAGCAGGCGTCAGCCCCGATTTGATTCGTCTTTCTTGCGGCCTTGAAAATGCACAAGACCTTATTGATGATATTGCACAAGCTTTAAATAAGTAAGTAAGAGGTGTTTTATGCCTATTAAAGTTCCAAACGAACTGCCTGCAGTCAAAACCTTAGCAGATGAAAATATATTTGTTATGACCGATACCAGAGCCATAACTCAAGATATACGACCGCTTAAGATTTTGATTTTAAATTTAATGCCTAAAAAAACCGAGACAGAAACACAACTTTCTCGTTTGCTGGGCAATTCGCCTTTGCAGGTCGAAATTGAACTGATTCATACAAAATCCCACGTGCCAAAGCATACTCCAAAAGAGTATTTGCTTGCCTTCTATAAGACCTTTGACGATGTTAAACACCGTAATTTTGACGGTATGATTATTACCGGTGCTCCTGTCGAGCGTATGCCTTTTGAAGAGGTTACCTATTGGGAAGAGCTTTGTGAAATAATGGAGTGGAGCAAAACTCACGTTACAAGCACCTTCCATATTTGTTGGGGAGCTCAGGCAGGTCTTTATTATCACTATGGCATAGATAAGTACGATCTTCCTGAAAAAATGTTTGGTGTTTTTCCTCACACTGCAGATTATAAGCAATCTATTTTGCTTCGTGGTTTTGATGATGTGTTTATGGTACCGCATTCGCGCCACACATCAGTTAAAAGGGAGGATATTGAAAAGATATCTGAACTTAAAATTCTTGCATCCTCAGATGAGGCAGGAGTCTACATTGTTTCTACCGAAGGTGGTAAACAAATATTTGTAACAGGCCATTCTGAATATGATGCGCTTACGCTTAATAGTGAATATGTCAGAGATTTAAGCGCAGGTCTGGATATAAAAATTCCAAAGAATTATTATAAAAACAATGATCCTGACCAAGCTCCCGTGGTAACTTGGCGCTCTCACGCCAACCTGCTTTATACAAATTGGCTGAATTACTTTGTGTATCAAACTACACCCTATGATATTAATGATATAAATCAATCAAAATAAAAATAACCGTGTTGTTTTCAACACGGTTATTTTTTTGTTTAATATTAATATTTGCTGATTGTAATAGAAGAGAAGTTGCAGCAACGGGGTGAATCATTTATTGATGCTGTCAAATTTCTGTTGTTGCCGGTAGCGGCGTTAGTGGAAATAATTTCTTCACCGTTCATTAAGAGAATCGCTTTGCCGTTGAGTACCTTTAAGGTGTATGAGTTCTTGTCTTGTGAAGGAGCGATAGTTTTGTACTTGCCTGCGGAAGATCCGTTTACAAGCAATTCAATAGTTCTTACACAGTTATAAATTCTGATTTCATAACCTGCGTATACTATCTTAGAATAGCCGCCCAATGTGTTGCTGTTAGAATCAACATTTCCCGAGACTCTATAGTTGAAGGTGAGCTTGAAGTTGTTGCCGGCATTTATTGCATTTGCAGATGTAATTGATGGATTGCTGCTGCAAGTTGACCAACCGGTAGCAAAGCCGCTGTCGGTTATAAAGTCTGTGTTGCCGGTCCAATCGGTTTTTACATTAAATTTGTTTGAAAACACGTTGGTTGATTTGGGTTCTGACGATTTTTTAACGGTTAATTTGCAGGTTGCTGTAATGTTTTTGTCAAGAGATTTTGCCGTTATAGTAGCTTCACCGGCAGAAACTGCGGTTACCTTGCCGTATGCATTAACAGTTGCTACTTTTTCGTTTGATGATGACCACAAAACATTTTTAACCTCTGCATTATCGGGCGTTACGGTAGCAGTTATAGTCTTGGTTATACCTTCCTCTAAGGTGAGGGAAGTGGCGCTGATTGAAACGCCGCTTACATGAATTGGCTCAACATAGCTGCTGTCGCCCGAGTCGTTAATCATCAAAACCTCGTCAAGAATTGCATCCCAAAATATCTTTGCAATCTGCTCGTTTCCTTTTTCGTTAGGATGCACGGCATCGCCGTACATATCGCTTGGCCAGGATACGTTGTTCATTTTAACAAAGGTGGTCTTTTTGCCGCTTTCGGTGTATTCCTTGCAGATTTTGGGCAGCTTATAATTTAGTGCGCTGTCAATAAGGTCACCTGAAATGTTGCCGCCGCGCTTAGGAATAACATCACTGCAATATACGCTGGCGTTGGGATTGACTTTAAATATTTCGTCAAGCAGCTGCTTATATCGGGTATCAATGCCGGAGAGGTTGCTTTCGTCATTTCGGCCAATAAAAACAACGACAATATCAAAGTCATATTTTGATATAGAAGAAGACATATCAATAAGGTTTTGAATCTTCCAGCCGCCTGTAGAGCAGTGATAGCTGTACTTTTCGCTCAAACGTGAGTCGCTGGTTGTTTGCTTGGGGCCTACAAATTGAAACTTTGCGCCGGATGCGTACAACTGCTCAAACAAACTGTATCTGTATCCGCTGGGGGTGCCGTCTCCGGCAGTGATAGAGTCGCCCATAATAAGTATTTTAGCTTCTTTGTATTTAAAGCCATCTGGCTTAGGTGTTCTTGTTGCTCTATATCGAGTGTCGACCTCGGGCTTACTTGAAGTCATATCATCATTACCTCCTGATGTTGTGGACGCTGTGGATGCTGTGGATGAGTTGCCACCTTTTGATGGAGTGGATGACTGAGCGTTGTCAGAGCCGCAAGATGCCATTAATGTGCACAGTAGCACAACGAGTAAGATTGCTAAAAATTTTTTCATATAAAGACCTCCGTTTCTTTCACACATTATATCATAGTGTTTATAAAAAAACAAGTAATTAAACTGTTTTATTATACATATTATCTTGTGGGAGGTGATGTGATGCCAAAAGTATATATATCACCAAGCGTTCAGCAAGGCAACTTGTGTGAATACGGTGATACAGAAAAGAATCACTGCCAGTTATATGCCGATATTCTTCAAAGATATTTTGATGCTTGCGGAATAGAATATAAAAGAAATTTCAATCAAACTTTTCAGCAGGCAACAGCAGAAAGTAATGCGTGGAGGCCTGATATTCACTATGCTTGCCATACTAATGCATTTAACGGACTCACTCGATATTCTGTTTTGCTTGTTTATAACGCAGTTGAGGGCAATAAAGCATATGACTGTGCAGAAGACATAAGATTTTTCAGACCTCAAATATATCCAAACCCTGTTTATGTAAACCAAAACAGAAGTCTTTACGAAATAAGGTACACAACTACACCTTGTGTATATGATGAAATTGTGTTTCATGATAATATTGATGATGCAACATTGTTTCACGTAAGAATGCAAACCTTTGCTGAGCTTACCACAAAAGGGTTTTGTAGATATTTTGGTATTCCTTTCATACAACCGGAGGGGATAGGTCTTGAACCAAATGTTTCTGATACTGAATAAAAAAGCACCGCTGAGGTAATACCTTAGCGGTGCTTTTTATCCAAGCAATAATTCTGAGACGGGGATTTCTAAAATATCTGCAATAGCGGCCAGTTCATAGTCGTTGATTTGTCTGATTTGACCTTCGATTTTTGATAAGGACGATACAGTCATATCTATGCCGCGAATTTTTAATTTTTCAATTATGTACTTCTGTTTATAACCGCGTTGTTTTCTAACTTCCTCAATTTTTTTACCGGTTATGTTGCTTGTACCTAAAGGTTGTTTGCGTACTCTCATATTTTAACCTCCTTAACACAATTCTATTATATACCATATAATCTGTGAATCTGTTAATTATTTGTGAATATTTTTATATTTTTTTAATTCTTTAGATTGATTATAAAACATTTTGGTGATATAATTAAATGAATAATTATCTGGAAGGTGACCTTTTTTGAAAGAGAATTTTTCCCGCAATTTAACCATGTTAACTGATTTTTACGAAATAACAATGGCTAACGGTTATTTTAATGAAGATAAAACCGATGTTGTTGCGGCATTTGATTTGTTTTTTCGAACCGTACCTGATAATGGTGGCTATGCAATTATGGCCGGCCTTGAGCAGGTTGTTCAATACATTGAAGAACTTGAATTTACAGATGAAGATATTTGCTATTTGCGTCAAACCGGCTTGTTTAATGAGCAGTTTTTAAATTATCTTGCTGATTTCAAGTTTGAATGTGATGTTTATGCCGTTGCTGAGGGCACACCTATTTTTCCCGGTGAACCGATTCTTACTGTAAAGGGACCTGTTATTCAAGCCCAATTTGTTGAAACGCTTCTGTTGATTTGTATTAATCATCAGTCTCTTGTCACAACCAAAGCAAACCGCATTTGTCGCGCTGCAGCGGGCAGACCCGTGATGGAGTTTGGCGCTCGTCGTGCTCAGGGCTTTGATGCCTCGGTTTATGGTGCGCGTGCTGCTTATATTGGTGGTTGTACATCTACATCAAACGTTCTCGCGGCTCGTATGTTTGGCATCCCTCCTGCAGGCACAATGGCCCACAGTTGGATTCAGATGTTTGACAGCGAATTAGAGGCATTTAATGCGTATGCAAGAAATTATCCTGATGGTTGTGTGTTGCTTGTTGATACCTACAACACCCTTAAATCAGGTGTGCCGAACGCAATAAAAACATTTAATGAGGTTTTGCTGCCTATGGGTAAGCGACCGGTGGGTATCCGTATTGATAGCGGTGACATAACATATCTTACAAAAAAAGCGAGAAAGATGTTGGATGATGCAGGATATCCCGATTGTAAAATAGTTGCTTCAAATTCGTTGGATGAGTATATTATTCGCGATATGATTATGCAGGGCGCTTGTGTTGACTCGTTTGGCGTGGGTGAACGACAAATCACCTCATCCTCATCACCTGTTTTTGGCGGTGTGTATAAGCTCGCTGCCGTGTGGGACAAGGATGGAGTGATGACTCCTAAAATTAAAATTAGTGAAAATGTAGCGAAAATTACCAATCCCGGCTTTAAACAAACCTGGCGCCTGTTCGACAACTTAACAGGAAAAGCCATTGCCGATCTTATAACCTTATTTGATGAAGAGATTGATTGCACACAACCTTATGTGCTCTTTGATCCTCAGCATACCTGGAAACGAAAGACTATTACCGATTTTACAGCTGTTAAGCTTCTGCAACCGGTATATATTTCGGGAAATTTCGTGGGTGAGACAAGAACGGCTACCGAAATTAAAGAGTTTTGCGTTCAGCAGATCGAAACTCTATGGGATGAAGTTAAGCGATTTGAGAATCCTCACAATTATTACGTTGACTATTCTCAAAAGCTTTGGGACCTTAAGCATGAATTGCTTGATCGTCACAGTAAATGAGAGGTATAATTATGAAAAAAATTTTTGCTGTTGTTTTGGCATGTTTACTTTTAGCGACTTTTGTTGCATGCGGAGCTACTGAAGATGAAAAGGTTTCTTCTATGGCTCCCACAAGCAGTGCTATAATTATTGATGTTGCAAAGTTTGCAGCTGAGGGCTCTATCGAGGGCTGTGCTTATGCTTTGGGTGCTTCTCCCGAAACAATCAAAACCGATTTTCACTACGGTGATGATGAGTATTGGGGCATAGGTGACACTGTTTCTTCTCGCTACAATATTGATGCTGTTCCGTTGGAGGTTATTGAAAAAGATAACGGCGAGATTCGTATGAGCTCAGGCGAAACCAGATTTTATTATAATAAATCTGATGAGGATAAGGGCATTAGCTTTATTGCTCACTTTAGTGATGCTTACGGCTTGAAGGTCGGAATTGCAAGCACAGATACTATTAAGACTGCCGTTGATGCCACTCCTGCATATGACGGTTTTGCTGAGCAGGATGATTTGTATTTCTTCATTGGCGGTGCCGAAGAGGTTTATACAATTAAATATCAGTTTGACTCCTTTGAATTGTCATTTTATTTTATGGATGGCAAGCTGTCTGCAACCTGTATTAAAAATACAGAAGTTTGGACCAGATAAAACCGGAGGGTGAAATGGACAACAAAAACAACAATTTAAACCGCCGCAAAATTTTCATAATAGTTGCGCTGATTCTTGTTGGCTGGTTGATATTTTTTATGATTAACAGCGAGTTTTACGCAAAAGTTATAGGTGTTCTTCAGCCTGTCATTGTTGGCGCAATTTTGGCATATTTGCTTAATCCGTTGATGAAGCTTTTTACAAAAGCATTCGACAAGCTGCTAAATCGCAATCCTAAGAAGCCCAATCGATTAAAAGGACTTGTTAAAGGATTAAGTATAACTTGCACAATGATATCTTTTTTTGCTGTAATAAGTGCTATTCTATGGCTTATAATTCCTCAAATTTCAACCAGCGTTACAGATTTTGTAGATAATCTGCCATCTAAAATGGAGGCGTTGACAAGTTGGATTGAGTCGATGTCAAATAAATATGACATCAACGGAAAGTATGGAGTTGTTTCTGAATGGCTTGGCGAAAACAGCAGCTTAACCATTGATTCTGTATTTAAGTTTTTGGAAGATTATTTATTCACATTTTCCGGTGCACTTGGAACAGAGATTATTTCATTTTTCGGTACAACCTTCAGCTATGCCTTTAATATTATTATAGGTTTGATTATTTGCGTTTATATTTTATCCAGCAAAGAGCTGCTTGCGGCACAGTTCAAAAAGGTTATGTTTGCATTTTTCAGCAAGCCAAAGGTCGACGGATTCATTGAAACTGCCAGGGAAGGCAATAAGATTGTTACACGGTTTATTATTGGCAAGCTTATAGATTCTACAATTATAGGCATTATGTGCTTTATCACCATGCTCATATTTAACATCCCGTATCCGTTGCTTGTCAGTGTTATTGTTGGCGTAACAGATATTATTCCTTTCTTTGGCCCTTATATTGGCTCAATACCTTGCACATTGCTTATTCTTTTGTCTGATGATCCGATTAAAGCCATACATTTTGTTATAATGATAATAGTTATCCAACAGGTGGAAGGCAACATAATATCACCCAAAATCATTGGTGATACTATTGGGTTGTCGCCTTTCTGGGTTTTGACTGCCATGTTGGTCGGCGGCGGATTGTTTGGTTTGCCGGGTATGCTTTTAGGTGTTCCTGTAATTGCTATTATTTTCTTTGTTGTCAAAAAATCGGCAGACAAGAGACTTGCTTTAAAAAATATGCCTACCCAAATAGAAGACTATATTAATTGATCTAATTTCAACTTGTGGTGTAACTGAAATCAAAGTTAATGTTTGAAAAACTTATTTAAATGAATAGTTGTTTTTATGTTTGCTATGTTGACTTTAAGCGGTAAATCACAATTCATTTGTAAAAAAATATGCTGGAGGTATACTATGAAAAAACGTGCTTTAAGTATTGTCTGTGCGGTTGTGCTCGTTGCTTCAATGGTTTGTGCCGGTGTTGTTTTTGCGTTTGGCGATAATAATGAGGAATCATCTGCGCTTGTTGGCTTAGGCGTGAAGTTTGACTCAGAAACACCCGTTGATGAAACTAAATGGACTGCTTCTGGTGATGTCACTCTTTCTTCCGATAAAACAATTGTTGATCTTGCAACCGGCGACACCAATAAAGGAATCTCATATACCTATAGCGAGACCTTTAATCTTACGGAAGGATTTACCTTGGCATATAAGGCGGGTAGTCGTCAATACACTTCAAACTACAGTAAGGGTTATGTCAAGGGTGTTCAAATCGGCAACCTTCTTGTTGCTCTTAAAGAGTATGGAACTCCCGCCATTGTCATTGACGGAGAAGAGGTTGCTTTGGGTGAAGTTATCGGAAAGAATTCTGTAAATTTCAACGAAGAAACCGGTAAGATTGTTTGGATGGAGTATAAAGAATACCTTCATTCAACAGGTAAAAACTTTGTATACAAAGCCACATTTGATGCAGAAACCAAGACATTAACCTTTGGCGCATATATTGATGATGCAGCTGTTGCAAATGTGGCAACCTATACCGATACAGAGGGCAAGCTTGATTTTACCGAGTCGACTCTTGCGTTATATACTACCGATCAGTGGGATCAACACACACCTTATATTTATTTTGAGCTTAACGGCAAAACTGAACCCGTTCCCGAGCCCGATCCCGGCCCTGAAGAAGATGAGGATGATGACGCTTTGGTAGGTTTGGGACTATCGTTTGATGCGAGCACTCCTATCGTTGCCGATGATTGGAAGGCATTGAATGGTGCTGAGATTTCAAGCGATAATACTTGGGTTAAAATTGCAAATGGAGATACCAATGGACCGGCGTCCTTTGTTTATCAGAAGTCAACATTTAACCTTAACAAGGGCTTTACCGTTTCTTATCAGTGCTCTTGCAGACAATATACATCTAATTACAGCAAGCAGTATGTAATGGGCGCTAAAATCGGTAACGTTACAGTTGCGCTGAAGGAGTATTCCACTCCTGTTATATTGGTTGATGGCCAGGTTGTTGCAACCGGAGAGGTTGTCGGTAAGACCGATGATAAATACGATTCAGTTAACAATGCAATTAAATGGACTGAGTATGTGGCTTACCTCCATTCATCTGTTGGAAAGGGCACAGAGTATAAAGCTATATATGACCCTGAAACCAAAACCATCACGTTTGGTGCATATTATGAAGGCAGAGCATTGGCCGAGGTCGCAACATATACTGATACCGAAAACAAGTTGTTCCTTAAAAACGCCGAGTTCGCGCTTTATTCTTATGATATGTGGGATCAATATTACGATTATACTAATGTCAAGCTTTATGGTGAAACTGAGCCGGAGCCCGATCCTTCTTTAGTTGTTGGCGAAACACTTGACAAAAAGTGGGGCGGCGATCAGATGAATGCAGCAGATTGGGAAGGACACACACAGCATATTACTAACGGTCAGTTTGTTGCTCCCAACGATCAGTCATCGTATACCATTACTACAATTAAAAGCTATAATTTGTCTAACGGTTTTGCTTTTGGCGGAACCTTGGCAATGAAAAATGGATATACTAACTATTATGGTGAATGGTGTTCGGCTTCTGTCGGTGACGGATTTGATACGCTTGAATTAAGAGTTAAGAATGATACAACCTCAAGCAATCCCGGTGACAACACTTATACCGCTGTGCTTCTGCACAATGGGGAAGAGTTGGCTACTTCAGATTTAACCTTGATACCTAACGGTGAGTATGAGCTTAAGTATTATAATGGCAAGGTTTCTGTAACCTTGGGTGGTGTTGTGCTGGATTGGAATCTGTCTTCGGGCGGTAAGTCTACATCAATCGCTTATGACGGTGCAGGGCTTAAAAATGCACGGCTGAGTTTGAAACTTACCAACAACTGGTGTCCTAACGGCAGAAAGTGGTCAAATGTTTATCTTGCTCCCTTGTCAAACGGAGGAGTTGTAACAGGCGATTCAAGAAATATTGTTGTTCCTGCATTGATAATGTTGTTTAGCTCAATAGCTGTTGCCTTTGTTCTTACTAAAAAATCTGTTAAGTCTTGAATAAAATCAAGCAGCGGTTGATTATTTCAGCCGCTGCTTTTTTCTTCTTTACATTGTGCTTAATAGGTGATATAATAGTTCGGTAAATATCCGCCCGTAGCGAAGTTGGATATCGCATCAGATTCCGATTCTGGGGGCCGGGGGTTCGAATCCCTCCGGGCGGGCCATGTAAAAAACCTCTTTTGTCTACCAAGACAAGAGGGTTTTTTTACTTCATGTTGTTTGTCAACCAATCAGATACCTGCCGTATACTCAATATTATTGAAATACACAGAAAATTGTGTTAAGATATAGCTGGATGGAGGTGTTAGTATGCAAAGTATAGGAGACATTATTCGCAAGCATCGCAAACTGAAAAATTTCACACAAGAGGAATTGGGAAATAAGCTGTTTGTGTCTAAACAGGCGATTTCTAAGTGGGAAAACGGAAGATCGTTTCCTGATCTTGAAACCACTCAAAAACTGATTGAAATACTTGAAATTGATTCAAGCGAAATTCTAGGCGGGACAGTACAAGAAGTTAAAAAGAACCAAAAGCGATTAACCGTCTTAATAATTGCTTGCTCTATCGTTACTGTTTTATTATTAATTATGATTGGTGCGCAACATTATGAAAAGGCATTAATCAACTTTGGCTACCAAGAAGGTACAAATCCTGCAAATCAATATGCTATCGATGTATCAATGGTGCAGTTACTTGCCACACCAGAAAAATATGATGGGAAATTAGTCCGGGTTATTGGCGTAGGTAACCTTGAGTTTGAAGGAAATTATCTTTCACTCAGTAAAGAAGACCATGCGTATGGTTCAGGCAATTCAATTTGGATCGAATTGGGAGATAGAGCGATTTCTTATGAAGAAGCCAAAGAGTATAATGGGAAATATGTCATTGTAGAAGGGTTCTTTGATAAAGATGATCGGGGCCATTTTGATATGTTTTGTGGATCAATAAAGGATATCAACCGTTATCAGTTGTGGGAAAGAAACGATAGTTAATAATCACACTACTTTTGGTCGTTTTTACCCCAATTTATACACCTTTTAGTCGCTCTTTCGCAAAACAAAAGACCATCCAATCGGATGGTCTTTTGTTTTGGTGCGAGA
>JAZRNV010000057.1:0-1771 GCA_045648425.1 Acutalibacteraceae bacterium | reverse complement strand
AGCCAATTTAATAACATCCTTTCGTTTTCAAATCTGTATCTAATTTTACAACTAATTGACTTACATTGCAACTACTATTTTGAAAAACGAAACAATTCATTGATAGTAAATAAAAATACGCAAAAAACTTGACATAATTTTTAACCTTTGGTAGCATAAAATCATAAAAAGAGGAGGTGCCTCTATGTTTAACTATAAAAAGATCGGTCAGCTGCCCCATGTTCATTCAAAGGATGTTTTTTCATCCCCTGTGGGCATCGGCCTTGAAAAGCTGGATCGAGACGTTTTTGACCCCACCGATTGCTTTGCCCCCTTGGGGGAATTGGGTGTCAAGTGGGTGCGCATTCAGTCGGGCTGGCAAAAAACCGAGCAAACGAAGGGTATTTACGACTTTGCCTGGCTTGACTATATCGTCGATAATATCATTGCCAATGGTATGACTCCCTGGATGTGCCTTTGCTACGGCAACATTCTTTATGACCCTCGTTGCGAGGGTCTGGCAGGTGGAATGGGCTGCCCACCCATCCACGACGAGCAAATGAAGCAGGGCTGGATAAACTACTGCAAGGCGGTGGCGGAACATTACAAGGGCCGCGTAGCTCACTTCGAGGTGTGGAACGAGCCCGACGGAGAGTGGTGCTGGCGCCATGGTGTAAGCGGCACCGAATACGGCATTTTTGCGCGGGATACCGCCCTTGCCGTCAAATCGGTCAACGCCCAAGCCGAAATTTTTGCAGGCGCATTTTGCGGCCATCACTTAAGCTGGCTCAACGACGCCCTCAAAAATATGGCCCCCCATATTGATGCCGTCACCTATCACGATTACAGTATGAATCCCGAATACAATATCCACTTCGCCATACCTGAGGAGCCCCTTGCCGATTTTCAGCGCAATCTGCGGGCGCTGCTTGATACGCATAATCCCCATATTGATATAATCCAGGGCGAAACGGGCTGTCACTCCGACTATTCAAAATACGGTGCCGTCAGCAAATGCAACTGGACTGAAGCCAAGCAGACCAAGCTGCTGCTGCGCCGCATTTTAAGCGATTATAAGGGCGGCGTTCGCTTTGCTTCATATTTTTCCGCCGTCGATATGTTTGAGCCGATGGGAGAAAAGGCCGATAAGAAGCGAGAAAAGTTTGGCTTTTACGGCGTGCTTGGCGCAGAGTTTGACGATAATGAAAATTTCTTGGGCACCTATTACAAAAAGCCCTCATATTACGCCCTGCAAACCCTGTCGGCCCTGCTGTGCAACGGCACCCAAAGGGTAAATTTGCCCATTCAGTTTTATCAAAACAACAACCTGTGGCAAAATTCAGTAGCGCCCGGCGATAGCCGCCTTAACCGCCTCGACCTTAAATTGGCCGACGGTAGGCGAGCAATGATATATTGGATTGCAGCCGATATCCTCACCGAAAGTATTGATACCACCGTAACAATGAGGGTGGTCAATATGCCCGATCGGCCACAGCTTGTGGATTTGGCCGACGGCAGTATTTACGAAATCGGTGACGAGCATATTGAGCAATTGACCGACACCGATTATAATTTGATAGAAATCAAAGCAACCGACAGCCCCTTAATGCTGCTATTTTAATGCAAAAAGGCCCCCTTGCCTAAAGGGGGCCTTTTTGCTTATTCTTGCGCTAAAATCTCGGTTATCCTACCCGTGGCGATAATCTCGCCTTCGGTATCGATTACGTTAAATTCTGTACCGCAATTAAAATACTGCACATCGTAATGGTCAGGATAAAGCAGGGCCATTTTG
>JAZRNV010000056.1:0-3265 GCA_045648425.1 Acutalibacteraceae bacterium | reverse complement strand
GGCTGCGGCAGCCACCATACGGCTAAAGCGGGGTACTCTTGACGCGATGCGCCTCTATCTACTATGTCAAGGATTTTAACATAAAGGTTTTTACTTGTCAACAGTTTTTCGCAAAGGACGCTTTTATGGTTGACAAATCCTATGGTAAGCGTTTATAATGTACGAGTTATAAGGAGATGTACCCAAGTGGCTGAAGGGTCCGCACTCGAAATGCGGTAGGGTGTTAATAGCACCGCGAGAGTTCAAATCTCTCCATCTCCGCCAGAAAAAGACCGATGCTTTGATACAAAGCATCGGTCTTTTTCAACGAAATAAATCCCTTACGGGATTTGTGAAATACGCTTCGCATGTGAAATATTGCTTCGCAATGTGAAATGCGCTGCGGCGCATAAGGCAAATATTTCATTTGCTTGAAATCGTTAAATAACAAGTAATCGTTGAATTACAGGCGGTAATCGTTGATTTATAGATGTAATCGTTAAATTTTAGGCGATAATCGTTAAAATATTGAAAAGTTCATATTTATATGATAAAATTTAATTATCAAATCGTATAGGAGGTTAACTGCCATGAAACGCCTATTCTGTTTTCTTTTAATTGCACTGACCTTTATTACCTTGACAGCTTGTGATGCTAACGATAGCAATTTAGATACTGACGAATTAGAAAACACAAATAATACTACCACAGAGTATTCTAATTTTGAGCCTGTGGACTTGTCTTATGAAAATGTTGCAAAACTAACTGATTTTAAGTGCTATGTTTCTTCTCAAGAAAAAACTTTAACCGTAGATGGGACTTGTGCAAAAGATCTTTATAATCTCGTATACAATGAAATGAGTAAGAGAGATCATACTCCAACATCTTCGAATGGAAACTATGTTTATTTGGTATTTTACAACAGTGAGGAAGAATTCCCAACAGAAAATATAAAAGTAGCCAGTTTCTGGGGAACTTATACCATATATGATGATGGGTTGTTGGTATTCTCTGGAACTCCTTATCATTCGGCGGCATTCAATTATAAAATTGATTCAGATTTGTATGATTCGGTCATTGATATGATTTTTGGTGATAGCTAATTGCACCCCCTTGTCCTAAAAATGCACCCCCTAAAATGACTTTGCACCCCCTAACCTCAAAAGGGGGTGCTTTTGTATTAGTGTAAGGGTGAAAATTTAAAAAGCTATTGACAAATATAATACATCGTGATACGATGTATAGCGTAATAGGAGGTATGTTATGGATGTTCAGCTTAAAAGAGGTATGCTTGATGTTTGCGTCTTGGCCTCTATTAAAGATGAAGACTCATACGGCTACAAGATAATAAAAGACTTAAAGCCGTATATTGATTTGTCAGAATCGACTCTATATACAATTCTAAAAAGGTTAGATGGGGCAAAAATGCTTACGGTACGCACCGTCGAGTATGGTGGCCGCCTTCGTAAATATTATCACATAACCGACGAAGGGTTAAAGCGAATCAAGGATTTTAAGGACGAGTGGAGCGAAATGCTATCTATTTATCAGTTTGTGACCAGGGAGGGTGATTGCAATGACTAAGCAAGAGTTTCTTGAAAAATTGCGTAATAAGCTGAAGGGCTTGCCCTGTGAGGAAATTGAAGAGCGCTTGGGCTTTTACGCCGAAATGATAGAGGACCGCGTTGAAGAGGGCTTTTCTGAAGAAGATGCGGTTGAGCAAATCGGCTCGGTTGATGAAATAGCAACTCAAATTATATCTGAAACCTCACTGGCCAAAATCGTCAAAGAGCGTGTTCGCCCCAAAAACAAAATCAGCTTGTGGCGAATTGTTATGTGGCTTGTTTTTTCACCTGTTTGGTTGCCTTTGGTTATAGTCGGAACAGCACTTTTTATAGTGTGCTATGTGCTGATATGGGTTTTAATAATAGTCTTGTGGACTGTGTTTATCACCTTTGCCGCAAGCTTTGTGGGGGGCGTTGCCTGCGCAATAGCGCAAATAGCAGAGGGCAACATCATTCCGGGAATCGCTCTTATAGGCGCAGCAATGGTCTTGGCAGGTCTTGCCATAGCAATGCTTTATATATGCAGACTTGCGAGCAAAGGCGGAGCAAAGCTCACCAAGCGTATTATGCTTAGCGTCAAAAATCGCTTTATAGGAAGGAGAAAAGATGATGATTAAAAACAAAGGGCGATGGATAGTCGCAGCAATTTCTCTTTTCCTTGTGGGCAGCGTTTTGTTTGTAGGAGGAATGACAATGTTAGGTTGGAATTTTAGAAAATTATCTACGGTAAAGCTGGTAACAAACACCCATACCATCGAGCAAGAATTCAAGGGCATATCTGTGGTAACCGACAGCGCCGATGTTGAATTTGTAGCGTCCGATAAGGCCTCGGTTATATGCACCGAGCAAAAAAAATTCCCCCACTCGGTTGTGGTGGAGGACGGAATTCTCGTCATTAAAGTCAACAGCGACAAAAAATGGTATGATGAAATAGGCATAAATTTTACAACCCCTAAAATTACCGTTAATATCCCGAAAGGGGAGTATGAAGCGTTGTTTGCAGAGGTTTCCACAGGCGATGTGGTGCTGCCTGATGATTTCACCTTCCGCAAGGTTGAAATTGACGGCTCCACGGGGGATGTTGAATGTGGCTCGACCCTCGGCGATGCCAAAATTTTTGTCAGCACAGGTGATATTATACTCAACAACACCACCGCAAACAATCTTGACCTTTCGGTTTCTACGGGGGATATAAAGCTTGCCGACATCACATGCAAAACGCTTAATCTTTCTTTATCAACGGGTGACGTAAAGCTTGATGGCGTAGAGTGTGAAAACCTTAGCTCAAAAGGAAGAACCGGCAATGTGTTCCTTGAGAATGTTATAGCGGCTAAAACCCTTAAGGTTAAAAATACCACCGGTGGGGTAAAGCTTAAAGACTGCGACGCAGGCGAAATATATATTACCGTTACAACGGGTGATGTAAAGGGCAATCTACTCTCTCAAAAGGCGTTTGTTACAAAGGCAGGCACAGGTCGCATTGACGTGCCAAAAACCGTAACCGGTGGCCGTTGTGAGATAACCACAACCACCGGTGATATTAAAATAACGGTTACTGAAAAATAATCAGTTTATCGTTGCATTATAATGGTTATGGTTAGTCGAAACAAACTTGTTTCGACACAAAATCTTTGATTTTGCGGCAAATTTTCTTTGAAAATTTGTCCATATCCATTGCAATGAATGTTGTGCAAAATTAAATCATAGAATTTAATTTTGCT
>JAZRNV010000055.1:0-4225 GCA_045648425.1 Acutalibacteraceae bacterium | reverse complement strand
TCTAAATTCACTTTACCCCACTTTCTTAAAAAAACAAGGTGTATTTTTACAACATCCGTATGGATTTTTGCTCCGCTGTTGTGACGACGAAGCTGTAAGCAAAAAGGGGCTTGGTTCAATCAAACCAAGCCCTTTTTTTATTTATATTTTTTATCCAGCTCAAACTGCTCACCGCAGCCGAAGTTTTCATAAACATAGTCAATATCTTTATCTCCTCTGCCTGACAGGCAAACGAGAATAGAGCCGCTCTTATGCTCTTTGGCATACTTAATAGCGTAGGCCAAAGCGTGGGAGCTTTCGATGGCAGGGATGATGCCCTCGTACCTTGAAAGCAGGAAAAAGGCCTCCATCGCTTCTTCATCGGAAGCGGTAACGTAGTTGACGCGGCCTGCATCGCGCAGATAGGCGTGCTCGGGGCCTACACCGGGATAGTCAAGTCCGCTGGCGATGGAGTAAACGGGCAGGGGCTCGCCATTCTCATCCTGAAGCAGATAGGTTTCAAAGCCGTGAATTTTGCCCTTTGTGCCAAATTGCATTGTTGCGGCGTGGTCGCCCACCGCAGAGCCGCGGCCGAGGGGTTCAACGCCGTATATCTCAACGGGGTCGGCAAGGAAGGGGGTAAACATACCCAAAGAGTTGGAGCCGCCGCCAACGCAGGCGCAAACGGCATCGGGGAAGATGCCCGTCATATCCAAAAACTGCTCTCTGGCCTCAATGCCGATAACCGATTGAAAATCGCGCACCATTTTGGGGAAGGGATGGGGGCCAAGGGCCGAGCCGATGCAATAAATGGCGCTGTCATACTCTTTAAGATAGGCCTCAAACGCTGCATCTACCGCTTCTTTTAAGGTTTTCAGGCCGTGGGTGACGGGAATAACGTTGGCGCCCAGCATCTTCATTCTTATAACGTTGGGGTGCTGCTTTTCGATGTCAACCTCACCCATATAAACGTCGCACTCCATACCGAAATAGGCGGCTGCGGTTGCAATGGCAACACCGTGCTGACCTGCACCTGTTTCGGCAATCAGCTTTTTCTTGCCCATATATTTAGCCAGCAGACCCTCGCCCATACAGTGGTTGAGCTTGTGGGCGCCGGTATGATTCAAATCCTCACGCTTGAGGTAAATCTGGCAGTTGCCGAAAAGCTTGGAAAGGCGCTCGCAATGGTAAACGGGGGTTGGACGGCCCTGAAACTCCTTGCGGATGCGGCGAAGCTCGTTGATAAACTGTGCCGAGTGGCAAATGGCCTCGTAGGCATCGTTGGCCTCTTTAAAGGCAGGTACCAGCTCGGGGGGCAAAAAAGAACCGCCGTACTCGCCGAAATAGCCCTCTTCATTGGGGAAATGCTTTAAATAGTTGTCAAAATCTCTGTAATTCATTTTATGTAACTCCTTAATAATTTTTAATTGGCGAAAAAGAGCAAAGTCGCCATCGTTTAGTTAAAAGCATTGCGGTCACCTCAAAAACAAATAAAACTCTTGCCCAAAGAAAAATGGGACAAGAGTCGATCCTGCGGTACCACCCAAATTCATCGGATAAAGCCCGATGCACCTTATTCGCACATAAAAATGCGATGCCGCTGTAACGGACGGCTGCCGTCGCTCATACTTTCGGCCGTGGCCGATTTTGGATTGCCCTCATGAGTCCATTCATCTGCACCGAAACTGCCGTGCTTTCACCACCCACGGCTCTCTGCAAGTGTCAAATGCAAAATACTACTCTCAATCTACGGTTTGTACTTATTTATACTATAACTCTTTTGCCCCGTTTGTCAAGTTTTTTTGATAAATTGTCAAAAAATATTGTGCACCGAAAAGCGGGAATCCCGAGATATATGCAAAAATTTAGTTTTGACGGCGGCAATGTGAGAAAGCAGCTCCTCCTTGCTTTCTTCTTTGGCCAAAGGGGGCAGCTCGGCTATCTGCTCGCCCAGCTGCTCTACCAGTGTGTGGTCAACAAAAAAGCTCAAGGCCCATTCACTGCGAGCATATTGGCTTTCGGCTTGACAAAGAAGCGTGCGGCTCATTTCAAAATCCTTTTTTCGGGCGGCCTCCTCGGCGGATGACAGCAGAGGGGTAACCTTTTTTTCGCAGCTTGACAGCGCAAGCCATCCTGTAAGACAAGCGGCGGCGATGAAAACCAGCAACAAGGCGGCGGCAATCAACCGTTTCATTTTTTGCCCTCCTTTTTAATTACGTTGGCCTTTCCTTTGGCATCGAGGGTCATCAAAAATATATCTTTACGGTTTAATTTGCGGCTTTTGAGCAGACCCTCCACCTTTTCTGCAGGGATGCTCATGGCCTCCATAAAGCGGTGCTGCAGATGACCGTCGCAAATGACGGGGGTGTGAAGCCCTTTATCAATCGGATGCTTGGCTATATCCCCGCAGGTGACCGGGCGGTTTTCGGGGGCCAGTAGGACCGATACACTGCCGTTGGTCTCGACAATGGCGTATTCAACCTCGGCAGGGTCAAAAATTTGATTCTGACGCAAGCTGCCCAGCAGGTCATCCGCTGTGATACGCAGGCGCTCCATGGCCTTTTGGTCGATTTGCCCGTGACGAATGACAATCACCGGGCCGCCGTTGACCAGACGGCGAATGTTGCCCGACTTCATAGCCAGCACCGAAAGAATCAGCTCAAGAGCAACCAACAATGCCACAGCGGTAATGCCGTTGATTATGGGCTGATTTGCATCCTGAATGGGGATGGATGCAATCTCCGAAACCAAAATTGTAATAACCAGCTCGTTGGGCTGCATATCACCGATTTGGCGTTTGCCCATTATTCTCAGCCCCACAATAACGGCAAGATACAGAATGGCCGTTCGCATAAGCATATTAATCACAACACATCACTTCCATATGGATATTTTGCCGCCTCAACAAAGATATTATGCCATAAAAAAGAAGATAAGCATTTTTTACTTGACAACAAAAAGCGGTTGTGATATTATAATCCTCGGTTACTTAATTAATTGAATACGGAGAGGTATCGAAGTGGTCATAACGAGGCGGTCTTGAAAACCGTTTGCCCAAAAGGCACAAGGGTTCGAATCCCTTCCTCTCCGCCAAAAACAACAACCACCCAATAGGGTGGTTGTTGTTTTTATCAGAAGGGATTCGAACCACGAAAGGGAGCGAACGCAGGTGAGCGACAGAGGGACAGACCGGTGGACTGTCACGACTTTCGTCTAACCGAGCAAAGCGAGGGCGTGGGGCAAACAGATTGCAGCGCCACAAGTTGAGGTATTTCCACCGAAAGGTGTGCTTTTTTCTTTGGCGGAGAGGAAGAGGATGAGAGCCCTTCGGTTCGGCGACGCAGGCGCTAACGCGCGATAGCGTTAGCGAGCTGCCAAAGTCTCGAGCACACAAAATCCGACGGGTACCGCCCGGGGCGGTCGACGGATTAGTGAGCGCAGAGTATCCCTTCCTCAAATATACAAGGATTTGCCTTGATTACATTGCAAAATCAGGGTATAATCTATTAAACAAACTTGAATTTGTTGAATAAGTAGGAGGAACATTATGAAAAATATGTACGCTGTAAAATGTTTGTACCAATCAAGATTTTATAGTATGGATGATAAATTGTTAGATGCAGTCATTCCTGCCTGGGAAGAAAGAATTATTCTGATTAGAGCGTCTAGTATGGAAGATGCGGATTTGAAGTGCGAGAAAATAGCAAAAGAATACGAATCAGAATACATTAATATCCATAATCAAACTGTCAAGGTAAGACTTTATTCGGTTGTTGATATATTTGCTGTTTTTGATACGAATGCCAGAACAAATATAGAAGTCTATTCGAAAATGTTTGATGCTACCGAAGCAGATGTCGAAAAAATGCTGGATGTTGAATATCCCATAGAAGATTAGTTTTTTGCCGGATGATGTCTATTTGCTAAATCCCAATTTGACGAGGAGATTCCAAAAGAATACGTAGGGGCGACTATTAGTCGCCCGTGGGCGGCAGATTGCCGCCCCTACGATGTTCGCTGTTGGACAGTTAGACAAACTCCAATTTGTCTAACAGTATATTTACGCACCGTTATACTGCTCTTTCGCAAAAAGAACAACCACCCTATTAGGGAGTTGCGGTTAGGGACGAAATCGGTTTTGGAACCGAATTTCACATCATCATTGCGTCTTTTTCCTTTGTAAGACACAAAGTATTACTGCAGTCAAAAGACTTATGCTGAAGCGAAATTCCTAGTTACAAAACTG
>JAZRNV010000054.1:0-17148 GCA_045648425.1 Acutalibacteraceae bacterium | reverse complement strand
AAGACATTTGTCTTCCTAAGACCGCTTGGCCTCCGACTTATCGTGGCTTTTTAACATATTAGGCCGCAAAAATTTGCTTTTTTAGGCGGTTTATCCCTAACCGCAACTCCCTTTTGGTGGTGTTTTGATTTATTTTCTTTCCACAACAACATTGGCTGACTTTACAATGCTGTCGGCGGCATAAACTCCACGAAGGGCAGTCAAGGGGTAAACGCTGGTGTTTTTGCACACAACGGTGCCGGGGTTAAGCACGCAACCGCAACCGATATCGGCATTGTCGGCCAAAAACGCGCCCACCTTGCGAAGCCCTGTCTCAAAAATTTGGGCGGCTTTTATTACCACGGGCTTTCCGTCCGCCTTAAGGTTTGAGCATACCGCACCTGCTCCCATATGAGCGTGGTTGCCCAGCACTGAGTCGCCCACATAATTATAGTGGGGCACCTGCACTTTATCAAGCAGAATGCAGTTTTTAAGCTCGGAGGAGTTGCCGATAACGCAGTTTTCGCCTGTGATAACACTGCCGCGGATGTATGCTCCCGGACGGATTTCACATCCGTGCCCAATGACAGTGGGGCCTTCAAGAGTGGCGGTGGGATAGATTTTTACATCCTTGCCCACCCATACGTCGGGATAGATTTCGCTAAAGCCCTCAAGCCCGTTTTCAATAAGCGAGCGGATAAAGCTTTTGATTTCGGGCAACATTTGCCAGGGGTATTCAAATCGCTCAAAAAAGTCGGCAAGATAGGGGGTGGCACAGTTGTAAAGCTCGTTGGTTTTAATTTTATCAGTCAATGACGTGACCCCTTTCTGCTATTACTGCTGCAATTTTATCGGCATATTGTTGGCATAAATCTTTAGATTCACACTCGGTCATAATGCGAATGACAGGTTCGGTACCGCTTTGTCTAAGCAAAACACGGCCTTGACCGTTTATCAGCCCTTCAATTTCGGCAACCGCTTGCAAAACCGATTTATCATTCATAACATTTTCTTTGCTCTTAACGCGCAGGTTTACTGTTACCTGGGGATAAAGTACAACATCCTCTTTCAGTTTTGAAAGGGTGGATTTTGTGTCGCACACCTCTTCGGTGAGCATAATTGCCGTGAGCAATCCGTCACCGGTGGTGGCATATTTTTTGATGATGATGTGGCCGGACTGTTCGCCGCCTAAGCTGTAATCCCCCGCTTGCATACATTCATAAACAAAGCGGTCACCCACGGTGGTCTGACGGCAGGAGATTCCCTGCTTTGCAAGACTTTTTATAAGGCCGCTGTTAGACATAACGGTTGCAACAAGGGTGTTTTTGCTTAGCATATCTCGACTTTTTAACCGTTTGCCCAAAATATACAGCATGGCATCACCGTCAACAACCTCACCCTTTTCATCAACGGCAATGCAGCGGTCGGCATCTCCGTCAAAGGCGAAGCCCATATCAAGATGGTCTTCTTTAACCAGCTTGCACAGGCGTTCAATATGGGTTGAGCCGCAGTCTTTGTTTACGTTAAGGCCGTCGGGCTCGGCGCCGATTATAACCGTCTGTGCTCCCAAGGCGCTGAACACCGAGTTGGCAATCATCCAGGATGCTCCGTTGGCACAGTCGATACCAATGCGCAGCTTTTTATAAGAGTTGCCTGCTACCGAAATAAGATATCCAACATAGCGGTTTCTGCCCGAAACGTAGTCAACAATGCAACCGATTTTTTCCTTGACAGCAAGAGGCAGGTCGCCTTCGGTGATGCCCAAGGCGCCCATTTTTCCGTCAAGGTAGCATTCGATAAGATGGGTTACGCTATCATCTAATTTTTCACCGTAGCGGTTGATAACCTTTATTCCGTTATCGTAGTAGGGATTGTGGGATGCAGTTATCATAATTCCGCAGTCAAATTCATCCTGCCTTGTAACGTATGATACGCTGGGGGTGGTGGTAACGTGCAGCATATAGGCGTCTGCACCCGATGCGGTTATGCCTGCAACAATGGAATATTCCAGCATATAGCTTGACCTTCTGGTGTCCTTGCCTATAACGATTCGAGGCCTGTATCCGCTTTTTGTGCAGCCCGAAAGGGTTGAGGAGAAATACCAGCCCAAAAATCGGCCAACCTTATATGCCTGCAAAGAGGTAAGGTTAACGTTGGCCTCGCCTCTGAAGCCGTCAGTACCAAAATATTTGTTTTCGCAATTGTCGTCAACATCCATTGTTAGCTGCATATCCTCCCGCAAAAGTCGGTCGGCGCTTATGCTGAAAAGGGAGCATATGGCAGGGATTTTGTCGATTTGAGGATATGCTTTATCCATTTCCCACTTTGAGACCGATTGACGCGATACAGCAAGGCGCTCGGCCAACTCTTCCTGGCTTAAGCCCAAGGAAGCTCTTAATACGCTGATTTTGTTTCCGATTGTCATTGAAAAACCGCCTTTATTCGTAATTTGTTATTATTTGTTATTATTATATTACACCATTTGCAGTATTATATCAACCAACTTTTATAAAAGATTTTGTAAACTATAGGTTGCAAATTGACAAAATAAAAAAATAACAACAAAAAATATTGAAAAAACGCTCCAAAACAGCAACTTAGAGTTGCTTTTTGAAGCGTTTTGACTTAAACGTTAAATGGGGGAATAAAGCTTTCGCCCACGGCGCCGCCTTCTTGCCTGAAGCCGTTGGAAAATCCCAAAAAATCTGCATAATCGAGCACAAGCTCGTATTCGTCAAGGGTAACCGCCCGATCAAGAGGAGAAGGTAATTGGGCCACGGGGGTATATTGACTCATAATGCTCAGGGTGATATCTTTGCCGAAGTTATCGCGCAAAGCTTTGAGCGCCTTCATGCTCTCGTCGGTATATCCGGGTAAAACCAAATGGCGAATGATAACGCCCTCGGTCATAATTCCGTCATTGTCAAAGAGGTTTGCTTTTCTTTGTGACAGCATAAATCCAATGGCATCAATAGCCACAGAGGGATAGTCGGGCGCTCCCGACAGCTTTTCGGCAAGCTGAGGTGATTGGTATTTAAAATCGGGTAAATAGATTTGCACGCCATCACTTATAAGGCGCAGAGATGATATCTTCTCATATCCTCCACAGTTATAAACAATGGGAAGGGTGGGCTTGAAATTCTTTAGCATTTGAGCGATTTGATGCACATAGTGGGAGGGGGTTACAAGATTAATATTATGCACTTCCCCTTGAAGCTTTTCAAGCTCGACTGCTAATTGAGAAGGAGTGTAAGTGATGCCTATGCTGCCGCCACCGCTGATTTTTTGGTTTTGACAATATACACAGCCCAGATTGCATCCGCAGAAAAAGACTGTACCCGAGCCCTTGGTGCCCGAAATGCAGGGTTCTTCCCAATAATGGGGAGCAATGCGCGCAATACGCATTTGATTGCCCACACCGCATCTTCCCACCGACTCGTCACGGGGTACGTTACAGTTGCGAGGGCAAAGCGTGCAGTTCATAGCAATCCTCCTTTCAAAAAAAGTGGGCGCCATTGGAAAACAGCGCCCAACTGAATTTTAATTAAGCCAAAATTTCCTTAAGACCGAGCAATGCCTGGCGGTAGATAAGTGCGTCTGCAGCGGTAACTGCTCCGTCACCGTCAAGGTCGCCTGCAAGCTCAAATGCGTCTGTCAAAGGGGCGTTGCCCAAAACGTGAAGCATAATTTTGCTGAGCCCTGCGGATGTCACCTTGCCGTTAGCCATAACGTCGCCCACGATAACCACCTTAAGAGAAGCACTGCCGCCATCCCAGCTCATGGTGAAGCTGTCGCCGGTGTTAATATTCTTGTCTCCGTCGAGCAGGGTGCCGTCGGGAGCATAGGCGCCGAGGGTTGCACCCTCAAAGCTGTGCTCGCCTATAAACATATCAACGGGGTTGTTAAGGCAGTCAATATACAAATAACCGTTGTTGATTACATAGCCCTCAAAAATGTCATATAGGGTCTGCTCGGTATAACCTCTTTCAACAATCAGTGCAGGGGCAGAGCCATCCTTTTGATACCAGTTGCCGTCAAGGGATGCAAACTGATTCTTGTCGGTGATGTCTGTATAGGTGTAGTTGATATCGGTTACGGCAAGAGCGCCCGAGCCGATGACACTCATATTTGATAAATAGTAGCATCCGCTGATTGAACCGACCGGATTGGTGACCGTGGTGATTACGGTTTCAACAATGGGCTGTCCGTTTTCGTCTGTGCCGATAATTTCTTCACTTTCAACCTCAACGGTTTTAGTGGGATTGGTGCCTGCACCAGCACCTGCGCCGTTACCTGATACAGATGCCGCCACAATGCAATTTTTAATTATGCCGTTGTTGACATTTGCAACAGCACCCACGCCGTTGCCGGTTGCGCTGCCCCTTATCTTGCAGTAGGCGATGTAGGATGAATTGGTCTGTGCAATAATGGCGTTGCCGTCAACGGTGCCTTCAAACTCGATGTGAGAGATGCCGCCGTTGTTGTTGGCAACAAAGGGAGCGGTGAGTCCGCTTATCTTGTGTCCGTTGCCGTAGATAACACCGTTGAAGGGGGATGAGTCGGAGCCGATAGAGGTCCAGTTGCTTACGGTGATATCGTTGGTGAGGATGTAGTTGCCGTTAAGGTTGGAATTAATCTTTTGCAGGTCAGCTGCGCTGCTTATTTCGGTGTAGCCCTCATAGGGGTCGGCAACATAGAAGGATACAAGTGCCCATCCGTTTGCGTCGGTATTGCCGATGGTATAAATGGTGTACCAACCGGGCTCGGTGAAAATATGTGCACCGTTTGAGTTGATGCAGGCCTGCGCGTTATAAGACCAGTTGCCCTTAACGGAGGTGGTGTTGATAAAGATTCGCGCATAACTGTTGCCGTTGGGCATTGTGCCTGTAATAGCGTATGAACAGCCCAGTTTAATGCTATCACCTGTATAGATGGTTACACCTTCAGGCACCTTAAAATATTTGTTTTCTACACCTGCATCCTTGTCAATAAGTTCAAGAGTAACTGTTTTGGGAGTGTAGCCCGAATAGTTGGCATATTTGCCTGTTTCCATAAGATCTTTCTTTGACTCGTTAAAGATCTCGCTGTTTTTCTCGACGGGCTCCAACGCAGAGTCGGCGTTATCATCCATGGTATCAAGGTACCACTGTGCAGGAGGTGCAATCTTCCACACACCGCGACATGCGCAGGCAACAAACAATTCGCCTGTTGCGGGGTTAATGCGCATACAGATAGCTTTTTTACCGCCGTCGGCACACATATCTCTGCCGTCACCAATGCGACGGGTAAGGCAGGTCCAGGTTTTGCCGCGGTCAAGTGAGCGATAAATACCGCCTTCGTCATATGATGCAGCGTTAATGTCGCCGTTACCGCCAACATAAACCACGTTGGGGTTGTTGGGGTCAACAGCAACGGTGACGGCAACAGACGGATTGCCTGCCTCTGTGTAAGTGACAGCGGTCAAACTGTTATTAACAAGGTTAAAATCAATATATCCGGTGTAAAGGGTATGTCCTGCTGTAACGTAAATCTTGCCTGTTTCATTGTCATAGGCGACATCTCCGATTTTTGCGCCCACATTGGCAATCTGATACCAGGTAAGTCCCTTGTCGGTGGAGTAGACAAGTCGGTTGCCGTTGGCACCAAAGAGGGTGCCACGCTTCATATCAATGGCAAGAACGCCCATACAACCGATACTGCCTGTTGAGGAGTCGGCTGTCATTTCTTTCCAAGTGTGGCCGCCGTCATCGGTGCGCCACTCGCCCATAAAGGCAACATTGTCGTCACCAAGGCAACCCATACCGGCTTCAAGGCCTTTAACCTGAATGCCTGTGTTGAAAGAGTTTTCGCCGGCATCAAAGGTTACCCAAAGATAACGGGGGTCGGTCCAGCCCAAAGCGTCGCAAACAAACATGGTTTTTTCGTTAAGCATATATGCGCCATAAGTAAATCCGCCCCAAGAAACGCCGCGCCAAGGCAGGTAGGTCCAAGTTTTTCCGCCATCGGTAGAATAACCGCCGTTATAGTCTTGAGAAGAAAGAACGATATACTCGGGATGGTTAACGTTAAAATTCCACTTACCTGTGGTAGCAATAGCGTTATAACCTGAGTTGCTCCATTTAATGTTTTTACCGCCGTCAATAGACTTCCAAATTCCGTTGGAGTCAACAACAAGGGTGTTTTCGTGAACATTACTCCAGAAACCGTAAGGTGCAACGCCGCTTACGGGCTGCCAGGTTATCTGCTGACCTCTTTGCTGATGAGATTTTGCCCAACTCTTACCGCCGTTATTGGAGTACCAACCTGAGCCGTTCAAATTTCTTTCGGTAACGTAGATATTATCGGGGTTAAGAGAGCTTACGGAAATATTATCGGGAGTGAAGGCACTGACGCCGTATAAATGGTATGCGGGATAATAAACACCCACAATTTTGCTCCAGGTGTAGCCAAAGTCGTCAGAGCGATACATAGCAGAGTCGGTGGTAACCCACACTTTGCCCACGGCAGAGGCATCGTGACCTTTAACTTCAGTCTCAATAACGTCGATGGCGTTGGCATAAACGCCGTGCTTATTAAGAGTTTCGGTCCAATTTTTACCGCCGTCGGTAGAGATATAGAAGCCCTCAGTGGTGGCAGCGTACATATAGAATTTGCCCTTTACGGTGTAAGACGCCATCTCTGCGCCTGCAAGAAAGGCAGAGCTTTCCTGTGCAACGCCGTCAACATAGATGGTGCCCACGGCATTTTCGAGCTTAACCCAGCTGAAACCGCCGTCGGTAGTTCTCCACATGGCTTGTTGGGGATACTCAACATCGTTGCTTGTGATGGTTATATCCTCAACCGACCAGTAGGCAGTAGTGCAATAACCTTTTGCAGCATCGTAAGAGTTAAGGTCGTAAACTATCTGAATGCGGTAATCGTTGTGCTCTTTAATAGCTTTTGCGGTGCCTGAAATGTCGGAGGCAGAAAGTCCCTTTGTCCATTCGCACTGACCAAGGGCGTTGGTGGTTACGAAGAGGCCGTTTGAACGGGCGGCACCTGTGTTGCAACCAACGATAATAACGTGGTTGGGGTTTACGGGGTCAATGGCGATGCCTGTTGCACCGCCTGCGCCAAGACCGATGGTGCAGGATTGCCAGTGGTCACCGCCGTCAAGGGAGCGGTAGATGCCCGAAATATCGGTGCCGAACATAGCGAGGCGGTCATCGGAAGAAACAACGACCGATGCAATGGCCTGGCAGGCCTCGCCGCCCTCAATATAGCCGCGGTCAATAAGCTCTTGGCTAATCATAGGCACGGCCTGCCACAAGTCAGACTCAAAATAGGTGCCCTCATAGTTGTATTTAACGAGCTTGTTATCAGTACCCGTGGGGATAGACGCGGCGGTGTTCATATATGTAATAACGTCTTTGCCGTTTTCGGGGTCTATTATATAAAGACTTTCGTCAGGATAAACTACGTCATCGGTGGGGACAACATCGGTATAGTTGCGGTCAACAACAAGACCGTCGGCATATCTGTTGTTGTAATAGTTGGCGGTAAGCAAAATGGTTGCAGAGATGGCGTTGAAGCTCATACCGTCGGCAGAAACGCCGTTAACCTTGTTGCCGTCAGCATCGGTAAGGGTAATGTAAGACTGGTCAAGCATAACGCGGATAAGGTCGCCTTGCTTGACTATGGTGTAGTAGTGATTTGGGGTTGACATATCGGCAGAGGCAAGCACAGTGCCGTTGTAGAGCAGTTTAACGGTATAAACGCCAACCTCCTTGCCGTTGTCATTAATATACTCGTTATTATACTCCCGCAGTTCAAGGTTGCCCAAAATAAGAGCGTTGTACTCACCGTAGCGGTTAGAGTTTGAACTGAGAGCGTGAATGTAGGTGGTTACTGCAAAATCACCGCTGAGGGTCAACGGAGTATTATATGTAATACTGTACTTCTTACTTGAATTGCCGAAAGTATAGAATCTGCCGCTTTCTTTGATTTGTTCGGTGTTGCCCGACCAGTCAGTGCTGTTAAAGATAAGGAATAGATCACCGTCATCAGCGGCAAAGGCCATAACGGGAACCGTACAAATAATAAGACACAGCACGCATAAAATGCAGAAAAGCTTTTTCATTGTCTTAATCCTTCCTTTCGTGCGCTTTGATAAAGGGCACAGAAAACCATTTTATAATGTTTATTTTACAATATTTAAGGGTTTTTTTAAAGTATCACTTGTTCCAAAAAACATTAAACTACTATGTGCATTCTGACCAAAACGGTTTAAAAATAAAAAAGCGGGCGCCGTTGTAAAACGGCGCCCAACTGAATTTTAATTAAGCCAAAATTTCCATAAGACCGAGCAATGCCTGGCGGTAGATAAGTGCGTCTGCAGCGGTAACTGCTCCGTCACCGTCAAGGTCGCCTGCAAGCTCAAATGCGTCTGCCAAGGGGGTGTGGTCCAAAACGTGGAGTATAATCTTGTTGAGTCCTGCGTTTGTTACCTTGCCGTTAGCCATAATGTCACCCACGATAACCACCTTAAGAGAAGCACTGCCACCATCCCAGCTCATAGTGAAGCTGTCGCCGGTGTTAATATTCTCGTCTCCGTCGAGCAGGGTGCCGTCGGGAGCATAGGCGCCGAGGGTTGCATCTCCAAAGTTGTAATCGCCTATAAACATATCAACGGGGTTGTTAAGGCAGTCAATATACAAATAACCGTTGTTGATTACGTAGCCATCAAAAATGTCATATAAGGTCTGCTCGGTATAACCTTTTTCAACAACCAGTGCAGGGGCAGAGCCATCCTTTTGATACCAGTTGTCGTCAAGCGCTGCAAACTGATTCTTGTCGGTGATGTTTGTATAGGTGTAGTTAACGTCACCCTCGGCAAGGGAGCCGCTGCCGACAATCGTCACGCCCTTGGGATAGTAGCAATCGCTGATGCTGCCGTTGTTTTTGGTTACAACCGCGCTGGCAGCTGTTGAACTGACAAGACAATTTTTAACAGTGCCGTTGTTGGTGCCTGCAATAGTGCCCGACACCTTGCAGTAGGCGATGTAGGATGAATTGGTCTTTGCAACAAGGGCGCCCCCGGCAACGGTGCCTTCAAGCTCGATGTGAGAGATGCCGCCGTTGTTGTTGGCAACAAGGGGAGCGGTGAGTCCGCTTATCTTGTGACCGTTGCCGTAGATAACACCGTTGAAGGAGGATGAGTCGGAGCCGATAGAGGTCCAGTTGCTTACGGTGATATCGTTGGTGAGGATGTAGTTGCCGTTAAGGTTGGTATTAATCTTTTGCAGGTCGGCTGCGCTGCTTATTTCGGTGTAGCCCTCATAGGGGTCGGCAACATAGAAGGATACAAGGGCATATCCGCTTGCTTCCTTCTGTTGGCTGGAAATGACGTAAAGGGTGTAGTAGCCGGGCTGAGTGAATACGTGCGCACTTGTTGAGTCGCTGCAGACCTGATAGCTGTATGTCCAAACGCCCTTTACGGAGGTGGTGTTGATTGCAATGCCTTTATAGGTTACACCGTTAGGCATAGTGAAGGAGGTTTCTTGTCTACAGCCAAGCTTGATTGAGTCACCTACGTAAATAGTTACGCCGTCAGGTACCTTAAAGTAACCGTTCTCTACACCTGCATTCTTGTTAACAAGCTCAAGAGTAACTGTTTTGGGAGTGTAGCCCGAATAGTTGGCATATTTGCCTGTTTCCATCAAATCCTTTTTAGATTCGTCGGCCAATCCTTCGGTGGGGTCAACGGGCTTCATGGCAGCGCTGCCGTCATCGGTGAGGGTGTCAAGATACCACTGAGGAGGGGAATCTATCTTCCAAACACCACGGCAACCTGTGGCAACAAACAACTCGCCTGTTGCGGGGTTAACCCGCATGCCCATGGCTTTTTTACCGCCGTCAGGACATAAATCTCTGCCGTCGCCGACTTGGCGGGTAAGACAGGTCCAGGTTTTGCCTCGGTCAAGGGAACGGTATACACCGCCCATATCATAAGAGTTATAATTTACGTCTCCGTTACCGCCAACATAAACCACGTTGGGGTTGTTGGGGTCAACTGCAACCGTTTTGGCAACAGAGGTGTTGCCTACCGTTTCAGCATATTTTACAGAGGGCAGAGAATTGTTTTTATTATTAAAATCAACATAACCTGCGTAAAGGAAAAATCCTGCAGTTACATAGATTTTGCCTCCCTCGTGGTCGTAGGCGATATCCTCAATTTTACCGCCCACGTTGGCAATTTGGTGCCAGGTAAGTCCCTTGTCGGTGGAGTATACAAGTCGGTTGCCGTTGGCACCAAAGAGGGTACCGTTCTTCATATCAATGGCAAGAACGCCCTTACAACCAAGACTGCCCGTTGAGGAGTCGGCTGTCATTTCTTTCCAAGTGTGGCCGCCGTCTTCGGTGCGCCACTCGCCCATAAAGGCAACGTTATCGTCACCGAGACAACCCATACCGGCTTCGAGGCCTTTTACAAGAAGCCCCGTGTCATTAAAGGTTTTGCCGGCATCAAATGTGGTGAAAATATATCGGGACTCACCCCAACCTTCTGCCTTTGTAACAAACATGGTCTTTTTGTTAAGCATATATGCGCCATAGGTAAATCCGCCCCAAGATTGACCTGCCCAGTTAAGATAGGTCCAGGTCTTTCCGCCGTCGGTAGAGTAGCCGCCGTTATAGTCTTGAGATGAAAGAGCGATATATTCGGGATGGTTAACATTAAAGTTCCATTTGCCTGTCGCCATAATAGCGTTGTAGCCGGAATTGCTCCATTTAATAGTTTTGCCGCCGTCAATGGACTTCCAAATGCCGTTGGCATAGGCATAAAAGGTGTTTTCGTAGGTGTTGCTCCAATATCCGTAAGGGCGAGTGCCTGTAACGGGCTGCCAGGTTTCCTGTTGGCCTCTGTTTTGTGCGGATTTAGCCCAGCTGAGTCCGCCGTTGTTGGAATACCAACCTGAGCCGTTGGTGGAAAAAAGTGTAACGTAAATGTTGTCGGAGTTCAGCGAACTGACTGATATATTTTCGGGAGTAAAGGTGGCGCTGCCGGAGGTGTACTTTGAGGGATAGCCGAAGCTGTTAATTTTATTCCAGGTATAGCCGAAATCGTCAGAGCGATACATGGCGTTGTTGGTGGTAATCCACACCTTGCCCACTGCAGAGGCATCGTGGCCTGCAACCTCGGTCTCAATAACGTCAATGGCGTTAGCGTAAACTCCGTAGCTGTTCAGGGTTTCGGTCCAATTTTTGCCGCCGTCGGTAGAGAGATAGAAGCCCTCAGCGGTGGCAGCGTACATATAGAATTTGCCATTTACGGTGTAGGATGCCATCTCGGCGCCTGCAAGGAAGGCAGAATCTGCCTGAGCAACGCCGTCAACATAGATGGTGCCCACGGCATTTTCGAGCTTAACCCAGCTGAATCCGCCGTCGGTGGTTTTCCACATTGCCTGCTGAGGATATGATACGCCGTTTTTTTCTATAACCTTGTCCTCAACCGACCAGTAAGCAGTGGTGCAGTAGCCCTTTGTGGTGTTGTAGGAGTTAAGGTCGTAAACTATCTGAATGCGGTAGTCGTTGTGGGTGGTGATGGCAGAAGTGCCGCCTGAAATATCCTTTACGGACAGTCCCTTTGTCCATTCGCACTGACCAAGAGCGTTGGTGGTAACGAAAAGGCCGCTTGATGGGGCGCCTCCCGTATTACAACCAACTATAATAACGTGGTCGGGATTTTTGGGGTCAATGGCGATGCCCGTTGCGCCGCCTGCATCAAGGCCGATGGTGCAGGACTGCCAATGGTTACCGCCGTCAAGGGAGCGGTAGATGCCCGAAATATCGGTGCCGAACATAGCGAGGCGGTCATCGGATGAGACTACAACCGATGCGATGGCCTGGCAGGCCTCGCCGCCCTCAATATAGCCGCGGTCAATAAGCGCTTGGCTAATCATAGGTACGGCCTGCCAGATATCAGAACCAAAATAGGTGCCCGGCACATTGTATTTAACCACCTTGTTATCGGTGCCTGTGGGGATAACGGTGGCGGTGTTCATATAAGAAA
This sequence comes from Acutalibacteraceae bacterium, assembly GCA_045648425.1. Taxonomy (GTDB): domain Bacteria; phylum Bacillota; class Clostridia; order Oscillospirales; family Acutalibacteraceae; genus RGIG2206. The sequence continues at coordinate 5,120 of JAZRNV010000054.1, read as the reverse complement.
TAACGCTTTTTTCGTTGTTGGGGTCAACGATGTACAGACTCTCGTGGGGATAGTTAACGTCTGTGGTGGGTATGTGACTTACAAAATTTCGGTCAATCAGCATACCCTGAGCATATCTGCCGTTGTAATAGTTAGAGTGAAGCACAACGGAGGGTTTGACGGAAGAAAATCTCATACCGCTTGCAGAAACACCGTCAACGCTCTTGCCGTTTGTGTCAGTAAGGGTGATAAAGCTGTTGTCAAGCATAACGCGGATAAGCCCGTCCTGCTTGACGATGGAGTAGTTGTGGTTGGGGTCTGACATATTGGCAGTGGCAAGCACGGAGCCATTGTATACAACCTTAATGGTGTACACGCCGACCTCTGTGCCTGCATCGTTAATATATTCGTCGTTATACTCTCTCAGCTCGAGGGCGCCAAGCACAAGAGCGTTATACTCGCCGTAGCGGTTAGAATTGGCTTTTAGTACGTTAATAAAAGTGGTTACTGCAAAATCCTCCCCCAAATCAAGAGAGGTGTTGTATGTAATAGTCCACTTGTTTTTTGAACTCGCATTGCCTACGGTGTAAAACTTACCGTTCTCATCAATTTGTTCGGTGTTGCCCGACCAGTCGGTGCTGTTGAACTCAAGATACAAATCCTCGTTTTCTGTGGCAACCGCCATTACGGGAAGGGCGCAAAAAACAAGGCACAGCACACATAGAATACTTAAAAGCTTTTTCATTGATTTGCTCCTTTGACAAGGTTTTTGAAAATGTCAACTCATCAAATATTATACAATATTTTGCAGAATAATAAAATTATGACTTGTTCTAAATTTTCACTAACGTATATGTGCATTATTGCCAACAGTAAGCATCAAGGCATAGAGTAATCAAAGCAGACCCCGTCTAAAGCAGAGGGGTCAATGCCCTTGCACATCAGCAAAAAAGCAGAGCTGTCTGCTTCTTCGTCACGGCAGAGCAGAGCGTAGTCATCCTCCACCTTGATGTAGGGTGGTGTGCTTCTGCCGCCCCCTGAGGCCGTCAGCCGTTCAAAGCCCAGCTTGTCATAAAAGCAGGCCACCCTTTCATCGACGGGGCGCAGAATTATAGGGCCTTTTCTCAAGGACTCCTCCAGTAGGCGAGACATATGCCCTTTGCCTCTGTGCAGGGGATGGGTTGCGGCGGCATAAACATAGCGCAAAGCTTTTTCACCATCCTTTGTAACAAGAGTGCAGGGCAACTCAAAAAACATACTTATGACCTGCCCGTCCTTTTCCAAAAGGCGGCAACGGTCAAAAAACATATCAAACAAAAGGTCGTCAAAATCACCCGATGAGCCAAAGGTTTGCTCATAAAGCTGACGGGCGGATTCTTTTAAAGGCACACGGCTCACATCCTTTCCCTCTTATTTTATCATAACCGACGCGTTTTTCAAGCAGAGACAGAGCAAACGACGCTTTTTTCTTGCGTTTATTTTCTGTGGGTGGTATAATTGTGGTATATAAGCATTTTTGTATCTTGAAAGGGTTGAAGGTATTGACCAAGGTGTGGAAAATATTTGAATCAAAGCTTTATTTGCGGCTGTTGCTTGCGCTGGCTGCAGGTTTGATTATGAGTGCCGTTGTTATTACCACAGGCGAGGGCTTGTTTTTATCCTGTGTTATTGAGGGCGGCGTTATCGGCGGCATGCTTTGTATTGCGGCTATAATACCTATTATAACCGAAAAGAACACCCCTCTGCTTTATATGACCGTGGCCGCCGTTGCAGCCGCCGCCTTTGTTTATGTCAGAGTTTGTATGCTTTATTATCAGTCGGGTGACTACAACAGCTTTTTGGTGCATTGGGTAAACGAGATGCGCGAGCTGTCTTTGCCCCAAGCAATGAAGGCAGATATAGGCGATTATAATATGCCTTACCTGTATATTTTGTTTTTGATTTCCCGAGCCAAGATGAGCGATTTGTATCTTATCAAGGCGGTCAGTTGCCTTTTTGATGTGCTTGCTGCCTTTTTTGTTATGAAGATAGCAGGTCACTTCCGCCAAAGCCCTGTGGTGCGCCTTGGTGCCTATCTTGTTACTCTTGCATTGCCCACCGTATGGCTCAACAGCGCCTTTTGGGGTCAATGCGACGTGATGTTTGCCGCCCTTTGCTTGGGTATGGTGTGGGCCATTCTCAAGGGCAAAAGCAGTTTTGCAACGGTTATGTGGGCTCTTGCTTTTTCCTTTAAGCTGCAGGCGATATTTGCACTGCCGCTTCTTTTGGCGGCGCTTTTTGCCAAGCGTATAAGGTGGCACGCTCTTTTATGGATATTGCCCGTCTTTTTTGCCACTCTTTTGCCTGCGCTGGTTTGCGGCAGAGAGTTTATAGAATGCGTAAACATTTATTTTGAACAGGCCGATCAATATCCTCAGATGCACCTCAACATACCTTCGGTGTGGGTGCTTTTGGGCCACGTGGAGTTTTCTCCCTTTAACAGTGCCGCAATCTTTCTTGCCGGCGGTGCCATGACGGTGTTTTTGGGACTGTGCTGGCACTGGCGCAAAAAGCTGGATGACAGAGCGCTTATAATGGTTTTCTACATTGGCGCGCTTATGCTTCCTTTTCTTTTGCCCCGTATGCATGACCGCTATTATTATCTTGCCGATTTGGCGTCGGTGGTGCTCTTTTTTGTCAATTTCAAGAGGTGGTATGTGCCCGTTATTACCGTAGCGTCAAGCTATTTTGCCTATCGCTATTTTCTTATGGGTGGCGAATACCTTTTTGACCTCAAATATTTTGCGGTGGCACTGCTTGTTTTGCTTGCCTATCTCATCAAGGATTTTTGCTGTCAGATGAGTAAAGCTCCCACTATTGAGATAAAAGGCGGATTAAATTAACAATTTGTTAAAAATATTATGGGCTCCTTGCAACAGTAATGGATGATAATATCCTCAAAGGAGGGCTGCCGTAATGGAAGATATAAAAATAATTGTAGCTGATGATGAACCGCGCCTTTGCGAGTTGGTGTGTGACTTTTTGAGCAAAGAGGGCTATACGCCCGTCGCCTTGTGTGACGGCACCGACGCTGTGGAGGCGGTGCGCAGAGACCGCGCCGTCAAGCTGGTTATACTTGATGTTATGATGCCCGAAATGGACGGATGGACGGCTTGCCGCAAAATTCGAGAGTTTTCCAATGTTCCCGTCATTATGCTGACTGCCAGAGGGGAAGAGTTTGACCAGCTGCTGGGCTTTGAGGCAGGGGCAGACGACTATGTTACCAAGCCCTTTTCTCCTACCCTGTTGGTTAAGCGGGTGCAGGCCCTTTTGCGCAGGTCGGTCGGCTTTGATGAAACAACTCAAAGCTTAGAGGTGGATGCCGATGCTTATACTGTACGTCTTAACGGCAAGCAGCTTGAGCTGACGGTTAAAGAGTTTGAGATACTTAATATGCTTTATCGCAATCCCGGCCGAGTTTATACTCGCAGTCAGCTGCTTGACAATGTGTGGGGCTACGATTATGAGGGCGACTCCCGTACCGTTGACTCGCACGTGGCCCGCTTGCGCGTAAAATTGGGCGAGTTTGGAAGTGCTCATCTTAAAACAGTTTACGGAATAGGATATAAGCTTGAGTTATGATAAAAAAAGGAAAAAAGATTTGGGTTCGGCTTTTTGTTAATATAGCGAGTATTTTTGTCTTTTTTGTGTTGTGCATCAGCTTGGCAGGTAAAGGGCTTTTTATAGATTATTTTACCCACCATCAAGAAAAGCAGATGCGCAGGTGCGCCAAAGAAATTGTGCAGATGGATTTGTCTGACCGCGAAAAAGCGGCCGAGCACTTGCGTTCAACCGAAAGCCAATATAACGTTTCCTTTGCCATATATAAAAACGGAAACCCCATATACCTTTCGGTCAATTACAACGTGTCAGGCATACGTCCCGATATGGATGGCTTTGATATGATAATCAACCGCTCCGACCACGGCGACGGACAATCGGGGGTTATGTTTGACAGCAGCCATAAGATGATGGTTTATTACTACGCTCCGCAAAATGAAGAGCTGTCGGTAGAGGTGTTTACTCCTATGTCGCTGATAGAAAACAGCGCCGACGTGGCAGGCGATTTCTGCATATGGATCGCCTCGATTTGCCTTGCTGTGGCGTTGGTGTGGAGCGTGATTTTCTCTCGTCGATTTGTGCGCCCCATCGTGCAGATGAACGAAATTGCCGTGCAGATGTCAGAGTTGGATTTTTCTCGCAAGATAGACGCCGAGGGCGATGATGAAATTGCTCTGCTGGGCAATTCTCTTAACCGACTGTCGGAATCTCTAAGCAGTGCTCTTAACCAGCTTAACGAGCGTAACTCTCAGCTTCAAAGCGAGATTGAGGCCGAACGGCGCCTTGACACAATGCGCAAGGGCTTCGTGGCCAATGTGTCTCACGAGCTAAAGACTCCCATAGCTATCATTCAGGGCTATGCAGAGGGACTCAATGAGGGAATGGCAGAGGATGCCGACCTGCGCAAAAAATACTGCGATGTAATATTGGATGAAAGCCGCCGAATGAACGCTCTTGTTATCAGCTTGCTTGAGCTTTCAAAATATGAAGGGGGGATAAAGCTTTTAAGCGAGCCCTTCGATTTGGCAAAAGCCCTTGCCGAGCTTTTGGAGCGCAATCGCTTGGCGGCAGAAGAAAAAGAGCTGACACTTGAGCTGCGCACACCGCAAAGCATAGCTGCTCTGGGTGATCGGGTTATGTTTGAGCAGGTGGTGCAAAACTATTTGTCCAATGCCGTAAGCCACAGCGTAAAGGGAGGCAACATCCTGGTTTATACCGAGCCCTATCTGCAGGATGGGCTCAGAGTGTGCGTTTATAATTCGGGGTCTCACATCTCGCCTGAGAATATGGAGCTTGTGTGGCAAAGCTTTTGGCGTGCCGACAAGGCCCACAGCCGAAGCGAGGGCCGATTTGGTCTGGGTCTTTCGGTTGTTAAGGCAATAATGTGCGCCGCTAATCTGGATTTCGGTGTTTTTAATACCGATGACGGCGTTGTGTTCTGGGCACAAATTCCTTTGGCTCAAGATCAAGAGCAAAAAACAGAATAATAAAAATACCCCCCGCTATGCGGGGGGCATTTCATTTTCGGGCATAGCCCTATG
>JAZRNV010000053.1:0-4704 GCA_045648425.1 Acutalibacteraceae bacterium | reverse complement strand
GTGCAATTTTATTTTAGCGCTTTTGTGAACGAAAATCAAGTGTTTATATAACCTTTGTCACGATGGGTTGAAAATTAACCGCCGAGGTGGTCTCGGCGGTATGTTTTGTTATTGTTGAGCTTTTCGTTTTTCAATCAGCTTTTTAAACAGCACTATTCCATAGTAAAGCACCAGCCCCACGGCAATAGCCACCACCAAATCGAAAATTACGGTGAGTATAAAGGTGAGAGCAAGCACCAAAAGATCGGTCTTGGGCTTGTGTTTGGCTACATCCGCCACCTCGCGCCAGCCGCTCATATTATATGCAACCACAAAGAGCACAGCAGCAATGGTGGGCATGGGTATCATAGCCGCGTAGGGCATAAGCACTACCAAAATCACAAGCAAAACCACGCTGTGAATCATACCTGCAATGGGGGTGCGGCCACCGCTTTTGATGTTGGCGGCGGTACGTGCAATGGCACCTGTGGCAGGAATTCCGCCAAAAAGTGCCGAACCGATGTTGCCAAGTCCTTGAGCGATAAGCTCGGTGTTTGAGCGATGCTTATCCTTTATCATTCCGTCAGCCACCACGCAAGAAAGCAAGGATTCAATGGCGGCCAAAATTGCGATAGAAATGGCATCCGGTATAAGCCCTACCACCGCGTTCAGCTCAAAATTGGGCATATGGAAGGTAGGCAGGTCATTGCTGACCTTGTAAAGACTGCCGATGGTGTTGACAGGCAAATCAATAAAGGTCACCATGGCAACACCCACCAAAACCGCCACAAGAGACGCAGGTATGGTTTTGCTTATCTTTGGCCACACAATAAGCACTGCCAAGCTGACGGCACCCACTAAAAAGGCGCCCCAATTAAAACTGCCGAAGCCCTCTGCAAAGGCCATAATCTTTTCGGGGGTCTCAATGGGCGACACCCCTTTAGGATAGGCAACACCGCAAAAATCCTTCAGCTGACCGATAACTATGGTAAGAGCTATGCCTGCGGTAAAGCCAACGGTTATGGAGTTGGGTATATACTTTATCAGACTGCCCAGGCGGCAGAGACCCATTATTATAAGCAGCGCGCCTGCCATAACGGTGGCAAGTATGAGCCCCTCCATACCCTTGAGGGCAACTATTCCCGCAACGGTGGTGGCAAAGGCGGCGGTTGGGCCTGCTATCTGCACTCGGCTGCCGCTGAAAAATGAAATTATGAAGCCGGCAATAATGGCGGTGTATAATCCCTCTTCGGGGCCTACGCCCGACGCCAGCGCCAGCGCGATTGACAAGGGCAGGGCCACAATAGCCACCACAATACCTGCAACCAAATCTTTAACAAAGCTTTTTCCGTTATACCCCTTCAGGGCGGTAAACAACATTGGTTTTATCTTTTCCATAATCAACAACATCCTTTTGTTTTACCCGCACATATTACCATAAAGCCGAGAAAATCGCAACTATATCTTACATTTGAATAAAAAAATAGATGTTTTACATAAAAAAAGAGAAAAACTCGCCATAAAAAGTTGCAACTGTCAACAATAAGTGCTAAAATGTAAACAGCCCTTTGCGAAGGAATGATTGATTTGGCTGAATACTGGGATGTTTTAGACAGAGAGCGACAGCCCTTGGGCAAAACCCACAAAAGAGGAGTCCCCCTCAAAAACGGCGAATTTCATCTGGTGGTAGACGTCGTGGTTATTAACTCCGACGGCCGTCTGCTTATAGACCGCCGCTCACCGAGGAAAAAAAACTGCCCAAATTATTGGGAGTTTACAAGCGGTTCTGTATTGGCCGGTGAGCAAAGCCGCACAGGCGCTGTGAGAGAATTAAAAGAAGAGCTGGGGCTTGAAATTGAGCCCGACCGACTAACCCTTTTGGGCAGCTCAATGCTTGACCACCGATTGGTGGATACATATATGCTTATAACCCACGTTGACCCTCAGCAGCTGTCCCTTCAGCAGGATGAGGTTGCCGAAGCAAAGCTGGTTACATTGCAACAGCTTGACGAAATATGCCGCACCGGCCGTACCTGGTGCCGCACCACCCTTAAAAATTATCGGGGTATTATTGAAGGCACCGTTGACCGCCTTAAAAAAGGTCGGCCTGCCGCCCCAAGCACAACCGTTATTTAAATGCAAATACGCATTTTAGGAGGAATAAACATGATTTATTGTAAAAATTGCGGCAAGCAGCTCCCTGACGAAGCCAAGTTCTGCGATGGTTGCGGTCAAGCAACTGCCCAGCCCATGGCAGCACCTGCAGCAGCCGAGCCCGTTGCAGTATCCGAGCCCGTAGCTCCCGTTGCTCCCGTTGCAGCAGCCGAGCCCGATGCTCCCGTTGCAGTAGCCGAGCCCGTTGCTCCCGTTGCACCCGTTGCAGCTGCCGAGCCCGTTGCTCCCGTTGCACCCGTTGCAGCTGCCGAGCCCGTAGCTCCCGCTGCAAAGAAGTTTGATTTTGGCGCTTTGCTTAAAAACACAAAGCTTCTTATCTTTGGCGGCGCCGGTCTTGCTCTGCTTACCGTTATTGTAATTGTTATTTCAATCTTTGCAGGCAACGGCAAAACCCCCGGCTATGCTCTCTACTTTAAAGATGAAGAGATGCAGTTTACCTTTACCTCCAAAATCAAACCCTTTGAGGTTACCGAAGACCTTATGGATGACGGTACAATTTCTACCACTTCAGCCGCTCTTTTCACCGTTATGTCGGAGGATGGCAAAACCCTTTTCTATGCTGACCGTATAGACGCCGGCGATAGTGGCTACAACCTCTATTATCGCAATGTCAAAAAGCCCAAGGCAGAGCCCGAGCGCATTGACTCTAACGTTGTCTCTTACATTATCACCTCTGACAACGCTGTTGTTTACAAAAGCAGCGATGGCGAGCTCTATAAGCACAACCTTAAAGAAAAAACTCGCATTGCCAAGGATGTTTCCTCTTACACCGTAAGTGAAGACGGCAAGCACATCTATTTCGTTGATGACGAGAAGCGTCTTTACTACATTACCGGCAAGAAGGATAAAGAAAAGCTTGAAGGTGATATAACCAATCTTTACGGAGTTGACGAGAAAGGCACAACCGTTTATTACATCAAAAACGCTACCCTTTACAAGCGCAACATTAAAAAAGACCGCGAAAAGATTGCCAAGGATGTTTACTCCGTTGCCGGTCTTTTCCAGTCGGGTGAAGTGTATTATTATAAGGAAGACACCAAAAAGGTTAAGGTTTCTGACTACGTGTTTGACGATATGAAGGAAGAGGATGCCGATTTAACCGAGCCCCTGTATCCCGAGTATCCCTCCTTCAGCGACTTTGACAACTATGACGATTGGCAGGTCGCCTACGATAAATACACCGAAGATCTCGATAACTATAACGACAACATCAACGACTATGAAGAAAAGCTTGCACGCGACGAGCTTCGCGATGAGCTTAAGGATGCTACCGTAAAGGTAACCACCTACACCCTTTACTACTTTGACGGCAAAAAAGAAAAGAAGGTTGCCGACAATCTCGCATCTACCAGCAGTGCAGAAACCGAAAACCCCATCATCCTTATCAACGAATATAAGGAAGGCAAGGATGTTGAAACCGTTAACCTGTCTGACATTTACAGCATAAGTGACGTAACCTACGACATTGAGTCTTCTCTCAGGGGCTCATCGGTAACGCGTCTTGTTGTTAAGGCCGACGTTGTTAAGTTTGCTTCCGATAAGGTTAAAAACGTTCAGCTCACCGAGGATTGCAAAACCATTTGCTACACCACCAGCAATGACGAAGGCGAGCTTACCCTTTATAAGGCCGCTCTTAAGGGCTCTAAGCTGGGCGATGCCGAAAAGGTTGACAAGAAGGTTTCCGGCTATCAGCTTTCCGATGACGGCAAGGTTTATTACTTCAAGGACGTCAAAGATAACGAGGGCGACCTCTATTGTGACGGTGAAATAGTAGACTACGATGTGCGCTCCTCTATAAGCTTTGACATAGATGAAAACGGCAAGGTTTATTATGCCACCGATTATGACGACGGTGAATATACCCTTAAGGTATGGAATGGCAAAAAGCCCGCTGTAGTTGCCGAAGAGGTTCGCACTGCTTATATGCTGCCCGACGGCAACATGCTTTGCCTTGTTGATTACAGCACCAAGAGCAAGAGCGGTGACCTTATGATGTATAACGGCAAAAAGCTTGAAAAGATTGACGAGGATGTTTCCGGAATTATCCCCATCTATGAAAGCTCTTACGGCTATTGCTACAGATAATAATTAAAATAAAGCCGCGGTGCTTTGTCACCGCGGCTTTTTAACATATTAGACCGCAAAAATTTGCTTTTTTAGGCGGTTTATCCCTAACCGCAACTCCTTGGCTTTGTTGCAAAAAATGTGTGCTTGTGATATAATAAAACAAAGACTTTGACAAGGAGCATTTAAAATGTCCGACACCGTTGCTTACACACCTCTTCAGCCCGAAGAAGGCAACAGCCAAAAACGCAAACTTTTTTTCCTTAAAAAACGTTTCATTATTCCCCTTCTTTCTCTTTTGCTTGTGTGCGCCACAACAGCGGCTTGCTTGTTTTTGTTTGTCTTCAACAAGCGCTCTGAAACTATTCTTTGTGCAAAGGATAGCGAACTCCAATTTTCAGACAACACCAAGGGGGATTTTCAGCTTTTAACAGAGGATTTGCTTGACAATCACAAAGCATCAACCTCTTCAATCGCAGCAGTAAC
>JAZRNV010000052.1:0-3985 GCA_045648425.1 Acutalibacteraceae bacterium | reverse complement strand
TTTTTATATATTTCACAATTTACATTTGCAGTGTTTTTTGATATAATATTTTTGAATCGACTGACGCTTTATTTTGGAAATGGAGGAAATCTCCAAAATGGAAAAAATTAAACGCCTTTTAACGTTAGCACTGGTGTTTGCGTTGCTTTTGACAACCTCTTGTGCTTCAAACGAATCAAATGCTTCTGATAAGATGTCATCTTCAACGGGGGATAAAACCTCCTCTGTGGGCAACCCCACATCATCGACACCAAACAGTCAGACCCAATCAAACGGTCAGACCCAATCAAACAGTGAGCTCCTTTCTAACGGTGCTAACACCTATTTTTCAACCGATCGATGGGTTAGCGTGCCTCTGATAAGCAAAGCTCTTATTGACGAGGGCTACGGTGGTGGTGAGGCATGTCAGCAGGTGCTGGGCCTTTGCCTTGATTCAATCGACGGCAAGGTGGGCTTTTTCGGCACCGATGTTGCGGGCATATACCGCACCCTTGACGGAGGAAAAACCTGGCAGCTTTCCACTTTGGGCTATACTGCAGCAGGAGCCACCGGCTTTGCCATTGACCCTATGAATGCCAATCGAGTTCTTTGCGTTGGCGCCAATTCTGCCGCGCAGGATTTTAACGGCATCTATCTTTCTACCGACAAGGGCACAAGCTGGAGCTATGTTTTTAAATCCCGCACCTACGGCTATCGCGACCAGCGCACTCAGATTGCTTTTGACAAGTCAAGCTATGATAAAAGCAAGGGCTACTGCACCACCGTCTATTGGTCAAGAGAGGATAACTCCACAGGCAAAAACACACAAAACGACCCCAATATATACAAATCAACCGATGGCGGCAAAACTTGGTCAAAGCTTGCAGGCACCTCTGATTATGCAGGCGGCGATATAGCAGTCAATTCACAAAACGGTCACGTTTATGCAGCCAACAAAAACGGCGTGTTTGTAAGCAAAAACGGCGGAAAAACCTTTACCAAGGTGCTTAGTCAATCTGTCACCTCTATGGATAACGTCATCACCAAGCCCAACAGCATTTACTGTCTTACCGATAACGGTATGTACATAAGCCATGACGGGGGCAGCACCTGGTCTAATCTTAAAGGCACAAATTACCCGTCTAATTATGCCAACCATTTGCGTGTCAGCCCTGCCAACCCCAACAAAATGGTGATGCAAGAGGATTGGGGCAGCAGCAGTAAAGGTAAAAACAAAACCTACTACACAACAAACGGCGGCAAAAGCTGGAGCAGGTCTACACGGCACACCGAGGGCTCGTGGACTCCTGCCAACGCAGCGGTGTCCCGTTTTGCCTGGCATCCCACTGACGAAAACAAGGTTATCGTTAACTGGAACGCCATATATATGTCAAATAACGGCGGTAAGGATTTTTATTGGTCAAACACCGGCTTCGCGGCGGTTTGCAATTCGGGCCGCACAACCTTTAATGTTAACAATCCCAACCTTATAGCCATCTCCAGTCAAGATTATAACGGCGGCTTCTCAACCGACGGCGGCAAAACCTGGACCTACGTGCCCTATGGTGAAAATTCCTGGGGCGGTTACACCTACGGCTCTTACTGTATCGATAAGGATACCACCGTTGTTGGACTTGCCGCAGGTTGGTCAGATCCCCGTTACATTTGCGTCTCTCGCGACGGCGGCAAAAAAATTAATCGCACCAAATTAGAGATAACGGGCTATGAAACAGGTATGGGTGCACTTGGAAATGACGACATCGCTTTTATCGGTGAGTGGCGCACTACTGACAGGGGCTACTCCTGGAAGGATATGAAAAAAGATCACGGTGCCGGTTGTGACGGTGTGTTTACCGTTGATTACGATACAGGGCGGCTTTGGGGCCGCAACGGCATGAGTATAGTTTATTCCGACAATAACGGAGCCACCTGGACCAATTACGGCACTACAGGTAAAGAGGCAACCCACATCGCCTATAACAGCAAAGATAAAAAGGTGTTTGTAGCTAACGGAAACGGACTTTACGTCAGCACCGTCAGCGGTAAAACCGGAACCTTTACCAAGGTTTATATTCCCGGTGCTCAGCCGAACGGAAGCGGCAAGGAACCTCTTTCGTCAGTTGTGGTTGACAAACGCAATCCCGATATTATGTATGCTTGTGTTTCGTCCAATGTGATATACAATGTGCAGCACATCTGGCGCTCGCTGGACGGCGGCAAAACCTGGACGGGACTTTGCCGAATGAAGGGCGACGGCCGCGATGACTATAACGTAGGCGCAAGACGGGCAACCTTTATGGCCCTCAACTATAACACGGGGGAGCTATTCGTATTTACCGGTTGCCACGGAATGTGGAAAATAGCATCACCCCCCAATGAATATTATAAGTAAAATAAGTAAAACAACTAAATAAAAAGGAGCATTTGTTATGAAAATCAGAAAGTTAATGGCAGTAATAGCTGTTGTAATGACTGTTGCTATGCTGCTTACCTCTTGCGGCGACACCGGCAAGGGCGACACCAGCAAGGGCGACACCTCTTCAGTCGCTCAGTCAGGCACCTCCTCCCAGGGTGGCGATAAGGCCTCTACCATTGTGAGAACCTATTACGACACCGATAAGTGGCTCAGCGTGCCTATGATAAGCCAAGAGCTTATTAACAAGGGCTATGGCGGTGGCGAGGCCTGCCAGCAGGTATTGGGTCTCTGCCTCGACTCGGTTGACGGTATGACCGGCTACTTCGGCACCGACGTTGCAGGCATCTACCGCACCAAGGATGGCGGCAAAACCTGGGCATTGGCCACCGTTGGCTATGAGGCCGTGGGCGCAACCGGCTTTGCTATCGACCCCGTAAACGTTGACCGCGTTTTGTGCGTAGGTGCCAACTCCGCCGCACAAGATCTTAACGGTATTCACCTTTCCACCGACGGTGGTGACACTTGGAGCTATGTTTTCAAGTCTTACACCTACGGCTACCGCGACCAGCGCTCTCAAATTGCCTTTGACAAGTCAAGCTATGACAAGAGCAAGGGCTATTGCACTACTGTTTACTGGTCAAGGGAGGATAACTCCAAAGGCAAAAACGCACAAAACGACCCCAACCTTTATAAGTCAACCGACGGCGGCAAAACCTGGAAGCTGCTTGAGGGCACCAAGGCATATGCCGGCGGTGATATTTTTGTCAATCCCTCAAACGGCCACGTTTATTGCTCAAACAAAAAGGGCGTTTACGTAAGTGAGGATGGCGGAAAGTCCTTCAAAAAGGTGCTTGATAAGACCATCAACTCTATGGATTGCGTTCTCACCAAGGCTTCTAACATTTATTGCACCACCGACGAGGGTATGTATATTTCTACCGACGGCGGTAAAAACTGGACCAATCTTAAGGGTACAGGTTATCCTGCAAAGTATGCCACCCACCTTCGTGTCAGCCCTGCCAACCCCAACAATATGGTAATGCAGCAGGACTATGCAACCGGCGGTGAGTCAAAGGGCAGCAATAAGACTTTCTATACCTCTGACGGCGGTAAGACCTGGAAGACGTCTACCCGTCATAAAGAGGGCCACTGGACTCCTGCCAATGCAGCCGAGTCACGCTTTGCATGGCATCCCACCGACCCCAACAAGGTTATCGTTAACTGGAATGCAATTAATATGTCAACCAACGGCGGTAAGGATTTCTACTGGTCCAACACCGGCTTCTCGGCTATCTGCGCCACCGGTAAGATTCGCTTTAACGTAAACAACCCCAATCTTATTTCACTTTCAAGCCAGGACTACAACGGCGGCTTCTCAACCGACGGCGGCAAAACATGGACTTATGTTCCTTACGGCGAACAAGGATACGGCGGTTACACCTACGGCTCTTACTGCATTGACGCAGAAACCTCTGTTGTTGGTCTTGCCGCAGCTTGGACAGCTCCCCGTTACATTTGCATAGCCCGCGACGGCGGCAAAAGCATCGAGCGCACCAACATGCAGATTAAGGGCTCCGAGATTGGTATGGG
>JAZRNV010000051.1:0-11465 GCA_045648425.1 Acutalibacteraceae bacterium | reverse complement strand
GGTGATGAAATGAAAAAATTTTTTACTATGTTTTGTGTTTCGTTAATGCTTTTATCGTTTTCTGCTTGTTCAAAAGTCGAGGAATTGGATGCTGAGAATGTGGCTGAAAATTTAATTGAACATATTGAGCAAGGCGATTATGATTCTGCTGCGAATTTATTTTGTGATAATAAGGATAAAGAAGGCAAATCTTTTCCCGAATTATTGAATGAATTTGAGGAAACTACAGGACTTGATTTCCAATCGGGGATTGAAATAGTTGAGTACACTAATTATGAATCAAAGTATTCTGGAATGTACTGTACGATTCCTTGTGCTTTTCTTGATATTGAAACTATTATCGATGGTAAGACGGTTATCATTGATATTGATATGATGAAAAAAGAAAATAAAATTGAATGTTTCTTTTTTAATTTGGAATATAATGACAAATTATTTCAATATGTTTGTGATAGTGAGTGAAAACTCTTTAATTTAAGTTTTGCTTATAATTACAAATATGTTAAAGAAAATCAGGTTTTAAAAACCAGTTCTTTTTCGGACATGAATGACAAAAATCCCGTTCACGAAAGTGGGCGGGATTTTTACTTCTTACTTCTTACCTCTTCACTCTTACCTCAACCAAAAATTCCTTTCGGGATTTTTGGGAAGTAATAAGTAAAAAGTAAGATGTAATAAGTGTTGCGGCTTCGCCGCTTTTATGCTATAATACACATAAAGGTCGGTGATGAAATGAAAAAGAAAATAATTATATTAGCAAGTTGTATTTTAATAGTCGTTGCTTTTATATGTGTTTTTAAGTATTATCATCCTACACATTTTGCTTATAATGATAGATTTATTATAGGTAATACCCAAGAAAAAATAATCGAAAAATATGGCGAATTTTACAGTACGCACAAAAACAGTGATGGTGAAATAACCCGTGGAACTTATATGATTCGTGATAATACACCAGAACTTATAATGAGCTACGATAATTCTTTATGGTATGAAATATATTTTGAAGATGATAAAGCCGTTAGAGTTAATTTGCGTGAGGGGTATATAGGCGGTTAGTTTATATATTTAAAAAGAAAATATCAGTTTTCAGGCACAAACTATTCGTGTCATTAAGTTCGAAACACCCAAACAAAAATCCCGTTCACGAAAGTGGGCGGGATTTTTACTTCTTACTTCTTACCTCTTCACTCTTACCTCAACTAATATCACTTGAGCATCGGTACCAAAATCATCTACAGGGGCTCGGATTGGAACAGCAGCGACAATATTTGACAAAAAGCCATAGCCGTGATAAACTGTTTTTATATTAATTTATGGAGGATTTAAATGACTGCTATTGAGTTTTTTGACCGCACACCGATAGAAAATGTAATCAGCATTTTAACCGTCTCTGTGCAAAAAATAATATATATAGGCGAAAAAGAAGAAATAGATTCAGATCTTGATATATACAAAAAGCTGGTGTCCGACCGAGGGCTTGATATAAAAGTTGATTATAAATACATAAATAAAACCAATCTTGTATCCATAGTGGACACCTTGACCTCCATTGTTCAAAAAGAGGATGAGGTTATATTTGATTTAACGGGCGGTACCGATCTGGAGCTTGTGGCAGTCGGCATTGTCTATGAAAGATTTAAGGATGTAAAAAAGATAAATCTTCAGCGCGTTGATGTTACCAACGGTGAAGTTACCGACTGTGACAATGACGGCAGAGTAATCTACAAGGGCTACCCTAAGCTTACAGTCAGAGAAAATGTTAAGCTTTATGGTGGCGATGTTCGCTTCGGTGAGGATAACAATTTCACCTACGAGTGGCTTATTAACGATGACTTTGCTGATGATGTGTTAGAAATGTGGTCAATTTGCATTAAAGATCCCGTGCTGTGGAATACCAGCGCAGACAAGCTGACCGCCATTAACAGCTTTGGGCAAAATAAATATTCTTTGACCGCACGTTTCGAAATTGACCGCTTTTTAGAGCGCTATTCTCAAACAGAACTTGATGATTTGCTTAGGTTTCTTGACCGACTCAAAGACTTTAACCATATCTTTTCCCTCAAAAAGATTGGCAACCAGCTTAGCTTTACATACAAAAATTATCAGGTCAAGAAGGTGCTCACCAAGGCAGGCAACCTGCTTGAGCTGCGCGTTCTTGTGTCGGCAAAGCGGCTTAAGAGCAACGGCTTGCCCTATTATAACGATTGCCTGAGCGGCGTGTTTATCGATTGGGACGGCGATTTTCACGACCGCCAAGAAAAGAATAAAGACACCGAAAACGAGATTGATGCAGTGCTTATGAGAGGGCTGATGCCTATCTTTGTTTCTTGCAAAAACGGCCAGGTAGATGAAAACGAACTGTATAAGCTTATGACTGTGTCAAGGCGCTTTGGGGGCAATCTGGCGCGTCCTGTGCTCATTTCCACCCATATGCGTTGCAAGGGCAACATAGACTATTTCCGTCAGCGCGCAGAGGATATGGGCATCAAGCTGATTGAGAATGTTCATATGCTCAGCGATGCAGAGTTTGATGAAATGATAAAATCATTAGCATAAAAAAGAACTTCTTCCAAATTCCCTTTGGAAGAAGTTCTTTTTTGTCGATTGTTCAGTCACCGAATTTTATTGAAATGCCGCCGTCATTTGAACCGGATTCCTTAATGTTAATATGACTGCTTATAAGGTCTGCCACTTCACTTATTGGCATCGATTGCAGATAAACCTTGCCGGGGCCTGTTACAACGGTGTGAAATATACCTGCACCGCCAAAAAGGATGTTTTTCGCCCCTTTAACTCTTTGCACATCCATAGTACAGCTTTCTGTCATTGCGGCGAGATTTCCGGTGTCAACAATAATGCTTTCACCTACGCCCAGCTCCAATTCCTTGCAATATCCGTCAACCTCAACGAAGGCAACACCATTGCCTGATATTTTTTGCATTATGAAGCCCTCACCGCCAAAAAAACCGGCACCCAGACGCTTGTTAAAATAAACGGTTAAATCCAACCCCTTTTCCATTGCAAGAAATCCGGTTTTTTGCACTATTATTCCGTTGCCCTCGGTTAAGTGAAAGGGAATAATAGAGCCGGGAAAGCGCGATGAAAAAGCAATCGTTCCACCGCTGCCAAGGGGAGTAAACTCATTAAGAAATAGTGATTCACCCGAAAACATTCTTCCAAATGCTTTTTTTAATCCGCCGGAATTTGTTTCCATTTTAATGTTTGGACTCATCCAGCACATTGACCTTTTTTCGGTGCAAATGGTTTGGTTTGCCTCGGGGTAGCAAACAACCACAGGCAGGTTGCCGCCTTCGATTTTATAATTAAGCACAAGCAAAACCTCCTTTAAAAGCTTCTGATTAATATTATATTTCAAAATCACCTGACAGTCAATAAAAATAAGGCAGCTCAACGAGCTGCCTTAAATCTTAATTTTCTTCTAAGTTGGCTATTGCTTCGGCTTGCAGGTCTGCATCATAAGAAAGCATTGGCTCAACGTTTTTATGTTTGACTTTACGGTCAACATAGTTCTTGGTAATTTTAACCACAAGAGGAAGCATAAACAACACGCCTATAAGGTTGGGTATCATCATAAGACCGTTGAAGGTGTCTGAAATATCCCAAGCCAAAGAGGATGAAAGTACAGCGCCGAATATTACGGTGCTTACGTGAATAATGCGGAAAACGATAGTGGTTTTTGCGCCAAACAAATACTCCCAAGCTTTTGAGCCGTAGTGAGACCAGCCCAAAACTGTGGTGAATGCAAAGAGGAACATTGCGATTGCAACAAATTTAGCACCGATGTCGCCCCAACTGAAGACGCTGTTAAATGCTTGACCTACAAGAGTGGCATCTACTCCTTCAGCAGCGGCCTTGGTGTAATCGTGAACGCCGGAGGTTAAGATAACCAAAGCCGTCATGGTACAAACGACCATAGTGTCTGCAAATACCTCAAATATACCCCACATACCTTGCTTTACGGGCTCTCTGACGCTTGAGTTTGAGTGAACCATAACAGAAGAGCCAAGGCCTGCTTCGTTTGAGAAAACGCCGCGCTTGAAGCCGTTGGTCATGGCAACGATGACACCACCAACAAGGCCGCCGGCAGCTTCTTTAATAAAGTTTTCGGGATTAAATGCGTTTACAAATATTGCCTTAAATGCAGGAATAATATTGTTATAGTTAACGCAGATAACAACCAAGCTGCCTAACACAAACAGCACAACCATAAAGGGAACTATTTTTTCTGCAACATTAGCAATGCGCTTAACACCGCCAAGGGTAATCAAAGCGGTAAGCAGCATGATTACAACACCAATTATCAGTTCATATGCAGATACATCGCCTAAAACGTTTATTTCTGAAAGAGCAGAAACGTCAAAAGCAGAAGATACGTTTGCAACAATTTTGTTTACCTGACCCATGCTTCCGATACCAAAAGAGGCAAGCATTGCAAAGATACAAAACAAAATTGCCAGAAAACGGCCGAGGGGCTTGAAGCTTGATTTGCCGTTACCGTCACTGTATGTATAATTTCCAAGGCCGTCCTGCAAATAATACATTGCGCCGCCTGACCATTCACCGTTAGAGTTTTTGCGTCTGAAATAGATGCCCAAGGCATTTTCTGCAAAGTTGGTCATCATACCGAAAAAGGCGGCAACCCACATCCAAAAAACGGCGCCTGCACCACCGATGCATATTGCTGCAGCAACACCGGCAATATTACCGGTGCCGACGGTAGCGGCAAGGGCTGTGCACAGTGCTTGGAAAGGGGAGATGGTGCCTTTTTCTTTGCGATGCTTAATAACATCCTTTTTAAACATACTGCCCAAAGTGTTCTTAAACCAAAGTCCTATGTGAGACACCTGAAAGAACTTTGTGCAAAGGGTTACGATAATGCCTGTGCCTATCAAAAGCGCCAAGCCAAACACACCCCAAACGACACCGTTAACCGAGCCGTTCACTTCGGAAATTTTTTCTAAAATTCCTTCCATATTTATCCTCCTAAAAATAAAATGCGGTTTGCACAAAACGCAAACCGCAAAACAAACATAAAAAGTAACAATGAATAATCTTTGTCCTTTTGCCTGAGAGATTAGCGTAAATCGCTTTGCACCTTCGGCACTCAATTTAATGAGCTTCTCCAAAGTTATGTCGGTTTGCAGTCCTCATCCTTACGGAAACCTGAGAGTGTTACTCCTTCGGTAGCGTTGCTTTTCCTGCAAACGTCATACATAAATATATTTAATTTTCTACATTATACTACCTGGCACAAAAATATGCAAGTTGTTTTTTTATTATTTTAAATTATCGGCAAGCTGCTTAAGTGCCTCAATGTGCTCTAAGGTTAAATCTCGGGCGGATTCAACCAAAAGCTGAAGTGCTTTGGCTTTTTTAGAGTCATCACTAACGGGCACGATAACCTGTTGTGAAGTATCGCTTTGCTCAGCTTTTTCAATAAAACTGAAAGCGGGGGACTCTCTCAGCTGTAACGGCTCATCCCACCCCATTAAGTAGGCCGGTGTGGTGTAAAGCATTTCGGCTATGGCTTTGATTTTGGCAGCGGGAATGTTTGAAATAATGCCTGTTTCATATTTATGAATAGTTTGCTTAGTGGTTTTTGTAGCTGAAGCAAGCTCTTCTTGGGTTAAACCCATTTGGCATCGTAAAAGCTTTATTCTTTCGCCAACGGTCATAAATTATCACCTTCTGTAAAAAACAGTATATCAAAGTGAAAGTAACCTGTCAAGATATAATTTCGACAAAAATTTACAAAACAAGTGCTTGACAAGTTACACGCAAAGTGATATATTGGTAACAAATCAGTAACGCGATAGGTTACCGACTGACTGAAAGGGTTGAACATATGAACTATATATACAAATTAACAGATCAAACAATCAAGGATGAAGATAATAACTGCGTAACGGTTTATGGAATAGAAGCTGTCTTATTTAACGGAGAAGTGCTTGCGTTCTATGACGATGTGTTTTTTAATCAAGAAAAGGCCGGTGCATTTGTAGAAATGTGCAACGCAGAAGAGTTGTCGTTAGTGCACTTTGAGGATGCGGTAGAGG
Source organism: Acutalibacteraceae bacterium (assembly GCA_045648425.1). Lineage (GTDB taxonomy): Bacteria > Bacillota > Clostridia > Oscillospirales > Acutalibacteraceae > RGIG2206. The sequence goes on along the minus strand of JAZRNV010000051.1, from coordinate 5,385 downwards.
ATGCTCTTGCCGAGCAATATTTCCTTTGCCGTTAATAGTTTCGGCCTTGCGTAAGCACGCGCTTAATTTTATGCTGATGCGATGTGGGACGATTATCATACCGGTATCAGGTCGGGTGAGGTGTGCTCGAGACTTTGGCAGACCGCCAACGCTACCGCGCGTTAGCAGCTGCGTCGCCGAACCTACGGTTCTCATCCTTATTATGACTATATAAAAACAAAAAACCACCCTGTTGGATGGTTTTCGTTTTTGGCAGCGGTATAAGGATTCGAACCTCAACAAACAGAGTCAGAGGCTAAATGTATAGTGTATAACTAATTATGGTAATGTAACGAGAAACCTTGAAAAAGCACGGTAAATAGCGGCTTTTACGCGCTTGTATGTTGAGTCTGCGACAAGTCTAATGTAAACTATTGCAGACCGTTGTAGACGGTGTGGGGGGGAATTAGGGGGGGATAATTAAATTTAATAAAAAATAAAATCTTTTGGAGGAGGGAACAGGTATAACTGTAAAAAATGCCTTTTCATCCCCATGAACCTCCTGCAAATTGCCTTGTTTTAGGCTTTGCAGGGGGTTATTGCATACACTTGTATCTTGCACAGGGTGGCACATTTAACGAGATAGAGAATTTTTGTAATTCTCTATACTTTTGTGTTTGTATATATCACTCGGCTTATTGTTTCGCAGGCATCCTCTTTGTCTGTTTTAAGTCGACAAAGTATATGGATAGTTGTATTAACATCAAGAATCTTATTGTTTATGGTTGTAATTTTATAAACTTATTATTTTAGTAGGGTTGTTTTTTTATATTGATAAGGAGTAATTCCGTAATAATGCTTAAACAGTTCTATGAAATACGAGCTATCGTTATATCCAACACTTGCAGCTGCATTTAGCACCGAACTGCCATCTTTCAACATTTTGGCAGCAATCAAAATTTTTTTCTTTCTGATATATTCTAACGGAGTCATATAAAGCGTTCCTTTAAACTTCCGTTCTAACGCGCTTTGGCTGATATAAAATCTTTTCGCAATGGATGAAACGGTCATTTCTTCATTGATATTGTCGTCGATATATTTAATTATCTCACTTAAATTCTCGGCCATCACCGACTGCATTCTGGAGTCGTTTTTGCTGATTTTGAGTATAGCAAAAATACGAAAAAAATCATACAACTTTTCCTCTTCGGTCAAAATCCCCTCATACAACCTATAACACAGTTCAATCAACTCTTCACGCAAATTATCCTTTGGCGAAATATAATTTTCGGAGAATTCATCCTTCAAAAAATCTAAAATGTCAGCATTGCTTTGCGAATCGAACAAAATCCAAAAATGATCGTGCAATGCATCGCTTCGATAAACACAATGATGATGCTCACCCGGACGAGAAATAATAACGTCACCCTTAGTGAGATTATACAGGTTGTTTTCTACCAAAAAAGATACGTCTCCCGAAAGGTTTATATATATCTCAAACTCGTTATGGGTATGCAGTCCAATCTCGAAAGTATGGCTTTTGCGGTCGGTCTGGGTTCGTTTGATTTGAAAATCAAAGGTGCTAAGGGTGGGGATCTTTATCTTTGTTATTTTTCCATTGTGCAAAGTACCACCTCCTTTAGCCGATTTTACCATATTTTTTGCCGAAAAGTCAAGAGAACACCTAATGTAAATATGGTATATTATAAACGGAGGTGGCTCTTAAAAATGGTACCGTTAATCGTTACATCTATTTCAAGCATAGTACTGCAAAGTTGTTTGAACAACATCGCTTGTAAGTCAAAACTAAAAACCCCATTCCATATTAATTCATTTAACATTACAGTATATTCGGTTTGCATCTTGATATTTGGACTGCTATTATTAAATGAGCGTTGTTCTGTTTTTACTGTTTTGCTTGGACTTTTGTTTGGCGTTATTACTGCGTTGAGTGCTTTTTATAAAATGGTTGCTCTATCTAACGGACCTATGCATATTACCCAGTTGATAACCACATCGTCAATGCTAATACCCACACTATCGGGCGTATTTTTTGGCGAAAACTTTAGTATACCAAAGTTTTTTATAGCTTTTATTCTAATCTTCTTTATATTTTTATCACTCCAAAATAGGAGCGACACCAAAATCAACAAAAAGTGGATTTTATCTTGTCTGTTATCATTCATCTTTCAAGGAGCGATTGGTGTTGTTCAAAAACTGCACCAATCCTCTGCCCACAAATCGGAGGTTAGTGGGTTTCTGTTTGTTAGTTTTATTTGCGCAGCGATATATTGTCTTTTAAGAAACAAAGGCTTTAGTAAAACTGTAACATTGAGTAAATCAACAATTTTTATGGCTGTCATTTGCGGTGGATGCACTTTTGCGATGAACTATATAAACCTTAAACTGTCAGGTGTGTTGCCCAGCCAACTGTTTTTTCCACTAATAAACGGCAGCGCCATAGTTTTAAGTTCGATAGCAGCAGTGATTTTATTTAAAGAAAGGCTTACAAAAAAACAAGCAATAGGTCTTGTGGGCGGTATTTTGTCCTTAATTGCCATTTGTCTTGTTCCATAAATCTTATTAGAAAGGATATAACCACTATGTTTAAACACGCTTTATACGGTGACGGAATCCATGACGATACAAGCGCGATACAAGAAAGGATTGACAGCGGGGTATGCGAGTTGTTTTTGCCTGTACCCGAAAAACGCTATATTATTTCAAAGCCGCTTGTTATTCCCTCCAATTTTAAACTAAAATTACCTCGTTATGCCGAGATAAAACTTGCCGATGGTGCCAACTGTCTTATGCTTAGAAATCAAATGAAATATAAGCCTGCTAATCGCCACCGTGAGTTTTTAACTTCAAGACATAAAAAATTTTTTAATTTTTATAATCTTTATTCCCCCGACGCAGAGGATACTTGCCACGATTTTGAGATAGAGGGCGGAATATGGAATTTTAACAATATTAATCAAAGACCAAACCCCATCTTTACAAACGATGTAAGGGATGATGGTTACAGTGGCTTTATTATGCTGTTTTACAATGCAAAAAATTTTAGGCTTTCCAATCTAACCTTAAAAGATCCTGCCAACTTTGCTGTTACCATTGATTCGGGTTCATATTTTACAATAGAAAATATTACGTTTGATTTTAATTTTGGCAACCCGATTGCTTCTAATATGGATGGTATTCACCTTAACGGCAACTGTCATTACGGCAGTATTAAAAATCTCAAGGGTGCTTGCTATGATGACCTTGTGGCACTTAATGCCTATGAGGGCTCAGGTGGAGATATATCTAACATTGAAATAGATGGCATATTTGCAGAAAATTGTCATAGCGCCGTGCGACTTCTAACAGTAAATCAAAAGGTTGAGCATATAACCATATCTAATGTTTTTGGCACCTATTATCAATACTGTATTGGCTTTACAAAGTTTCATCCGGGCGAGACAACCGGCTACTTTGATGCAATATCGTTGCAAAACATTCACGCATCAAAATCAGAACGTCTGCCCATTCAAGAGGCACACATGGGGGATAAAAACTATCATTTTCCGCTTATATGGATTCAAGAAGAAACACGGGTAAGGCAGTTGAGTATAGACCATCTTCACCGCCGAGAATTTGTCAATCCTATTGATACCATCAAAATTGATGAAAATACAATGGTAGAAAATCTAAAACTTTGTGATATATCGGTTGAATGTTACACCGACCAAGAATGTTTAACATTAAAAAACTGCGGCCATGTAAAAAAACTTTATCTTTCAGATGTTTCTGCCGAGAAAATTGTTAATAAAGGCATCATCGAAAACTTGATTGATTAGAAAAGCAATTGTAATTAACCGTTAGGCTCAATGCTTCGCAATCGTACCCCCGAATTTAAAGCGTATATATTGTCCGAACTTGTTGAAAAGGTATGGCCCCAGATTGAATGTGGCGCAATTAATCGCATACCCTATTATGCGGCGCATTATAAAGCCACCAAGGCCTTTATTGTTGCCGATGTAAACACCTTTACCGGTTGGACGGCACAAATCATCCAACACGAAATCGACCACTGCGATGGAATTTTAATTTAATTTCAAAATTAACAATCTGTTTGCGTAGGAAGACCTGTCCTACAAAACAAAACTTGCGATTCATCCCCCTAAAAGTGCAGAAAAACAGGATAAAATGACTCAAAAGCCACCTTTCTTTTGGTTAAGAGAGGTGGCTTTTTGTTTTGTACAGTTATGGTTAACTGTAAACGATATATATTATTTCAAACAAAGTTATATATTTTTTGCCGGTATACAATATATTTTAACTTGCGTTCAGTATATAACGTTTTTGTGTTCAAGCGGAGGGGGCAACGGCTTGTCGGTAACAAGATAGTCAACGTCCGTTATGTTGCAAATGGTAAACGGATATGTTTTGCCGAATTTTGTACTATCTGCCATCAGGCAGCTTTTTGCCGAGTTGGCAATCATAGCATTATGAACGTCGTCTTCGGTAGAGGATACGGTTACCTTTCCGTCATAACCGATGCCTCTCGGCGAAAAAAACACAATATCTGCATTGATGCCTCTAATCATATTCCTTGCAAATTCTCCTACGTAGGAATTTGAATGGTGCAAATATTTTCCGCCCGTACTGTAAACGGTATGATTTGTGTCGGAAAGCATTTGGGGCACGTCAGGGTTGGTGGTTATTATTGTCAACTTTTCATACAGCTTGAAATAAGGCACCAAATATTCCGTTGTGGTAGAGGTGGCTAAAAATATGGTCATATTCTCTTTTATGAGGGATGACGCCAATTTGCACAATTTTTTCTTAATGTCTGCATTTTCATTGCGTCTTATGGTTATTGGCACCTCTGAGCCGTAGGTGTCAAATATTACGGCACCGCCAAAGGTCTTGCGCACCTTTAGCTCCTTGTCCAGCGCGTTTAGATCGCGACGGATGGTAGCCTCGCTAAAATTAAGCAGCTTAGCCAGCTCTGTCACCGAACAGCTTTTTCGCTCTTTCAAAATTTCAACTATTTTATTTTTGCGTTCAATGTCGTACATAACGCCCTCCGATGATTGAATTTGATTGATTATGCTTGAATTATACATCAAAAAAGTCAATATTTCAATAGTTCGAGCAAATATTGAAAAATATATTTCCCTTATTTATTATATATATAGACATAAGCGAAAAAGGAGAATTGCAAATGCGAGTAACATCTGAACAAATAAAAGAGATCGCCTACGATTTGGTGGTTGTGGGTGGCGGTATGACGGGACTTTGCGCCGCTATTGAAGCCGCCCGAAACGGAGCAAAAACTGCCCTTGTGCACGAGCGCCCCGTTCTTGGCGGCAACGCATCAAGCGAGGTGCGTATGCATATATGCGGTGCCAGTGCAAGTAT
>JAZRNV010000050.1:0-12391 GCA_045648425.1 Acutalibacteraceae bacterium | reverse complement strand
AAGTTCAGCCATCTGCGTAAAAAGTACAATCCCTACGCTCACAACTTTACCTATGCTCAGTTTGGTGAGATTGGTCTTTTGATTCAAAATCATTTCAACGATGACTACTCATACGTATCACTTTGCTACGGCTTTAGCGCTGTTGCCAACAGCACTACTGCTCCTACTGAAGATCAAATCCTCGTAAAGAGCGCAAATCTCGGCTCACCCGACGGCGTTCACGCATACGCACTCAACTACAACAACGGATTGATTAAGGTTATACGTGACGGCTCGGTTGTGATTACCTATGACGCCACCCATCTTAACCTTGACTTCAGCCAAACTCAGGTTGCCTTCCAAATGTATGAAACATGGGTTACCACCAGCAACGGATATTCATATATTAAAGGGTATACCGTTGACCGCTCCTTTACTGTTGACGAACTGAATGCCGCGCTGGACGCTTTGGTTGTTGACGGCAATGTGGTTGCATCTGATGATGAAATCACCACCGCAGAGCTGATGTATGGCGCTTTGGCCGACTATCAGCTGCCCTTGGTTGAGAATGCGGAAAATCTTGCTTTGGCCATCAAAAATAGAGATAACCTTGCAGGCGATGTAAACGGCGACAGTAAAATAAGCTCTGCCGATTACAGCGCTCTTGTGATGTCACTGTTGGGCCTTACCGACGGATATGATGCCTACAAGCTGGACGTTGACCGAAACGAAACTGTTGATTCTGCCGATTCGCTGGCACTGCTTCAGCATATGCTTGGCATTGCAAAGCTTGCTTAATTGAACAAAAATAAAAAGCTGTGTGGAAATCCACACAGCTTTTTATTTTACAACCGTTAGTTCGTTTACACCGTAATATTCAAAGCGCTCGATGGCCGCTTTATCAATCAATTCACCGCTGACCAAAATCGGCACGGCAGGAGGACAAGACACCGTCGGCCGGCTGAGCACTCTTCCCTCGCACCGAGACAAAGGCAAGCACTCACTCAGAGAGAGGGTTGCTGCCCGTATGCTCATCACCTGTTTGGGCTTTGAAAACAAGGGCTCGCAAGCTGAAATCGGCGACCTTTGAGGAATGCTCATAAGCGCCTTCAGCAAGGCATCAAGCTCTTTAGGTGAGCTGTTTGCAGAGGGCATAAAGACAAGATAATCCTCGTCAGCGAACTCCCATTCTATCCCCTTGTTGGCAATAACAGTTGCCAGTTCGTAGCCCTTGTAGCCGTATTTTTTAGCGGCAAGGGTGATTTTCATCAGCTCATCACCTGCAAGGGTATAGCCACAGTCTTCAAGAGCTGATTTAACCTCTTTTACTTTGGAAACACATCTGTCAAGCTGCTCCTTATACCCCTCGCTCATAACCTTGTTTGCCATATCCAACGACTGCAAAATCAAATATGAAGGGCTGGTTGAGCCGAAAAGGGCAAGGGCGTTTTTAGCACATCGGGTCATCTCGGGATGACCGCAAATATGCAAATAGGCGCCCCCCGTCAGCACAGGCAAGGTTTTGTGAGCCGAAGCGCAACACATATCTGCGCCTAAATCGGCAGGATGTCGGGAGGGGGTCAAATACTTAAGATAGGCCCCGTGGGCGTTATCTACCAAAAGCAAGGTGCCGTATTTATGGCAAACCTCTGCTATTCCCTTTATGTCGGCTATATTGCCAAGGTAATCGGGGCTTGTAACGTAAACTGCGGCGGGCAGCTTGGTCGATGAACGAAGCAAGCCCTCTACCTTTTCAGGGGTGACGGTGCAAGAAAGATAGGACTCGTCCTGCCGAGGGTAAATCCACTGCAGGTCAAAGTCCAGCAAAGCAGCGGCACTTACAAAGCTTTTGTGTGCATTGCGGCCTGCCAAAACAAGGGGAGCTAAGCCCTTTTGCTTTGCGTTTTGCAAACAAAGGCAGAGCATCGCCCTTAAAGCGTGAGAGGAGCCCTCGGTAGAATAAAATGTGTCACAGCCAAACAGCTTGCTCGCATTGCTCTCACTTTGGGCGATTATGCCTTGCGCTTCATACAAGCTGTCGGCACCCGAAATCTCGGTTATATCGAACGACTCACAGCCCAACCCACCTTTACCTTTGTGCCCGGGCATATGCAGGCGGATTTTATTTTGCTGTGCATATTCCTTGACAAAATCACAAATAGGTGTATTCATTCTCTTAACTCTCTGTCTACTGCCACCATAATGGCGCACTCCATACGCTTACGGAAAAGGTCGCAGCCATATTCATATATACCCTTTACCGAGCCGGTGGCGTGATATGCGTTGGCAGCACAGCCACCAGAGCAGTAAAGATTTGCCCAGCAGTTGCGGCACTCCTTTCGGGAGTAAACATTGCAAGCCAAAAATTCATCCTGTATGGAGGTGTTTTTAACCCCTTCAAAGACATTGCCAAGCAAATATTTGTCATCACCCACAAACTGATGACAGGGATACAAATCACCCCAGGGAGTGACTGCCATATACTCGGTGCCCGAGCCACAGCCCGAAATGCGCTTGTAAACGCAGGGGCCGCCCTTGAGGTCAACCATATAGTGATAAAAGGTGATGGGCTTGCCTTCTTTATCTCGCTCAAGCATAAGCTCCGCCAGCTTTTCGTATTGGTCAAGCACAATGGCTTTATCTTCTGCAGTAAGCTCGGAGGGATCACCCGATGCACAGACAACCGGCTCCATACTCAGTTCGGTAAAGCCGAGATCAAGCATCTGCTTTATATCCTCTAAAAAGTCAGGATTGTGATGGGTAAAGGTGCCGCGCATATAATAGTTTTTGCCGCCGCGAGCCGCTACAAGCTGCTGAAATTTGGGCACAATCAAATCGTAACTGCCTTTGCCTGAATAGTCAACGCGGAAGCGGTCGTGCACCTCTTTTCGCCCGTCAAGACTGAGAACAACGTTGCTCATCTCTTTATTGGCAAAATCGATTACGTCTTCATCAATCAGCACGCCGTTGGTGGTAAGGGTAAAACGGAAATTTTTACCATGCTCTTTTTCAATAGAACGGGCATAAGCAACAAGCTGCTTAACCACGTCAAAGTTCATCAGCGGCTCCCCGCCGAAAAAGTCGACCTCAAGATTGCGGCGGCTGCCCGAATTGGCAACAAGAAAATCGAGGGCTTGCTTGCCAACCTCAAAGCTCATAAGAGCGCGCTCGCCGTGGTATTTTCCCTGGCTGGCAAAGCAATATGAACAGTTAAGATTGCAAGAATGGGCTATGTGCAGGCAGAGGGCCTTAACTACACCCGCCGTCTTTTTCTTAAGGGTGTCGGCCATGGGCTCAAAGGTGTCCGGAGTGAAAAGCTTGCCCATATTTTTAAGCTCGGTAACCTGCTCGTAGCATTCAGCAATATCTTCTTTTGCAACTCCCTCTACCCCGTCGTATTTAGTTTGCAGGGCAGAAATTATCTTTTCTTTGCTGTGGGCTTCGTAAAGCTCGATAATGTCGTAGGCAACATCGTCAACTGCGTGCACGGAGCCCGAGCAAATATCAAGCACTATGTTATAGCCGCCCAGTTTGTATTGATGAATCATAATATACCTCTTTTATGAAAAAATGCCGCCACTTATCTGTTGGCGGCATTTTTACTTTTTAAATTCAGTTACTTCTGCTCAGCAGTCTTTTCGCACTGCTGATTTGCAATTCCGCAGCTGGTCTTGCAAGCTGACTGGCAAGAAGTCTGGCACTCGCCGCAGCCGCCCTTTTTAGCGCTTTCGCAAAGGTCACGGGTTTCAATAGTCTTGATGTGTTTCATTATGTTCAACCTCCATATCTAATTGATGTGAGTATAACACAAATAATATTAAAAGTCAATAAGCAAAGGGGCTTAATCGTCTATCGATTTGTCGGTTGCGGCAGCGAATATTGCATCAACCTCTGTAGCAGGGGCTTTGGTAGCAAGAGTAACAACAACGGCTACAACAAGACCTGCAATAAAGCCGGGCAATATCTCGTAAACACCGGTTGATTTAGTCAACAAAAGCAACCATGCAATATCTACAGCAGCGCCCGCAATTATGCCCGACACAGCGCCTGCATAGTTAAAGCGGCGCCAGAACAACGAAAGAATAACAACGGGGCCAAAGGATGCACCAAAAAGTCCCCATGCATTTTCAACCATCGCCATAATGCTGTTTGCCCAGCTGTCGGGATTGTTTATGCCCGATGCTGCTATAAACAGCGCAACAACAGATACGATCACAACTACCAAGCGGCCTACAAAAAGCACCTCTTTATCAGATGCCTTGTTTTTACGAATCAAGGGCTTATAAAGGTCACTGGTGAAGGATGAAGAAGCAACCAAAAGCTGTGAATCGGCGGTAGACATTGCAGCTGCTACAATAGCGGCCAACAACAATCCTGCTATAAACGAGGGGAATATCGCTTGAACCACCTCAATAAAGATGTCTTGCTGTCTGCCGTTGGGAATAAGTATTTGGGCAAGGGATGAACCATCGTTAAACAAATATGTTCTTCCGATAATTGCCATTGCAACAGCGGCGCCCAATGTGAGCACAACCCAAACGATTGCAACAGTTGCTGATTTTTTAACCAAAGAGGGCTTTTCGATAGCCATAAAACGAACGATGATGTGAGGCATACCAAAATAGCCGAGGCCCCATGAAAGGCCTGTTGTAATCTCTTGCCAGGAAGCGGTAAAGGGATTGGTACCGAAGGGCTTGATATTTGCTGCGAATGCGCCTGCAAAAGAAGCATCAGACTTGCCCAAAGACATTACAATCGGCACTGCAAGCAACGCAACAAGCATCAGCAGGCCCTGGAAGAAGTCAGTCCAACAAACGGCCTTGTAACCGCCAAGAAATGTATAAACAAGAATAATAAGAGCAAAAACTGCCAATGCTATCATTTCTTTGCCTTGGAACCAAGGAACTACGGCACACAAAACGTTCTTGCCTGCAACGAATGCCGATGCTACATAAATGGTAAAGCTGATGAGGAATATTACGGCACAAACGATTTTAAGCAATGGGCTTTGAGACATAAAGCGATTGGTCAAATATTGAGGAAGGGTAATAGAATCACCCGACGCCTTTGAGAATCGGCGCAAACGCTTTGCCACAAAAATCCAGTTAGCGGCGGTTCCCAGAGCAAGACCGATGCCTATCCACACCTGGCCCATACCAAGAGCAAGAATTGCACCGGGGAAGCCCATAAGCAACCAGCCCGACATATCGGAGGCCTGGGCACTCATAGCAGTTACCCACGGACCCATCGAACGGCCACCTAAAAAATATTCTTTTTCGCCTTCGTTCTTGGATTTTAAGAAAAAGAAAATTCCTATTCCAAGCATTAAAGCGAAATAAAGCAAAAATGCCAACACCTTCATGTTTATCTCTCCTTTTGCGCATTAAAGTGCTAAATTAGAATAAGTATATCACACGCAAAATTAATTGTCAACATTTGCAGCAATTATTTTCTTTTTCTTTTGGAGGGCATACTGACTCGGTCGGTCTGACGGAAGTCAAACTGTGCAGGCACCTTTGCGGTGGCGCGGTCAAAAGCTTCACCCTTTTCTTTTGCCTTAAGCTCAAGCAAATCAATATAAAGTTCGGTAACAAGGCGCTCACCCTCACGAACATCGGGCAAAACCAAGCCACCGTCAGCATAAAAGAGCTCTTCTGCCTTTTGGATGTTGCCAAGGCGGATGTTGGCCTTGAGAATATAAATTCTGACTCGGCCGATTTCAGCTACATTTGCAGGCATCTGCTCCACAAGCGCCAGGGCCTCTTTATTCATATCGGCATCGGTAAGCAGCTCCATCGCTTCTTTTGCCAAAGAGATGTCATCCATCTTCATTCGGTAGGCCTGCTCGCACAGGGTAGCAGCAGCAATCGGATTCTTTTGCTGACGGTTAACGTGGGCAAGGCCATACAAAGCCCAGGGTGACTTGCATAGCTCGTAAGAGCGGTCAAGATACTCTTTTGCCTCGTCAAGTCGGTTTTGTATGAAGCTTATCATACCAAGCTGCAGCCAGGCGTACCAATTGTTGGCATCGGCTCCCTTAACCGCTTCTTTAAGCAGGTCGGTCCAACGCTCCTGCAGCATCCAAGAGGCAGGAGCTTCATTGGGATTATGCTCGCCCACAGTTCCTTTTTCAAGCAAGGACACCCAAGCAGACTGCTCTTCATCAACCCTGCCTAAATCAAGGTGAGAGGCCATAAGACGTCTGCCGTCCTTTGCGCGAAGCATATTTTCGAGAGCGCCCCATCCGCTACCCTTAAAAAGCAGCTCGCCGCTTGCTTTGGCTTTGGCCATGGGACGGGTTTCATCCAACAGCTCTTCCATTCTTTCGGCAGTAATAAGCTCATCCAGCTTTTTGGCAACCTCGGCCTTGGCGGCCTGCCACTCGCCGTGAGCAATATCACCGTCAGCATTCATTGCGCCGTAGGCCTCAAGCCATTCCCAAGTGGTTTCGGGGGGCATGGGAACACAGCCGTATTGTGTGCGGCCAAGGCCTGCCTGAATTTCAATATAGCGATCGGGGCTGCCATCATATGACAAAAACTCCTGCCAACGGTCACCGCCGGGATTCTGACCCCAGCAGAAGAGCTTGCGACCTCTTAAACGGTGGGTAGAGGTTTGCACAAGTCCATACCCATTAGCATCAACAGCTGCCTCAAAGCGTCTTGCAAAGAAGGGTATTTTGTAGAAAAAGTCAATAGATGCAGGCACGTCTACCGGATAGGTGCAATCATTTCCGCAGTAATCGAGCATACTCTTTACGCACACCTTATTCTCTGCCATATAAGCGGAGTCTGCATTAACTATAACGCGGGTGTCGGGCGTTTCAACCACTGCAGTATTGCTCCACCAATATGCAGGAATCGTTTCGGTACGAGGGTTAATTATGCGGTTGCGCACAAAAAGCACCTTTGAGCCCTCGGGTAAGAAGAAATCCATCTGCTGCACCACCTGACGGATGCGCTCAAACTCATACATTCTGAGCACGGGCGTACCGTCGTCGAGCTGGGTTGTGGTGGTAAACATTGTTTCGCAGGTATGGGGATGATGAGCAACAAAGCCACAGTTCCATTCAATACCGCCTGAGGTCCAGGCGTTTCTGACTGCAAGGTTGCAGGGACGCAGCACCGAGTTGCAATAAAGCAGCTCTCTGTCTTTTTCTTTATCAATAAGACTCATCAGCTTGCCGCCCCAGTTGGGAAGGAAGGTGGCCTTGAGATATTCGTTTTCAAGAATTATGACCGGCTCCTCATTATCATGCAGAGGGCGGGTATACATATCCTGCATTTTATAAGGAAAGGCAGAAACAACGTGACCGTAGCCCAAATACAGGTCTTCGTCTTCTCCTAAATTTGACTCTATGTTGTCAAAGGAAGAGCGATAGTTTACCTTTAAAAGTGCAGGTACTGATGAAGTGCCGTTCATATCCTGGCAAGGGATATTCATAGTTGTTTGATACAGTTTGGTTTTCATTTAAACACCGCCTTTTTTCATCTAAGCAAAGTGTAGCACACACAAAGAGTTTATTCAACCGATTTTAAGTCATAATTTTATGCTTTTTCTTTTAATTTGGTCATTTGCGTCAGGTTGAAATAATAGAGATTGTGTGATACAATACTTTTGAGGTGTTTTTATGAGCGACTTGTCCCCTATCATACGGTTTCATCCTCAGTGCGCCTCTTGCCTATTGAGCAAGCATTCAGCCAAGGCCGACAAAGCAAAGGATGATGACACACGGCTTGCATACCTGCAAGAGCTGCATAAAATTTTAGATGAAGCACGGCAAAATGAAACTCCCTCCGAGGTGCTTTACAAAATCGCGGCATTGCAAAAGGAAATGCTCGGATTTGAAGAAAACCTTAATGCAGAAAAGAAACATTTCAATGCCTTGATGCTTGCCAAAGAGGCCTCGATGCAAAGTGTTATCGACTCAGCCCGCGACAAGCTGCACACTGCTTTGAATTTTGCCATGCTTGGCAATTATATCGATTTTGGCGCTATGGACAGCGTAAGTGAAGAAAAGCTCGACGCACTGCTTGCTACTGCAGAATTCTTAAAATTTGACGACAGCGAATATGACGCTTTTAAGCAAGACCTTGCTAAAGCCAAAAAGCTTGTTTACCTTACCGACAACTGCGGTGAAATTGTGGCAGATAAAATTTTTATAAAAACTATTCTTCAAGAGTTTCCGCAAATCAGCCCTGAGGTCATTGTGAAGGGCAGGCCCGTGCTAAACGATGCAACCCTTGAAGATGCTGCACAGGTTGATATGGCTTCAGTTGCAAGGGTAAGCCATAACGGAAGCGGTATGGCAGGCACCGTGCTTAGCGATATTTCTGAAGAGGCATTGAAAAAGCTTGACGGTGCTGATATAATTATCGCAAAAGGCCAAGCAAACTTTGAGTGCTTGAGACATTGCGAAAAAAACATCTATTACATATTTATGTGCAAATGCAAGCTGTTTGCAGAGCGCTTTAATGTGCCCCCTTTAAGCGGTATGCTGCTTAATGATTTAAGGATGTGACTAAATGAACATTACCGAAAAAATCAATATGGACTATGAAGGTCTTAAGAAAAACGGGCCCATAACTATTGTTGCTTTTGGCGACAGCGTTACCCACGGTGCTTTTGCGTTGGGTGAAATTGATTACGAAAGCGTATATTGGAACCGCCTGCGTAAAAAAATTCTCGAAATAAGAAACTATGTGCCTGTTAATGTCATCAACGCAGGCATTGGCGGTATTACTGCCGCGGCATCTGTTGAGCGTATGGAAAGCCAGGTGCTGTGTCATAATCCCGACCTGGTTATCGTTTGCTTTGGCCTTAACGACATTAACGGTTCACTTGACGACTATCTTGAGGCATTGAAAGCTATCTTTAAAAAATGTCAGTTAAACAACATCGACGTTATATTTATGACTCCAAATATGCTTAACACCTATGTTGCAGAGGATACTGCGGCCGTTCATAAAGGGTACGCAGAGCAAACGGCACACTATCAGGTGAGCGGCAAAATGGATTTGTTTATGAGCGGTGCTGTCAATCTGGCAAACAAAATGGGAGTTAAGGTGTGCGACTGCTACGCCATGTGGAAGGAGCTTGCAAAAACCGAAGACACCACCCTGCTGCTGGCCAATCGCATCAATCATCCCACAAAACAGATGCATCAGCTTTTTGCCGACGCCTTGTTTGACACCCTTTTTGGCGACTTTGAGGCATCATTAAACACAGAAAGCACCATGTTTAAAAAGTAAGGAGTATGTTTATGCGTTACGCCTATAACCACGATTTGCACATTCACTCTCAGATTTCCGCTTGCTCTAACGACCCGGGGCAAACGGCTGAGGCAATAGTGGAATATGCAAAGAAGAACGATTTGGCCACTGTTTGTGTGACCGACCATTTTTGGGATAAATGCGTTGAAGGAGCATCCGGCTGGTACGCGCCCCAGGATTATGACCGAATAAGCCGCATTCTTCCTCTGCCCCAAGACGAGGTCAGATTTTTGTTTGGTTGCGAGACTGAACTTAATAAATTCGGCACCTTGGGCATAAGCAAAAAGACGATTGACAAGCTGGATTTTGTTATAATACCCACCACGCATTTTCACATGACCGATTACACTCTGACCACGGCACAACTGGAAAGCCCTAAAACAAGGGCACAGGCCTGGATTGACCGTTTGGACCGAGTGCTGAATATGGACCTGCCCTTTCATAAGTTCGGCATTGCCCATCTGACCAGCGGGCTTATTTACAGAAACGATACCGAAAGGTTGCTTGAAACCTTTGATCTGATACCCGAGGATGAAATGCACCGCCTTTTTGCCAAGGCAGCAAAACTGGGCGTAGGTATTGAGCTTAATTCCCTCTCTATGGCCAACGCCATTAAAAACACCCCTTTGTTTAAGCCCTACATTGTGGCAAAGGAGTGCGGATGCAAATTTTACGTCGGTAGTGACGCCCATCACCCTAAGGATTTTGATATGGTGCCAAGCGCCATCAACGCCGCCATTGATTATTTACAGTTAGTTGAAAGTGAAAAATTTGTTTTAAAATAAAACAGGAGCAAATTTTATGAAACAATATCAAACGGTTGAATTATCATTTACAGGCGATGCACCCCAAGGATCTTTTGCACAAATTGACACAACCGCAACTGTTCAACACGGAAATGACGTAAAACAGCTAAAATGCTTTTATGACGGTAACGGTATTTACAAACTGAGATTTATGCCCGAAGACACAGGCGTTTATACCTACAAAATAAGCGGCTGTATTGAAGCAGAGGGCGAGGTGGAGATTGAACCTGCCGACGGCAAGCACCACGGCATTGTGCGAGCAGACGGCACTCGGTTTGTATATTCAGACGGCACACCCTATCACCCCTTTGGCACCACTGTTTATGCCCTTATTCATCAAGAACAGGCACTTATTGACCAAACGATTGACACCTTAAGCAAGTCCCCCTTCAACAAGGTCAGGATGTGCACTTTCCCTAAATTTTATGACTTTAACCACAACGAGCCCGACCTTTATCCCTTTAAAAAGGATGCAGACGGCAACTGGGACGTGCATCATCCCTGTGTTGAATTCTGGCAGACCTTTGAAAAGCGCATAATGCAGCTTGACGAGCTGGGCATTGAGGTTGACCTAATACTCTTTCATCCCTATGACAAGTGGGGCTTTGCCACTATGACCCCGGAGCAAGATCAGGTTTATCTTGACTATTTGTTGCGTCGACTGTCAGCCCTTCCCAATCTGTGGTGGAGTCTTGCCAACGAATACGATCTTACCCCAAAAAATATGGAGCATTGGTATGCCATTGAGGATTACGTTGCCAAAAACGACGGTTATCATCATCTGCTGTCTAACCACAACTGCTTTAAATTTTGGGATTTCACCCGTGAAAACGTAACCCACGGCTGTATGCAAACAAAAATGCTTCACAAGGCCAACGCCTGGCTGAAGCAATACAATAAACCGGTAATGATAGATGAGTGCTGCTATGAGGGCAATATCCCCCACAACTGGGGCAGCATTTCAGCCAAAGAAATGACCTCCCGTTTTTGGAAGGCCACGGTGGTTGGCGCTTATTGCACCCACGGAGAAACTTATCTTGACGATAACGATGTGCTGTGGTGGGCAAAGGGTGGCGTACTAAAGGGTGAAAGTCCTGCCAGAATAGCGTTTTTAAGGCAGATAATCGAAAGCTTGCCCGGTCACCTTGAGGGCGAATTTACCTTTATGGAAAAGATGGCAGCTGTGCCTGTGGACAAGCGAAACGAGGTAGAATTCGACAGCCCCGGCCAAAAAGATTTTGTTGAGGCGCTGTGGCAGCTGGGAGATGAGATAGTACCCTTTATGGAATCCGAAATACTCAATTTCTGCGGTCACATAGGCGACGATTATTATTTGAAATATTACGACACCAGAACCTGCGCCAAGGACACCCTTGAGTTGGCAACAAGCAAAACCTACCGCATAGAGTTGATTGACACCTGGGAAATGACGAGAAAGACAATTATGACCAACGTCAGCGGAAAGGTTGAAATTGACCTCCCCGGCAAAGAATACACCGCCATACTTGTATCAAAAGAGTAAAAAAAAGAAGTGAAGAGTTAACTCTTCACTTCTTTTTTATTTAAAATATCAAATCGTACAATCCCTATTACCACCGATATAATTGACAACGAATCGCTCAACATCCCCGAAATACTGCCCATACAAATATTATAAGTAAGAAAAAGCGGCAGGCAAATAAAATTAAGAATGCGTATTGCTCGAGGATTATTAATGCCAAAGGCAACGGTTGATATAATTTTTGCAACAATGATAAAAGCACTTACATATCCTTGCCATGACAAAGCACCAAGCAGAGCAAACACTACGCTAAAGACGATTTGAAGCACAATCGAGCTTTTGCCTTTTTTATTATTATGCCAATATGCGCCGATGGCAACACAAGCGGTAAAATTCACACATACCCCCGTGTAGGCCCCAAGCAAAATATAGTGAATGGCAAAAAACAACTCGTTTAAGATTTTACACAGCATTATACGGTCGTATTTCTTTTGCTGCATACACACAACCATAAACAAGGCCCCCACAAGGCCTATAGTCTGTGCCACTATCTCAATAAAATCCACTTTTTATGTTCACCTTTTAATCTTCAGTATAAAACCCACCGCTTGAAGGGAGTTGCGGTTAGGGATAAACCGCCTAAAAAAGCAAATTTTTGCGGCCTAATATGTTAAAAAGCCACAATACGCGTCAGCGTTATCGTGGCTTTTTGCCTTTTATTCCACTAAAAATTTATCTTTTTTAGGTGCATGCAGTTTTGCAACTGAAAATTTTGCCCCAATGCAAGTCTTTTGCCTGCGGTAATACTTTGTGTATTACAAAGGAAAAAGTTG
>JAZRNV010000049.1:0-20004 GCA_045648425.1 Acutalibacteraceae bacterium | reverse complement strand
GTGCAAAATTTGCACCAAGACACTTTTGTATCAAAAATTGCGTTATAATTCAAAAAAAGCACTTGTGCCGTTTGGCACAAGTGCTTTAAAATTATACGTTGAATCTGAAAAGAACTATATCTCCGTCTTGCATAATATATTCCTTGCCTTCACTGCGGACAAGGCCCTTTTCTTTTGCTGCGACCATTGTTCCGCAGGCCATTAAATCGTCATAGGCGATAACTTCAGCTCGAATGAAACCGCGTTCAAAGTCAGAGTGAATTTTACCTGCTGCCTGGGGTGCCTTAGTGCCTTTTTTTATGGTCCAAGCTCTGACCTCGGGCTGACCTGCAGTAAGGTATGATATAAGACCTAAAAGTGAATAGCTTTCTTTAATCAATCGTTCAAGTCCCGACTGCTCAAGACCAAGCTCTTCAAGGAACATTGATTTTTCTTCATTATCCATGTCGGCAATTTGCGCTTCCATCTCGGCGCATACAGGCAAGCATTTTGCGTGCTCTTTATCGGCAAGCTCTGCAACCTTTTGATAGTTTGCGTTGCCCTCAATGCCATTTGCAAAATCATCTTCACTCATATTGCAAACATATATTACAGGTTTGAGTGACAGCAAAGCAGTATCGTTAAGTATCTCTTGTTCGTTTTCATTTGCGTCAATTGATCGAGCAGGTTGACCCGATTCCAGATGATCATACAATCTCTTTAAGAATTCAACCTCTGCCAAGAATGATTTATCACCCTTTGCTGCTTTGGTTGCCTTATCGGTTCTGCGCTGGACCATTTCCATATCACTGAAAATAAGTTCGAGATTAATGGTTTCAATATCACGCAGAGGGTCAACAGATCCGTCCACATGAATTATATCGGTGCTTTCAAAGCACCTTACAACATGAATAATAGCATCTACCTCACGGATGTGTGATAAAAACTTGTTTCCGAGTCCTTCACCTTTAGAGGCGCCTTTAACCAGACCTGCAATGTCTACAAACTCAATAGTAGCAGGAGTGAATTTTTCAGGGTTATACATCTCTGCCAGCTTGTCTAAACGTGAGTCAGGCACAGATACCATACCAACATTTGGCTCTATTGTACAAAAGGGGTAGTTTGCAGACTGGGCGCCTGCATTTGTTATTGCATTAAAAAGGGTTGATTTGCCTACATTGGGCAATCCCACAATACCTAATTTCATAAATTTTTAGTTCCTTTCCTTTTATATATCAACATTATACACTAATTTATTAAATAATCAAGCGTAACTGTTGACAAACTCGGTTCTTTTTTGGTAAAATATACAGATAAGAATATAAAAAGGTGTGTTACTGTTATGATAATGAGTATGACCGGTTACGGCAGAGCCGAATGTGAGTTTGAGCAATACACAGTTTCTGTTGAAATGCGCTCGGTCAATCATCGGTATTTTGAGTTTTCAATTCGTGCTCCGAGACAGCTGACCTTTTTGGAGGACAAGCTGAAGAAGCTTTGTCAGCAGCGCATCAGCCGCGGCAAGGTAGATATGTTTTTGACTCTTGTTTCTCGTGCAAATGAAGGCGTTACTGTTGAGGTTAATCATCCGTTGGCTGCCGGATATATGTCTGCTCTTAAAGAAATTGGCTCTGAGTACTGTGTTGCAGCTGATGTCAATGCAGCTGTTCTTTCGCGTTTTCCGGATGTATTGACAGTAACCAGAAAAGAAGCAGACGAAGAACAGCTTTGGGCTGATGTTTCTTCAGTTGTTGAAAAGGCGCTGGATATGTTTATGCAAATGCGAGCTGCAGAGGGTGAGAAGCTTCGCGACGATATTCTCAGCCGTGCTGCTGTTATACTTGATTACGTATCCTTCATTGAGTCAAAATCTCCAGAGACTGTTTCGGCTTATAGAGCTCGCCTCGAAGAAAAGATGAAAGAGTTGTTAGATGGCGCTCAAGTGGATGAACAACGACTTATTACCGAAACTGCAATATTTGCTGATAAAATCGCTGTTGACGAAGAAACTGTTCGTTTGCGCAGCCATTTTGATCAAATGAACGCTATTTTTAATTCCGGCGAAGCTATTGGACGCAAGCTTGACTTTTTGGTGCAGGAAATGAACCGTGAAACCAACACCATCGGCTCTAAAAGTCAAAATGTTGAAATAGCACATACTGTTGTAGAAATTAAGTCTGAAATTGAAAAGATAAGAGAACAGGTGCAAAACATTGAATAAGAGGTGCTTTTAATTATGAAACTTATTAATATAGGTTTTGGTAATATGGTTTCAGATACTCGCATTGTTGCTATAGTCTCTCCTGAGTCTGCACCGATTAAGCGAATTGTTCAAGAGGCCAAAGAGCAAGGTTGCTTGATAGACGCAACCCACGGCCGCCGTACACGTGCTGTTATAATCACTGACAGCGATCATATCGTTTTGTCATATTTACAATGTGAGACTGTTGCCAACCGCCTCAACGATATAGAGGTCGAGTTTGATGGGGAGGAAGATGTTGATGAATAATCCGGGTTTGGTTTTGATTATTTCCGGTCCCTCAGGCAGCGGTAAAGACACTGTGTTGCAAGAGGTTAGAAAGAGATATCCAAAAATGTCTTTTTCGGTTTCTTGCATTACCCGAGAACCTCGTGGAAGCGATAAAGAAGACGGTAAGTACTGCTTTTTGACGGTGGATGAGTTTAAAAAAGGACTGGATGAAGGTGCTTTTTTAGAATATAATGAATATCTTGGTAATTATTACGGCACTCCGCGTCGTCCTGTTATAGATGCCATTGAATCGGGTGACGGAATTATTATTGAGGTTGATGTTAACGGTGCGGCAAGTATCCGCCGTGCATTGCCTGAGGCGGTTTCGGTTTTTATAATGCCCCCATCGGTCAAAGAGCTTAAGCGACGTCTTAATAAACGTCAGACCGATACGCCTGAACAAATAGAAAAGCGTCTTAATGCTGCTTTGCGCGAGATTCCCAGAGCAGACGAGTATGACTATATAGTAATTAATGATGATTTGGAGCTTGCGGTAAATCAGTTGTGCGATATAATTCGTATTACCGAGCTTTCATCATATAAACAAAAGAATATTATTAATGAGGTGTTGAATAATGCTTAATCCCGCAATTGGAAAATTAATCGAAATGTATGACAGCCGTTATCAGCTTGTTCACGATGTTGCTGACAGAGCTCGTAAAATCGTTGTTGAAGCTGAAGAGGAAAAGGAAATTTTAGTTGAAAAACCTGTTTCCTTGGCGATTGATCAAATCTGCGCTCAAAGAGAAGCAGAAAACTAATTTGCTATACTTGAATATTATTAACGGAGGTGGCTTGTCATGAGGAGTGCAGTGGTCGCGCATATTGCGGTTGATCGTACGGCATATCATTTTGACAAGCCATACGATTATATTATACCTGCCACACTTGCCGAAAGTGCTTTGCCCGGTTGCAGAGTAATGGTACCCTTTGGTACAGGCAACAGAAAACGGCAGGGTATAATATTATCCATTGGTGAATCAAGTGAGCTTGAAAAGGTGAAGCCCATATCATCTGTTTTGGATAAGCAACCCGTTTTGTCGTCTGAAATGCTTGAATTGGTCAAGTGGATCAAAGAGCATACCTTTTGCACCTGGTATGATGCAGTTAAGTTGGTTTTGCCTGCCGGCATTAATATGCGTATTGTAGCTTCATATTGTATTGCCGATAATTTGGATCTCGATAAAATTACTGATGTTACCGAAGATGAGCTGCGTGTTTTGACTATGCTGTTTAACAGTAAAGCAACTGTTGAAAAGAGCAGATTATTAGAGGTGTCCGGTTTATCGGATGACAGCAAAGTTCCCGATAAGCTGGTGAATAAAGGTTATCTGTTGCGAACTGATGAAGCTATCAGAACCGTTGGTGATGCCACAATCAAAATGGTTCGTATAGCTGATGATTATGAGCCGGGAGCTAAACTTACCTCAAAGCAAGCTGCTGTTGTTGATTTTTTGACACAGGTTGGTGCTGCTAGCGTTAAAGAGGTGTGCTATTTTGCAGGGGTAACACAAGCAGTGATTACAGGACTTGCTAAAAAGTCTGTGGTTGAGCTTTTTGATAATATTGTTTATCGTACCCCTGTTAATTCTTATGATGCAGGACAATGTAATAGCATTGTTTTAAACGACGAGCAACAGTGTGCATTCGATTCATTAAAGGATATGCTTTCTTCTGAAAAAGGAGAAGCAGCACTGCTTTACGGCGTAACCGGTAGCGGAAAAACCCAGGTGTTTTTAAGACTTGTTGATGAAGCGGTCAAATTAGGTAAGGGCGTCATTGTAATGGTGCCTGAAATTTCTTTGACGCCTCAGACATTGTCATTGTTTAACAGCCGATATAATGGCAAGGTTGCTGTTTTTCATTCAGCAATGTCATTAGGTCAGCGCCTTGACGAGTGGCGTCGAGTTAAAGATGGCGAGATATCTGTTGCTATAGGTACCCGTTCAGCTGTATTTGCTCCTTTTGACAATCTTGGACTTATTATTATTGATGAAGAGCAGGAGCATAC
Organism: Acutalibacteraceae bacterium; assembly: GCA_045648425.1. Taxonomy (GTDB): domain Bacteria; phylum Bacillota; class Clostridia; order Oscillospirales; family Acutalibacteraceae; genus RGIG2206. Next base: position 15,484 of record JAZRNV010000049.1, on the reverse strand, counting down.
CTATAAATCCGAGTCGACGCCCAGATTTCACGCCAGAGAGGTTGCGAGATTTCGAGCTGCCTATAACAACGGATTGGTTGTTTTGGCTTCAGCAACACCTTCTTTGGAATCTTTTTGTGCTGCCGAGAGCGGACGGTATAAGTTGTGCCGACTTAACACACGATACGGTAACGCTTGCTTGCCAAAGGTTCACACTGTTGATATGCGTGCTGAGGTTAAAGAGGGCAACCTTTCCCCAATCAGCAGGTTTTTGCAAGAGCGCCTTGAGGAAACCTTGGGCAGAGGTGAACAAGCCATTCTTTTGCTTAACAGAAGAGGGCATAATACTATCGTAACTTGCAGCGGATGCGGTACTGTCAAATCTTGCCCAAACTGTTCAATTTCACTTACTTATCACTCAGCAAATGAAAGGTTGATGTGCCATTATTGCGGATATTCGGAAAAGTTTGCCGACAAATGCAGTGAGTGTGGAAGTGATAGAATTAAATATTCTGGCTTTGGTACTCAAAGAGCCGAACAGGAGCTTGGCTTTTTGTTTGAGAATGCTCGAATTTTAAGAATGGATGCCGACAGTACTATGGCCCGCAATTCATATGAGCAAAAGCTATCTGCATTTGCTAAAGGCGAATATGACATAATGCTGGGTACTCAAATGGTTGCTAAAGGACTTGATTTTCCGAATGTAACTTTAGTTGGCGTTTTGAATGCAGACGGTTCCTTGTTTAGCGAAGACTATCGCAGTTATGAACGTACCTTTTCGCTGTTAACTCAGGTTGTCGGTCGCTCCGGTCGTGGTGACAAAGAGGGTATAGCTGTAGTTCAAACAGTTTCTCCCGATAACGAGGTCATATCTTTGGCTGCAAAGCAAGATTATGACACCTTCTATTCACAAGAGATTGGTGTCAGAAAAGGTATGGTTTATCCGCCTTTTTGTTCGATGTGTCTAATCGGATTTGTGGGTGATACCTCTTCAGACACCAGGGATGGTGCGTTAAGATTTTTGGAAATGCTGCGATTAGCAGGTGAAAGCTCTCGTGATATTAAAATGATTGTTTTGGGCCCGTCTGTTGCGGCAGTTCCTAAAGTAAGCGGAAAATATAGATACAGAATACTGATTAAGGTGAAAAACAATAAAGCTTTCCGCGAAATGATTGCCGATTTACTTAAAAAATTTATGAAGGACCCGCAAAACAGAAATATTACTGCTTTTGCTGATATAAACCCCGAAAGTAACTTTTAGTGCCGTGAAAGGTAGGAAAATTTATGGCTATAAGAAATATAATTAAAGCTGATGATGATCGACTGTTTAAAAAAAGTCGTGAGGTTGACAAGTTTGATGAGCGCTTACACACCTTGCTTGACGATATGGCAGATACTATGTATGCGGCTGATGGTGTTGGTTTGGCAGCTGTGCAGGTAGGAATATTGCGCAGAGTAGTGCTCGTTGACTGCGGTGATGGTCTGCTTGAGCTTATAAATCCTAAAATTGTTGGCCAAAGCGGCCAGCAGGAAGAGGTTGAGGGTTGCCTTTCCTTCCCGGGAGAGTATTATTTTACCCGTCGGCCTAATTCCGTTGTTGTTGAAGCACAGGATAGATTCGGTAAAACATTTTTGGTCAAGGGTGAGGGATTAAAAGCGCGTGCTTTTTGTCATGAGCTTGAACATCTTGACGGTGTAGTTTTTAAAGATAACGCTATCGGAAAGGCAGAGTTCGAGCAATGAGAATTGTCTTTATGGGCACGCCCGATTTTGCTGTGCCTTCACTTGAGGCCGTCATAAAAGACGGTCATGAGGTTGTTGCTGTTTTTACACAACCCGATAAGCCGGTAGGAAGAAAACAGATAATTACGCCTACGCCCGTTAAAGAGTGTGCACTTAAATATAACATTCCTGTATATCAGCCAACTTCATTAAAGAACGAAGAGCAGCTTGAATTGATGAAGTCTTTTAAACCGGATGCTGTTGCCGTAGTTGCATACGGTAAAATAATTCCGAAAGAAATGTTGAACGTAGCACCTTTGGGTTTTATAAACGTTCACGGCTCATTGTTGCCCAAGTACAGAGGGGCAGCTCCCATTCAGTGGTCTGTTGTCAACGGTGATGCTGTTACCGGTATAACAACTATGCTCCTTAATGAAGGCCTTGATACAGGTGATATATTAGAAACTTCGTCAACTGCAATAGGTAGTAACGAAACTGCAGGTGAGCTGTTTGACCGACTTTCTGTAATGGGCTCCGAGCTTTTGGTGTCAACATTGAAAAAGCTTGCTGATAATACGATTTCACCAATAAAGCAGAATGAAGAATTTGCTACTTATGCATCGATCATTACCAAAGATATGGCTGTGATTGATTTCAATAAAGAGGCAACTGTAATTCATAACCTTGTTCGCGGTTTTAATCCTTGGCCTGTTGCATATACTACTCTCGAAGGAAAGCGTTTTAAGATATACTCTACATTGGTAGCAGATAAAACAAATCTGCTTCCTGCTCAGGTAAAAACAGTAGACGGTCGATTGTTTGTTGGCTGTGGAAACAATACTTCGTTAGAGTTGATTGAAGTTCAGCAAGAGGGAAGTCGCCGAATGACGGCAAAACAGCTTCTTTGCGGAAACGCTATATTCGATAACAAATTCCTTGGGTGATTTATTTGGATTATTTTTCATCATATTTATATTATTACGGTCAATACTATCTTTTTTTATTGCCGGGTATTATATTGTCTTTAATTGCATCACTTTCAGTAAAGAACACCTTTGCAAAATATTCTAAAGTGACTAATAGCCGTATGCTTACAGGTAAAGAAGCGGCTGAAATGGTTTTACATCAAGCGGGTGTTTTTGATGTTGCAATAGAGAGAGTAAACGGTAGTTTGACCGATCACTATGACCCGCGTAGTAACGTTATACGCTTATCGTCATCGGTATATGATTCAACATCAGTTGCTGCTGTTGGCGTAGCTGCTCATGAGGCAGGCCATGCCCTTCAGTATTCAAATGGGTACGCACCCGTTAAAATTAGAGCTAAGCTTGTTCCTGTTGTGAACTTTGGCAGCAGAATAAGTATACCACTTATTATTTTTGGATCAATTCTTGCTTCGTTTGAACTTATATATTTGGGAATTGCGCTTTTTGCGTTGGTTGTGTTGTTTTCTCTTGTAACTCTACCTGTAGAATTTAATGCAAGCAGGCGCGCTGTAAAATCACTTTCTGAAGGCAATATGTTGTTTGATGAAGAGCTTAAAGGCGCACAAAAGGTTTTGAGAGCTGCAGCTATGACTTATGTAGCTTCGTTTTTACAAAACCTATTGATATTACTTTATTATTTGTCCAGAACAAATCGAAGGAGCAGATAATGGCTAATGCACGCAAGGCAGCGATAAACTGTCTTTTGACCATCGATAGAGATGGCTGTTACTCCAATATTGCTATTGATAATACTTTGAAGCGCTCTGATATGCAGGGCGCTGATTCTGCTTTGTTTAGTGCGCTTGTTTACGGTGTTCTTGACAGAAAATACTTGTTGGATTATATAATATCAAAATGTTCATCAAAGACGATTAACAAACTCAGCTTATTTGTGCTTGAAACGCTTAGAGTTTCGGTGCTTCAACTGAAATTTATGGATAGAATTCCTCCTTTTGCAGCAATAAACGAGGCAGTAGCAATAGTTAAAAAATCTAAAGAGCGTTATGCATCCGGCTTTGTTAATGCAGTTTTACGAGCTGTTCAAAGAGAAACAATCGACTTGCCTCAACCATCCGACGCCGAGAATCTGTCAATTTTATGCTCTTGTGATATTAATATCGTTAATAGACTTATTGACGATTACGGTGGTGAAAAGACATACTCAATAATTGCTCCAAAGGATGCTGCACTGCCAATCTACATACGTGTTAACACCTCAAAATGCTCCGCAGAAGAGCTAACACGCAGCTTGATTGAAGATGGCTTGTCTGTTGATAAAGTTGATGGCTTTTCTTCAACGCTTGCGGTTAAAGGTGCGATTGAAAGATCAAGTGCCTTTAAAAAAGGGTGGTTTCATATACAAGACTTGTCTTGTCAACGTGCTTGTGAGGCACTGTCTGCACATGAGGGAATGAGAGTGCTGGATGCTTGTGCAGCACCGGGCGGAAAAAGCTTCACCATTGCACAGATAATGAATAATAATGGTGAAATTATATCCGGAGATATTCATAATCATAGAGTTAATTTAATAGAACAGAGCAAGAGACGATTAGGATACACCTGTGTAAATGCTGTTGTCAGAGATGCTGCAGTGTTTGATGATTCGCTGGGATTGTTTGATCGTGTTTTGTGTGATGTGCCTTGCTCCGGAATAGGTGTTATTCACAGAAAACCCGACATAAGATATAAGAACGGTAATGATTTTTCCGATTTGCCCGATTTACAATATGCAATTTTAACTGCATCTTCAAAACATTTAAAGCCCGGTGGCATATTGGTATATTCCACTTGCACCTTGTTTAAAGAAGAAAACGAGGGAGTTTTTGACAAATTTATGTCAGAAAATAGTGATTTTGAGGTCCTTCCTTTTGAGGATGGGGAATATTGTAAAACTATTTTACCTGATGGAGATAGTGATGGATTCTTTTTTGCAAGAGCAAAGCGTAAGGAGGTCTGAATTTTTGTCAAAAATAGATTTGAGAAGTATGATGCCTGAGCAACTTGAAACATTGATTGCAGAGATGGGACAACCTAAATTTAGAGCAAAGCAGTTGTTTTCATGGCTTCAAAACGGAGCGGCAACCTTTGATGAAATGACCAACATTCCTCAATCTCTAAGAGACAAACTTGACCAAGTCGGCTATCTCGCAAACGCATCTGTAGAAGCAAAATTTGAATCGAATATTGATGAAACAGTTAAGTTTTTGTACAGAATGAATGATGGCTTGTTTGTTGAAAGCGTCTTGATGAAGTATAACCATGGCTACAGTATTTGCGTTTCTACACAAATTGGTTGCCGAATGGGTTGTACCTTTTGTGCTTCTACTCAAAACGGTCTTGACCGCAGCTTGACTCCATCCGAGATACTGGCTCAGATTCAGGTTGCACAAAAGGTTTGCGGTGTTCGCATTTCAAATGTAGTTTTGATGGGGATGGGCGAGCCCTTTGATAATTATGACAATGTTTTGTGTTTTTTAAAACTTGTATCTCACCCCGATGGATTAAATATCGGTATGAGACATATTTCTCTTTCTACCTGCGGAAGGGTAGACGGTATAAAAAAATTAATGAAAGAAAAATTACAGTTAACTTTGTCAATTTCTTTGCATGCGCCCAATGATGAAATTCGGTCAAAAACAATGCCTATTAATAAACGCTGGGGCGTTGATGAACTGCTGGCTGTATGCAGAGAATATATTGAGGTAACAGGCAGACGTATCTCTTTTGAATATGCTATGATTAAAGATGTTAACGATTCTGACGAGTGTGCATTTGAGCTTGCTCAAAAGCTAAAAGGTATGATATGTCATGTCAATTTAATTCCTGCAAACGAAATCAAAGAGAACGATTATGTAAGAAGTGATGCCGCTCGCCTAAATAGATTTAAGGCGTTGCTTGAAAGTAAAGGTATTAATACAACCATAAGAAGAACCTTAGGTGCAGACATTTCTGCATCTTGTGGTCAATTAAGACAAAGCTATATTAAATAGTGACAAATTTGTCACTTTCAATTAAAAGATATATATGCTAATATATCCTTACAAACGGTTTTGAAGGAGTGAGATGTGTGAGAATTGTGTCAAAAACCGATGTTGGTATGGTGCGCAGAAGCAATCAGGATGCTTACTCGGCCGGCGAGTTGCCCGGTGGTGTTGCTTGGGCTGTCGTTTGTGACGGCATGGGTGGCGCTAACGGCGGTAATATTGCCAGTGCAACGGCTGTTAAGGTTATAAGTGAGCGCATATCATCAGGTTACCGTGAGGGTATGAGCTCAAATTCCATTCTTGCTATGCTTGATACCGCTATAAATGCTGCAAATATCAGCGTTTATGATATGTCGCAGGAAGATACTATGCTTGTCGGTATGGGCACTACTGTTGTTACCTGTGTGCTTGTTGGCGGTGTTGCTTATATTGCTCATGCCGGTGATTCTCGCGCATATCGCTTTAACAATGAAGAGGTAAAACAAATTACGCGTGACCATTCTTATGTTCAGCGCCTGATTGAAGAGGGTAAAATAACTGCTGAACAAGCTAAGACATACCCCCACAAAAACGTTATAACTCGTGCTTTAGGTGTCAACGAGCGCCTTGCTGTTGAACATACTGAAATAGAGCTTAACGATGGTGACGCAATTTTGCTTTGCACCGATGGCTTGACGGGTTGCATAGACGAACAAGATATGCTCAATGTATTTAAAGAGCACACCTTTTATGAATATCCCGATTATTTAGTTAAGCTTGCTAATAAAAACGGTGGTAGCGATAATATCACCGTTGTAATACTTTCGCTCTGATTGAAGGGAGTATAAATGATGGATAAGTTTGTAGGAAAAAGACTGGATGCACGATACGAGATTCGTGAAATCATAGGCGTTGGCGGTATGGCAGTTGTTTACAAGGCCTATGACTGTATAGATGACCGTATTGTAGCAATAAAAATTCTCAAGGAAGAGTTTGTCAGAAATAGCGAGTTTTTAAATCGTTTTAGAAACGAGTCTAAGGCAATCGCTGTTCTTTCTCACCCCAATATAGTTAAGGTTATTGATGTAAGCTTTGGCGATAATTTTCAGTATATAGTAATGGAGTATATCGACGGTATAACTCTTAAAGAGTTTATGCAGCGTCAAGGTGCCATCAGCTGGAAGGATGCATTGTATTTTACCGTTCAGATTTTACGAGCACTTCAGCACGCTCACGATAAGGGCATTGTTCATCGTGATGTAAAACCGCAAAATATTATGCTTCTTAGTGACGGTACTATTAAAGTAACCGACTTTGGCATTGCTCGTTTTGCCAGAAGCAATCAGCAAACTCTCACCGATAAGGCAATCGGAAGCGTTCATTACATTAGCCCTGAGCAAGCTCGCGGTGATAATATCGATGAAAAAGCTGACCTTTATTCGGTAGGTGTAATGATGTATGAAATGCTTACGGGAAAATTGCCTTTTGATGGCGGAAATGCAGTCAGCATTGCTCTTATGCATATGAATAACGAGCCCGAGTCTCCTCGAAGACTCAATCCAAATATTCCTGTTGGCCTTGAGCAAATTGTTTTGAGATCTATGCGTAAAAAGCCGACTTACCGTTATCATTCGGACGCTGAAATTATGCACGATTTAGAGCAGGTTCGCCGTGATCCCACCGTAACCTTTAATTATGATGAGGTTAAATATGTTGATGACAGTCCCACAAGGTATGTCAGCTTTGGTGCCGCCCCTGCGGTATCCACACCTGCAAGCATACCGGTATCAAAACCTGTTGAAGCAGCACCTGATGCAGCTAAAAAAATCAGCATGCTATATGGCGATGACGCCTATGGTGTAACCGAACAAAAGGCGGAGTATGAAGTGCTGACTAACAGCGCTGACGATGACGACTATGATGATGAACCTGCAAAGAAGAGCTCGATAGTTCCTATACTTGCAGGCATTGCTACAGTTCTTGTAATTGCGCTTACCATTATTATTATTGTTGTTGCCAGAAACTTCAACAATACGGGCGATAGCAGTGGTTCTGTTCGTTGTCCTATGCTCGTTGGCACCGGCTATGAAGAAGCTACTCAAAAATACAAGTCAATTAATATTATAATCGCTGATTATAAGCATAGTGATGAGTATCCGCTGGGCGTTATTATGCACCAGTCTGAAGAAGATGGTAAGTTCCTGCGTAAAAATCGCGAGGTTAATGTTGTTGTTAGTTTAGGCAAAAAAACAAAGACGCTTCCTGATATTTATGAAATGAGCGAAAATAACGCTACAGGTATTATTGAAGAGTTTGAGTTGGAATTTGTTCTTAAATATGAATACAGCAATAATATTGAAAAAGGAACAGTTATTCGCACAGAACCTAAGCGTGGTTCACCTGTTGATGAAACCACAAAAGTTACCATTATTGTCAGCAAGGGTAAGCAACCGGTAATGGTTGAAATGCCTGAGATTACCGGTGTATCCCGTCAAGATGCAGAAAAGATACTTAAGAGCAAGGGTCTTAAGTTAGGTAAGGTTTCTTCTGTAGACAGCTTGATGCCTGAAGGTTACGTAGTTACTCAAAATATAGAAAAAGGTACCTGCGTTGAGGTTGGCTCTGCTGTTGATGTTATTTTGAGTACGGGCAAAGCTCCTGTTAATACAACCTACAGTGTCACGTTTACCGTAGACGTGCCTAGTGACACTCAAATGCAAAACAATATTTATCGACTTTCTGCTACCTTAGACGGTGTAACTCAATCTCATATTGTCGATAAAACAGCAGCAGATTATCAAGAGCAGTATATCTTTAGTTTTTCCACCACTCAGGAAAAAGGAACGATAATTGTTAATGTTGATGGAATCCGATATCAAGAGTGGTATTATGAACGTGATTATCAGCCCAAGCTTACTAAGCAGTATTCATTGAATTATGATGGAAACGATTAAAGGGATTATTGTAAAAGCACTGTCCGGATTTTATTATGTTGATGACGGTGAAAATGTTTATGAATCACGTGCTCGCGGTATTATGAGAAAAAACGGCGTTACCCCCTTGGTTGGGGATAACGCCGTACTTCTGTTGGAATCAGGTTCTGCTGTGCTTGATAAAGTTGTGGACAGAAAAAATATGATGGTACGTCCTCCTGTGGCAAATGTTGATCGACTTTATATTATTTCTTCTCATACCGATCCTTCACCTAACACCGTAATAATAGATAAGCTTATCGGTCAATGTGAGCTTAAGGGTATAGAACCTATAATTGTTTTTAACAAATGTGATATGGGCAGTTTTGATAAATATGTTGAAATATATTCATCTGCCGGCTTTGAGGTTCATGTTGTATCTTGTGTAACCGGTGAGGGAATTGATGATTTAAAAGCATCTTTTGGTTCTGAAATCAGCGTTCTTACCGGTAATTCAGGCGTCGGTAAGAGCAGTCTTATTAATAGAATGTTTCCGGGGTACGATCTGAAAACTGGTGAGATCAGCAAAAAGCTTGGCAGAGGACGTCATACTACGCGACATTGTGAGCTTTATAACAACGGTAGTGGTGGCTATATAGTTGATACCCCCGGCTTTGCAACCGTTGAGTCAGAACGTATTACTAAAGATAAGGTTTCACTGATGTTTAGAGAATTTGCAGATTTTACTGATTGTTGCCGATTTACTTCTTGTTCTCACACCTGTGAGAAGGGATGTGCGGTTATCGATTCGGTTAGCTGCGGTAAAATCAGCAAAAGTCGCCACGACAGTTATTGTGAGATTTATAAAGATTGTGCTTCTTTTAACGAATGGGAGATTAAGTGATGAAAGCCGTTCTTTTTTCCGGTGCTGAAATTTTTGATTATACTGATGCAAGACTGTGTTCTGAGACCGCTGATTTAATTGTTTGTGCTGATTCGGGAATTCGCCACGCGGATGCTCTCGGACTTGCAGCAGATATATGGGTAGGGGATTTTGATTCAGCTGAAGGTGACCACGCTTATAATGAGCTTATCAAACTTCCTGTTGAAAAGGATGATACTGATACAATGGCTGCTGCCAGAATTCTGGTTGAGCGTGGTGTAAGTTCTGTAATACTTTTTGGTTGTATCGGTACTCGACTTGACCATACCTATGCAAACCTGTTTGTTCTTAAGTTCCTTTTAGATAATAACATTGATGCACAAATTGTTGATGAACATAACGTCGTCAAACTGTTTTCTGTGGGTGAGCATACTGTTGAAGCAAAGAAAGATTGCTATATGTCTATATTGCCATATGGCGGAGATGCTTTTATATCAAAATTGGTCGGTGTTAAATATCAAATTGAGGATAAACTGCTTGAATCAAATTTTCCCATAGGTGTAAGTAATGAAATAATCGGTAATAGTTGCGAGTTGACTGTTCGCAGCGGAGTAGTTGCGGTGCTTTTAAGTCACGATTAACATTTTTTGCCCTTTTGCGTAAACTGTTAGCAGACAGAGCGTTGAAGGTGGTGAGCTTATGCGTAAGAATTGTCGATGTAACGGATACGGAACCGGGGCACTTCTTGCTGTGTATGCACTTGGTTTGGTTTCTTCATATATATTACCTGCGGCAGCTATAATTGTTATTCTTGCCATTGGCTTGCTGATTCTTGGCGCTTGTCGAATTAAATTTTAGCGAGGGGTATTTATGAAGATAGTTGTTGTTAAGAGCCCTAAGATTTTGAGAGGTATTTTAAGAGCTTTTTTTAAAATTAAAAAAGATGATTAATAATATACATAAATCCGGCTTAGCCGGGTTTTTTTATTCATATATTGTTGCACTAAGAATATATATATTATAAACGATGTATAAAGGAGTGCATAATATATGGATTGCAGATTTACTACTCAATCGATAAAAATGAACAAAACGGTACACCGACAAACGGTCGAACACCCTTTTGATGCTGAGGTGATTTTGCCCGACTATTATCCTGATATTCACCGAATATTAAAGTGCAGAGTTTTTGCTAAAATTGCACAGCGTAACATTGAAAACGGCCATATTAATATCGACGGAATTATCTGCCTTAATTTAATATATTCTGACAGTGATTGCGGCATTAGAAGCTTTGATATGCAGGCGCCGTTTACTAAGTCGGTTGATTGTAATATTACTGCAATTGATACTTTTGTTGAAGCAGAGTGCAGAACCGATTACTGTAATTGCAAAGCTATAAGTGAACGACAAATCGATGTTCACGCTGCTGTATCGATGTTGCTTACTGTTGTATCATGCGAAGATGTTCAAGTGCTTGCAGATATTGATGCTCCTCATGTTCAAAGTAAACGATCGGTATCGCCTGCATCAAGTCCCTCGGGACGTTGTGAAAAATATCTGCTTATAAATGATGAGATTTCATTACCCGACAGATGCCCGGCAATCAGAAACATTTTGCGGCATGATTTAAGTGTTGTTATAAATGAAAAGCGGATAGTAGGTAACAAGGTTGTTGTCAAGGGTGAAATATTAATGGATGTATTATATTTCGGCGAAGAGACAGTTGAATGCGAAAGATTTTCAGATTCTATTTCTTTTAATCAGGTGCTTGAACTGTCGGGTATTAATGAAAATTGCACCTGTACGGTAAAAGGAGACATTGTGAGCGCTGAGCTTATGCCGCGAACAGGTATGAGTGGTGATATGAGAGTCGTAAGTGCTTCGGTAAAAATTCTATTGTGTGCCAGCGCATATTGCGAGGGAGAAATACCTTATATTACAGATGCTTACTCCACTAAATACGATATGATTCTTGAGCGTACGGATATTTGCTTTGAAAAGGTATTGTCTACATTAAATGAAAAAATCAAGATTAAAGAGTTTGTTGATATACCGTTTACCGCTGATATGCAGTTGATTGATGTGTGGAACAATCCGCAAGTTAGAAATGTTTCTCTGAAAGCAGATGGCTTGTCTGTTGAGGGAAGTATTCAAATATGTATGATAATAAAAGATAAACAAGGCGAGCCATCGTATTATGAAAGAATTTATGATTTTGATAAGTGCTTTGATTTGGCGTTGCCAAACAAGACAGAATTTAAGTGCGTGGTTTCTCCTGTTACGTGCTCCTTTTCATTGACCGAAAATGGTATTGATATTATAAGCGAATTAAATATAATAATTGATATTATTGAGCAAAATCATTGTGAGGTTATATCGTCTGCAGAACTTGGAGAAGAGCATAAACGTAATTGCTCGCCTTCGTCAGTTGTTGTGTACTTTGCAAATGACGGTGAATCTGTTTGGAACATAGCTCAGCATTATCATACATCTGCAGATGCAATAACTTCTACAAATGGACTTAAATCAGAAGTTATAGATGGCAGTAAAACATTGGTTATACCTTCTGTATAAATGCTGTTGAATTAATAGAAGTTAAGTGTTATAATAGAGAATAGATAATGAACTTTGGAGGATTGAAAATGAGAGTTACCGTGTGGAATGAGTTTAGACATGAAAAATACAGCGATACTGTTCGGGCGATTTATCCTGATGGTATTCATTCGTGTATTGCTGATTTCTTAAAAAGTGCAGGCCATCAAGTAACTACTGCAACATTGGATGAACCCGAGCACGGTTTAACACAAGAGGTTATAGATAATACTGATGTTCTTATTTGGTGGGGCCACATGAACCATGGTGAGGTTTCTGACGAGATAGTAAAACGTGTGACCGATGCGGTGCTTAAGGGAATGGGAATGGTTTTTCTTCATTCAGCTCATCACAGCAAACCTTTTAAGGCCCTTATGGGCACTACTTGCAACCTTTCATGGCGTGAGGATGGAGATTTTGAGCGAGTTTGGGTGGTTGATCCTTCTCATCCTATAACTCAAGGTATTGATCGTTATTTTGAACTAGCACACGAAGAAACCTATGCTGAGCAGTTTGATATCCCTGCTCCGGAAAGGTTATTGCTTGTAGGTTGGTTTGAAGGTGGAGAGGTATTCCGTTCAGGATGTTGCTACACTCGCGGATTAGGTAAGATTTTCTATTTTCAACCAGGTCACGAGTCTTATCCCACCTTCCATAATCCAAACGTGCAGACTATTATCAAAAATGCCGTTGAATGGGCTGCTCCCGTAAAAAGAGTAAATGAACTTATATGTCCTATGGTTGAAAAACCTATTAAATCCGTATAAAAGAAGCCTGCTTTCTGTAGAAAGCAGGCTTCTTATTTCACAGCGGATTTCCTTGTGCGAGTTGGTTTATTAGCTTTTTAATCTGAGGCATACCGAACAATATTGATGCAGCAATCACCGTCAATATCAGCTCAGGCAGCATATATGAACTATTATAGGTTAACGAGTAAATCCACGTTTCGGTTTCAGCAAATTGTCCAAACAGAAACACGCCTGATATGAAATGGCAAATGAAGCGCAATGTTAACGAAAGGGCAACGCCAAGTACAATGCCGAACACACCTTTTTTACTAAACATTCCTGACAGACCAAGTACAGAAAATGCCAAAATATAATCAAGCATTATTGTACAAATGAGTATAAAAGGGGTAAGTCCCCAAGCAAACAGACCATCCATTGTTATGCCGAACATCAGCTGAACTAATGAATAAACAAAGCTGGACCATAAGCCCCATTTAGTACCATAGCACACACCGATCATTGCCACGGGCAGCATGCTCAGAAGAGTTATGCTTCCTCCGTGAATGTTTATTGGCAGTGTTATCTTAACTAAGCTTAAAACTGCTGAAAGTGCAATAAATATTGCGCTGATTGTTAAACGCCGTATTTTAAATTTGTTCAAAATTAAAACATCCTTTCCGACAAAAAACCGCCCGGATATACCGGGCGGTAAACAATACGAGCGCTCATATATTGTTCCTACGTCGGCATTATCCGCATCAGGTCAAAGGGTCTATGCCGAAAACGACAAATCTCAGCCGGATCAATTACCAGCACCCCTATTTTTTTGTCAACGTTATTATAGCAACCGCTCATTAATTTGTCAACACTTATTTTTGTAATATAATTTTGTTTCTCAGCATAATTTGTACAAATGATTGCAAAATGATGGAGGAACAGCGTATGACAGATACAAATATATATCGTGACATTTCAGCAAGAACCAATGGGGACATTTATATTGGCGTTGTTGGCCCTGTAAGAACAGGAAAGTCCACATTCATTAAACGTTTTATGGATGTCATGGTTTTGCCAAACATAACTAATTCTGCAATGAGAGAAAGAGCCAACGATGAATTGCCCCAATCTGCATCAGGCCGTACAATTATGACCACAGAACCTAAGTTTATTCCTGAAGATGCCGTTGAGCTTGAAATGAATGACGGTTGTAAAATGTCGGTCAGAATGATAGATTGCGTTGGATATATTGTTCCGTCATCAATTGGTTACATTGAAGGGGATAGACCAAGAATGGTGAAAACCCCTTGGTTCGAACAACCTATCCCATTTAATATGGCGGCTGAAATTGGAACGCAGAAGGTGATAAATGAACACTCAACCATTGGCTTGGTTATTACAACAGACGGCAGCATCGGTGAAATTTCGAGAGAAGACTACTTAGAAGCTGAAGAAAGAGTAGTCGGTGAGTTGAAGCAAATCAATAAACCCTTCATAATGCTGATAAATACTTGTCATCCTGAATCTGAAGAAGCAATCTCATTAGCCGAAAGCTTGAGCGAAAAGTATTCCGCAACCGTAAAAGCTGTTGATTGCTCAACTATTGATGAACAAAAAATTAAAGAGATTTTAGGTGAAATATTAAAAGACTTTCCTATTAGAGAAATTGAAATTAAACTTCCAAATTGGTTGGCGGCGTTGCCCCTTGAGCATTGGTTAAGAAAATCAATTATAGATGCAATTAAATCAGCGGTAAGCGGTCTTAATAAGGTTAAAGAGGTTAAAAATCTAATTAAACAGTTAAGTAAGGCCGATAACATAGATGAGGTTGAAATTGAAACTGTTGATTTAGGAACAGGTGATGTTAAAATTTTTGCCAAGCTGAGAGATGAAATGTTCTATAAGATAATTTCAGAGCAAACAGGAGTCAAAATAGAAAGTGAACAAGATTTAATGACTACTTTAACGGAATTGTCGGTAATGGCAAAAGAATATCGCAGAGTTAAGGATGCGCTGGATGAAGTTGAAGCAACGGGGTACGGCATTGTTATGCCGCAAATTGAGGAGCTTTCTTTGGAAGAACCTGAAATCGTTCATCAGGGCGGCAGATACGGTGTGCGTTTGCGAGCATCTGCTCCATCAATTCATATGATGAAAGCAAATATAAACACCGAAGTTTCGCCGATCGTTGGCTCTGAAAAACAGTCGGAAGACCTTGTGATGTATTTGCTTAAAGAGTTTGAGCAAGATCCAATCAAGATTTGGGATTCTAACATATTTGGTAAATCCTTGCACGAATTGGTAAACGAAGGACTCCATACCAAGCTTGCAAGAATGCCGGGAGATGCTCGTATGAAGATGCAAGAAACGATTGAACGTGTGATCAATGAGGGCTGCAGCGGCTTGATTTGCATAATATTGTAATTATAAAGAGTGGCGATAATTTCGCCACTCCTTTTATTTTGTTAAAATTGTTGTTGCCTTTATAAGGTTTTTGTGTAATAATAGAAATGTTATAAAAATCTTGGAGCGTAAAGTATGGAAACAAAAAGAAGCAGTTTTACCGGAAAATTAGGTTTTGTTCTTGCTGCTGCGGGTTCAGCTGTCGGACTTGGCAATATTTGGCGATTCCCTTATCTTGCAGCTAAATATGGCGGGGGCATATTTTTGCTTGTCTATTTAATACTTGCTGTTACCTTTGGCTTTGCTCTTATGCTGG
>JAZRNV010000048.1:0-1897 GCA_045648425.1 Acutalibacteraceae bacterium | reverse complement strand
CTTGTAGGCCCGAGCGATTCCTCAAGGATGCCGACAACGAGATCGAGGTCACCAACGGCCAGGCGATAATCAACGAGACACGATTCGCCTCAAAGCCCTTGATTCACCTCGAGGGCTCGGGGATTGTCACCTTTTCAATCCAGGGCGTCACGATCACGGCGAGCATAGCGGACTATATAAACATTGATTGCGAGTCAATGAACGCATATAGAGAGCCCGCCGAGAATATGAACGCAAATATAACGGGGACATTCCCCACGATAGGCCCAGGCGTGGCAAATATCGGCATCACGGGAACGGTGACGAGGGCCACGATACGGCCGCGGTATTTCACAATATAAGGGGCGAGGTTTATGATTCCTATACTTTTTGACAATATAACCGAGGGCGTGGTCCCGACAAATTACGGCCTGGGCGCATTGACCGACGCGATCAAGTGCGAAATCACCGAGGCCAGGAACTCAAGTTATGAGCTCGCGCTCGAGTATGCGGCCGACGGAATCCACGCGGCCGACATCGAGCCGAATCGGTTTATAATTGCAAAGCCTAATTATACCGACGCGCCCCAGGTTTTCAGAATCTACAAGGTCGGGAAAACGATCAAGGGAAAATTCACCGTCAACGCTCAACATATTAGTTACGATTTGAGCGGTAAAGTGATAACAACGGGCTCGGCATCGTCAGCGGCCGAGGCTTGCGTTTTACTTGAGGCCCAGGCGGGAGCCTTTACCATTGACACGGACAAGACCACCGTCGGCGCGTTTACTATTGACGCGCCCGCATCGGTGAGGTCCTTTTTTGGCGGCAAGGCGGGGAGTCTCCTCGATGTCTACGGCGGCGAGTGGTATTTTAACAACTACACGGCAAGCCTCAAGGCATCACGCGGCACCGACCGCGGCGTTACAATCCGTTACGGGAAAAATATGACCGACCTCTCCCAGGTCCTCGATATGTCAAACCTCGTCACGGGGGTCATCCCGTATTATATCGACCCGAACGGAGTCAAGACGGTCGGGACAAGAGTCGACACGGGCCTTGTCTTGGATGTTTCCCGCGATGTGGCTCTCGATTTTTCGACCGATGTCGACCCCGAGAGCGCGGTCCCTATCGCGACACAGCTCGGCACCCTGGCGGCGAGATATATCTCGAATAATAACTTGGTCGCTGTCTCGAACGCGATCACGCTCGATTTTGTGCAAATGCAAGGCCTCACCGAGCGCGTCGATTTATGTGACACCGTCAAGATTTATTTTGAGCCTCTCGGCCTGGCGGTTACGGCTAAATGTATTAAAACGGTTTGGGATGTTTTACGCGAGAGATATGTCAAGACATCATTCGGAGACACCCGCGCAAACATAACCGACACGATCGCGAACAATGTCAAGAGCATCGAGCGGGCGGCCTCCCGTGACTATGTCAACGAATCAAGTCAGTTAATCACGGGAAACCTCGGCGGGTATGTAATACTTGACGACTCCGACGGAGACGGCAAGCCCGACCAGATTCTCATAATGAACACCGACGACAAGGCGACAGCTACCCAGGTTTGGAGATTTAATAAGGGCGGGCTCGGTTACGGCACCTCATACGCGGGACCATTTACCGACATCGCGCTCACGGCCGACGGCAAGATCAACGCGGACAGAATCACGACGGGGACCTTGACGGCTAACATCATCAAGGCGGGGGTCCTCTCCGACGCCCAGGGAAACAGCTCGATAAATATGACAACGGGCGCGGCCGTTATGAATCAGTTTAAGTCAAAAATGCGGTTTTCGCTTATAAATGCCCTATCCCAGGAAAAGGCATTTTTCCATATTGACGGAGCGGGCAATACTTGGCTATATATGAGGTCCGCAAGTTCAACGGCCGACCTTGTAAAGATTTGGGCCAACGA
>JAZRNV010000047.1:0-31251 GCA_045648425.1 Acutalibacteraceae bacterium | reverse complement strand
TGCACCTAAAAAAGATAAATTTTTAGTGGAATAAAAGGCAAAAAGCCACGATAACGCTGACGCGTATCGTGGCTTTTTAACATATTAGGCCGCAAAAATTTGCTTTTTTAGGCGGTTTATCCCTAACCGCAACTCCCTTTAAATCGGGTCTTTTAATATTGTTATCTGTATTTTTTTTGACACTCTTTAACTTTTGCAACGTGAATTTTTGCAAGCTCTGTAATTGTATCAAAATCGCCTGCTTCAATCAGTTCGGGTTTAAGAATTGAGATTCCTGTTCCCACGCCGAGAGCACCTGCTTCAAAAAAAGCCTCTATGGTGTTTTCGTTGGTGCCGCCTACACAGATGAAGGGAATATAATTCAGCGGCCTCATTATGCCTTTCACATAATCAACATCCTTGATGGTGATAGGGAAGAGTTTAATGATATCGGCACCCGCATCATAAGCTGCGGCGCACTCCGATGGAGTAAAGCAACCGGGTATAGAAATCATGCCGAGCTCTTTTGTAAGCTTTACCACCTTTTCGTTAAGGTTGGGGGAAAATATGAATTTTGCTCCTGCATCGTATGCGACTTTTACAAAATCGGTGTTTACCACTGTGCCTGCACCGACGGTAAGACCCGGCACCTCGCGTGTAATGGTGCTGATATATTCTGCAGTGGTTTTAGCAGTATTAGGGTCGGCAGGGTTAAATGCAACCTCAACCACTCTAACACCGCCGTTGTATACGGCTTTTGCGGCGTCTACAAGCTTTTCACGGGGAATACCTCTGAATATGCATATTAATCCTTCGTTAATAATAGCGTTCATTTTCAAGCCCCTTAAAGTAATAAATTGTGTCATCGACTGCACGAATATCAGTTACCGTTCCAACATAGTGACGCAAATTGCGTGGCTTATAGGGGTGTGCAAGCACAACATCCTCATTGACATCAATGCCAAGACCGGGCTTATCGGGGATTTTAATCATACCATTAGAATATACAACCTCTTCGTTTGTAACCTCTTTGCGGAATGAGCCGTCTGTAAGCATAATTTCGTGAATAACAAAGTTAGGCACAGTAGCAGCCAGTTGCAAAATTGCTGCGTTTGATACGGGTCCGCTTGGGTTGTGAAAAGAGATAGGAATATGTCTTGCTTCTGCCATAGCGGCAATTTTTTTGCCCTCTGAAAGACCGCCTGTGTGAAAAACATCGGGCTGAACAAGGTCAACGCAACCTTTGTCAAAATAGTCTTGGAAGGCGTATTTGCCATAAATACGCTCGCCGCCTGCAATTGGAATATTTGAGCGATTTCGAACATATGCAGTGGAGTCGTTGTTATCGGGTACGCAGGGCTCTTCAAGGCAGAATGGCTTAAATTGCTCAAGCTCTCTTGAAATCTGCAAAGCGGTGGTGGGGTTAAACCTGCCGTGGCACTCGATGAGCAAATCAACCTTATCACCGACGGCTTCTCTTACAGCGCCAACTATATTGATGGTTTTTTCCATTTGTTCATTTGTGATGGTCATGTGAGACGAGCCAAATGGGTCCCACTTCATAGCGGTTATGCCAAGCTCTGCGGTGTGCTTTGCTTTTTTTGCAAAATCTTCAGGTGTGCGTGCGCCCACAAACCAGGCGTTGGCATACATTCTTACCTCGTCTCGCATTTTGCCGCCGAAGAAGGTATAAACGGGGCAATTGTAGAATTTGCCTGCAATATCCCACATAGCCATTTCAATGGCGCTGATTGCGGACATAAGCACAGGGCCGCCCTTCCAATATATATCGCGGTAAACCTCAAACCACATACGCTCAATTTCAAGAGGGTTGCGGCCGACAACAAGTCGCTTAAGATCATTCACCATACCCTCAAGCGCCATTTCGTTGGTTCCAAGGGAAGCTTCACCCCAACCGTAAATGCCTTCGTCGGTTTCTACCTTTACAAAGTTCCAGTTCATACGGAAGGAGTCCATTGTGTAAACTTTTACATCGGTAATTTTCATCAGTATCACTCCATTAATGCATAAGTCTGCACTTTGAGTGTAACATTTGACGGTGTTTTGTTGAATGTAGAGTATGGCATTTTTTTGCACAAAACGCGCACGCAGGGTTGACATTTGTTTTGAATTAATGTAGATTGAAAACATAGGAGGCGACTGGGTATGCTTGAAAAATGGAACACTCTTGCCGACGGCCAGTTTTATTTACGCGACGTTGCAGCTTTTGATGTGGCTGTAAAGGGCTGCCGATTTTCTCCGCCCACCGATAAAGGCCGTATTTCCAGTGCCTTTTTTATGATTCGAAAAGGCCGTGCAACATATTCATTCGATTCGGGCAGCTTTGAGGTTGAAGAGGGCGACCTGGTTTTTTTACCCAAGGGAGCGCACTATTCGTTTGTACCAAAAGAAAAAGGGTTGGTTCACGCCCTTGTTAATTTTGATATTTTCAATCTCGACGGCAGCTTGCGTCATATTTCGGATACACCCTTGCTGCTTATAAAAAAAGCAGGCAAGGGATACAAGATAATTTTTGACGAAATTAATAAATGCTTTATGCACCGCTCCTTTTCTAATGAGCTTAGAAGCTCGGCTTTGGTGATGGAGCTCATTGCAAATATATTGGATGAGCTCAACATACACAATATGGGCTTTGTTGGCTTTGAACGCATTATTCCTGCAGTAACATTTATTGAGCAAAACTGCAATGTTGATATGTCTACTGCCGAGCTGGCAGATATGTGTGATATGAGCGAGTCTCAGCTGCGCCGATTGTTTAAAGAATATTCCGGGTCATCACCCGTTGAGTATCGTAACCGATTGCGCATAGAAAAGGCCTATCAACTGCTTAGCAATCATTTTTGTAACGTAACAGAAGCAGCTGAAAAGGTTGGCTTTAGTAACATATATTATTTTTCAAGATTGTTTAAAAGTATAATGGGTGTTGCTCCAAAGTCGGTTCAAATGCAGAACGAAAGCCACGAAAATAATCCGTAATATAATCCCCCTGCCGATTGTATAATTGGTAGGGGGTGTTTTTTTGAAAATAGTTATACTCTCATCAAAGCAGGTCAATTTTTTACTTTGTGTTGCCAGTGTGGTTGCTATGGTGATGCTGGCTTTTGGCACCTATGTTTCAGCAAACAATGAGCGAAGGTTGCCTATCTATTCGGTTGAAAACAATAAAAAGCAGGTGGCAATCACCTTTGATGCTGCATGGGATGACAGCGGCCTTGATGATGTGCTTGCTGTATTAAAAAAATACAATGCACCTGCAACGGTTTTTGCAGTAGGTGAGTGGGTAGATAAGTATCCGCAGGAGGTGCGAAAAATCAGCGAGTCGGGTCACTTGTTGGCCAATCATTCCGATAGTCATAAGCATTTAAACAATATGAGCACACAGACGTTTAAGGAAGATGTTGTAAATTGCAATAAGCGAATAGAGTCCATAACGGGTAAAAAGGTAACTTTATATCGTGGTCCCTACGGTGAATATAACAATACGACCGTGGCCGCAATAGAAAATTTGGATATGTATTATATTCAGTGGGATTGCGATTCTCTTGATTGGAAACCCGATTACACAGTCGATATGATAACCGAAGCCGCACTTAAAAATGTGCAGTCAGGTTCTATAATATTAATGCATATCGGAGCAAAAAACACAGCCGCTGCCCTTGATAAAATTCTTGCTCGACTTGAAAAAGAGGGCTATTCTTTTGTGACGGTGGATGATCTTATTTTAAAGGATGGTTACATTATCGACCACAGGGGCAAACAGTGTAAAGCAAAAGAGGAGTGACGTGTTCACTCCTCTTTTGCTTTACACTTGGTAAATCGCTTAACAAAGTTATCGATTGTATTGATTTTTAATAATAAAAATAAAATTACGGCTCCGCCTACGTTCAAAATTAAATCGTCTATATCACAACAACCCGTAAGCAGAGCAAACTGTAATAGTTCCACCACTGTGACAATTGCAATCATAGCCATTACAAAATTGCCGAATTTATTTAGTTTCTTAAACAGTAAGGGCAAGAAAAACGCAAAAGGAGAGAACGCCGCTAAATTGCCTAATAAATTTGTAATTATTGCCTTTGCAGAAATATCAGAGTTGTTGAACGGGGCTAATACGAATCGTAATATGGTTTTAAAAGGAATGATGTTGAAGGAGTTTTTAAAATAATCTTTTAACGATTGCAAATTCCATTTTGACAATCGGTCAAAGCCAACTCTGCCGAAATAGCTGTCAAAACATACCAGAGTAATAAGAAACCATAGATACAACAAAAAGAATGCGCAAAAGGTTGCTTTCATTATTTTTTGCGGCGTTTTTGATGTTTTGCTGATGTTTACACTGCCAAAATAAGCACAAATACAAAGGACAACCAACAGCATCATCCTTAATATGGGTGCAAGCACAAGCAAACCGCTAAAGCTTGAAAATAAATAATAAACAAGGCCGATGCCCGAAAAAACGTATAATAAAATCGCAAATTTAAAATTGTTTGCTTTCATAACCTCACCTCGGTTATCTACAATATAGCATCTTTCAGAAAAAATATCAATCTTCATATAGCGGCAAAACTACTTGTCTAAAAAACAATTAATGTTTTCAAAAATACTTGCAATTATTTTGCGGAAGGCGTACAATGTATTAAACTTGTTGCGGAGGTGTTGTTATGAGGCGTGCAAGTACTATCGATATGTGTAACGGCCCGTTGCTCAAAAACGTTATCACTTACACTGTTCCTATTATTATTACAAGCCTTTTGCAACTGCTTTTTAATGCGGCCGACCTTGTTGTGGTTGGTCGGTTTTGCGGCAGTAATTCTGTTGCGGCGGTTGGTGCAACCTCCTCGCTTTCACATCTTATAGTTAACTTTTTCGTGGGCTTTTCATCCGGCGCCGGTGTTACTATGGCTCAGGCGGTGGGCTCGGGTGATTACAATAGGGTGCATAAGGTAGTGCATACAACCGTTCCTGTTTCTGCAATAGCCGGTGTGCTGGTGGGAACGATAGGTCTGGTTATGTCTAAAAGCATATTGTTATGGATGGGCACCCCTAACGAGATTATTGACCTGTCGGCAACCTATTTAAAGATATATTTTTGCGGCGCATTTTTTAATATGATATATAATTTCAGTGCTTCTTTACTTCGTGCGGCAGGGGATAGCAAGTCTCCTCTTTATATTCTTAGCATGGCAGGGGTAGTTAATGTTGTGCTGAATGTGGTGTTTGTTACTCTTTTCCATATGGATGTTGCTGGCGTTGCTCTTGCTACCGCTATCAGCCAGGCATTATCCGCTGTATTGGTTATTTATACCCTTATGCAACGTGAGGATGCCTGCCGATTAGAACCCAAATCATTACGCATTTACCTTGGCCCCTTAAAAAAGATACTCACTGTCGGTATGCCCGCCGGAATTCAGTCGTCGGTTTTTGCTTTATCAAACGTACTTATTCAATCATCAATCAACTCTTTCGGTGCGGCGGCTGTGTCCGGTAATGCCGCGGGTGCTAATATAGAGGGCTTTATATATGTTATAATGAATTCGTTTAGTCAAACAGCCCTTAATTTCACAGGTCAAAATATTGGTGCAAAAAACTACAAGCGTTTGTCAAAAATACTGCGCACCTGCCTTGCTTGTGCGTTCATTTCAGGCGCTTTGTCAGGCGGCTTGGCGTATCTGTTTAAAGCACCGCTGCTCTCATTCTATATCACCGATTCGGCAGATGCTGTTCAGTTCGGCATTCAGCGAATGACGGTTATTTGCCTAACATATTTTATTTGCGGAATGATGGAAACTATGGCAGGAATGCTTCGTGGAATGGGCAAGTCCTTGCATACGATGATAATCACCGTTGTGGGCGTTTGCGGAATAAGAATTGTGTTTATAATGACCTTGTTTAAATTACCGTTATTCCATACCCTTGATTGGTTATTTTTGACCTATCCTATATCTTGGACTATTTGTGTAGCGGTAATGCTCGTGATGTATGGAATAAGCAAGGATAAACTTGTACGAAATGCAGTAACCGAATAAATTAAAAGGATATGACAACCGTCATAGCCTTTTGTCTTATGGGTGGGCAAATATAAAATGCGTGTGCTCCTCAGGACCAAATCTGTCAAAAACATAGTGGTCAATTACGTAATTTCTGCCAATCCATCTTTCAGAAGGAAATCCATCCGCATATTTCGGCTTTTCGGCACTGGGCTTTCCGTAAACAGAAACTATTGCATCGTGTATTTCAGAAAAGGATTTGTTAATATCATAATCAGGCAAATTGTATTGCTCAATGGGCCTAAAAATCTCAATATATTCAACAAAAGCGCCTTTGTAGTGCAACCCAACCATCAGATCTAAACCGCCGAAAAGATTTGCCGAGAACACAACATATCCTCTACAAACCTTGTTGTAATTAATGTTGGCAGATTTTAATTGCTTAAGACATTCAGATACTGAAACAGTCAACTCAATGTCAGGCTCATCAACCTTAAATGCTGCTTCACTCTTTTTTAACAATCTTTTAAGAACCATAAGCATCCAATCACCGCCTTAGGATAAGTTTAACAAAAATTTGCACGAAGTGCAACAATTATACATTATTCATCAGCCGTAGGGCGACTTCATTTTTTATTATTCATTCGAAAATCCGTTCTCTCTTAATGAATAATGAATGATGAATATTGAAAAATGAATAATACAAACAAAAATCCGTCCTCAAAAGAGAACGGATTTTCTTTTGTCTTTCGTGTCCGAAAAAGAACCGGGCGAAAACCGAGGATTTTCTTCTATTTTATTGTAACCCAAGAAATTTTGGTTGTATTTTCATTCCAATCATCAAAATACTTTTCAACTTCATCCTTTGTGGCAGACTTTTGATTCAACTGATATGTATTTGCCGAATCATCCTTGTATGCAAGATTTGTTACTACAGAGTCAAGTTCCTCAAAAGAAACTCTACTTATTGCAGTATAACTATTATATCTAACGCTTAAAAAACTGCCGTCCGTCTTAATATCTTGTAAACTAATATTTTCAAGAATATACCCATTCACATTTTTGTTATCATATCGAAGAATAAGAAAAAATTTCAGCGTGGCATCTACAATTACCAATTCCTCTAAACCATCTGAATCAAAATCAACATAAGCATATCCTTGTGGAATAAACGGATTTAAAGCATTGTACTCTGTGCGAAATCTAAATTCTTTCAAGCTTTCTTCAGTAACTTTATCAAATACCATACATTTATAAGAAAAGTTTTGCTCATTATCTAAAACTTTTTGTAAAAGTTCTTTTGCCTCACTGTTTTGCTTTTCAGAATTATTGCAACCGACAAAAGATAAACACATTACCAGACACATAAAAATAGCTATTAACTTTTTCATACAATCACTCCCTTGGATGTATTATAGCATAAAAGCGGTAAAGCCGCAATACTTATTCATTATTCATCAGCCGTAGGGCGACTTCATTTTTCATTATTCATTCGAAAATCCGTTCTCTCTTAATGAATAATGAATGATGAATATTGAAAAATGAATAATACAAATAAAAATCCGTCCTCAAAAGAGAACGGATTTTCGTTTGTCATTCGTGTCCGAAAAAGAACTGGGTAAAAAACTGATTTTCTTTAATATTATTCAAATTTATTTTCAATTGGCTCACTAAATTTAAACCTTATAATTTTTATTCCAAAATACTTTTCTAATTCTTCATTTGTTAAAGTTTTAAACGATGAGTCTGGCATTTCGGTATCCTCATTATAATAGCTTTCATAATATCTTATACAAGGTTCACGATATAAGAAACCATCGGAATCGCCCATGTAGTATGCAGCTCTGCCGTACTCAAGAATAACCCTATGTTCATAATTTATTCTACCTTCTACAAAAAACGATTCTGTGTTTTCCTCAAATTCTATTAACGCTATTCTTTCTTTTCCGCTTTTTAGTGATTCAGCCCATTCTCGCTCAGGGTACATTGTAAAAGGATTTGATGGGTCATAGCCGGCAAAAGAACAAACAACCGTATCTTCAATTAAATATCTTTCTCCATCCATTTCATATTCTAAAACAAACGGAAACTCACCTTCGGTTATTTGTGGTTCAATATAAAATCTTACAAAACAACCAGTAAGCGAAAATAAAAGCAACAAAGAAATAGTTAATAGGAAAATCCTTTTCATCTCATCACCAACCTTTATGTGTATTATAGCATAAAAGCGGCGAAGCCGCAATAATTATTCATTATTCATTAGCTGTGCGACTCCATTTTTCATTATTCATTCGAAAATCCGTTCTCTCTTAATGAATAATGAATGATGAATATTGAAAAATGAATAATACAAACAAAAATCCGTCCTCAAAAGAGAACGGATTTTCGTTTGGAGGTGCCACCCAGATTTGAACTGGGGAATAAAGGTTTTGCAGACCTTTGCCTTACCACTTGGCCATGGCACCGTGTCAACGCATCATATTATATTAAATATTGATTGATTTGTCAATACCAAATTTAAATTATTTATAAATTGTTTTGCTTATCTATTATATTTACAAGTTAATAAAACTATAACCAAATATAATAAAAAGGTTGACCGGTGTGTAGTTTTGGTGTATTATATACAATATATGGTGTAAAGCGTTACAATACCTATTTTGGAGGACTAATAAAGTGCAACAGATATTTGATGATAAGGCGGTTCAAATAGTCGGAGCCCCTGACGGTGTGATTATGGTTGTTACCGAGCAATGCTTTGACGATCAGGCGATTGTTTCTTACAAATACTACGATTATTCCACAAAACAGATTTCAAAGGTTTCTCGAGAGGTTTATCTAAGAGGTAAGTTCGGTGAAAACTTCACCATATTTACCCCCAATCTTCACGACTTTGTTAATCAACACAGCGCCTATTTGCCCGATGGCAGATGTTTGTTTATTTATCCCACCGGTGAGGGCGTGGTTTATGATGAGCAAGCTTTGCGCGTTTGGTCGGGTACACTTAAATATAAAGAGTTTGGCCCTTGTGATGTGGTTTGCATAGGCCGCTCTGTATGGATTTCATTCCCCGATGGCGATACCATACTCAGGTACAACGCCCGTACTATTCGTGAAGAGCTGAGAATCGGCAGTAAAAAGGACAATGCTTTTTCACGTCCTTGCGGTTTGTATGCAGACGGTGGCAAACTGGTTGTATGTAACAGTGCCAGCAACTGTATTGAAATTGTTGATACTGAAACCTACACGGTTGAAAAGTATGCTACCTTTAACGAGCCGGTTTACCAATATATCAAATCGGGTGAAAACCAGGTTGTTCGATTGGCTTCAGGCGTATATTTGTTATAAATTGAAACCCCTTGACAGCTTGGCTTTCAAGGGGTTTGTGCCATTTTTGGCGCACAACACCCGCTATAATGCTTTTTGAGGTGATTTGTTTGCTTAAAATTATATACGGAACAGCCGGTTCGGGCAAAACTTGGCATTTGCATAACCTGATTGCGCAGTTTGTTGAATCGGGCGAAAAGGGAATTGTTTTGCTTGTGCCTGAGCAGAACAACTATGAAAATGAACGAGCTATGCTGCGTTTGCTCGGCGGCGCTTCTGCAGATGTTGTTGAGGTTGCAAGTTTTACCTCTCTCGCTCGAAGTGTTGCTGCTCTTTGCGGTGCGGATGCTGTTTCGGTTGCCGATGAAGGTGTGAAGCTGCTTATGATGAGCCGTGCCGCTCGCAGCGTTAAAGAAACTTTGCATATCTATGGCAACGTAGTTAATAATAAAGAATTTTGCAAAAATCTTATTGATCTGCACTCTGAAATGAAACGCAGTCTTGTCAGTACGGAGGATTTTGTACGCGTGGCTCCTAAGCTGAATGGTGCAGTGACAGAAAAGCTTCAAGATATCTCTCTCATTCTTTCGGTTTATGAGGGCATGCTTAATCGGCGGTTCAGCGACTCTTTAGATACTCTTGACCGATTGTATGAACAGCTTAACGAGGTGGATTGTTTTAAAGACCGCACGGTGTGCATTGACTCTTTTACTGATTTTACCGAGCAGCAATACCGAATTATTGAGCGCATTATTCGCAGCGCAAAGGATGTTTATTTAACCATTTGTACCGATTCTCTTAATGATGCCGATAATGGTATGGGCCTCTTCTCTAACAACAAGAGGGCTGTGTCTCGCATTATCGATATTGCCAATGAGTGCGGTGTTGCTGTGGCATCGCCTCAACAGGTGTCAAACAACTTTCGCTTTAACGGTTCTGGAGTGAGTGCTGTTGAGCAGCTTGTGCGTGGCGAAAGCATTGGTGAAGGTGTCGACGGAGATGTGATTATCTGCTCTTGCCCAACAAGATATGAAGAGGCCGACTATGTTGCTTCAACCATTCGTCGCCTTGTGCGCACTGAGAATATGCGCTATCGCGATTTTGCGGTTATTGCAAGAGATATAAACGCCTATCACAATACAATAGTTGATGCCTTCGGTCATTACAACGTGCCTTGCTTTAGCGATATGAGGGTGGACGCATCCTCTTTGGCGCTGTTCCGTTTTGTTTTGTGCGCTATTGAATGTGCAAAGGGAAGCATTCGAAATGAAAGCATATTGCCTTTTATTAAATCTCCCTTGTCACCAATTTCTGTCGAAGAGGCGTCAGAGCTTGAAAACTATGCACTTATGTGGGGCAAAAACGGATCAAAATGGTATAACGATTGGACCGAAAACCCCAATGGATTGGAAGAAAAGTTCGACGCGGATGCTCTTAAGCGCATAAATGGCGCGAGAGAAAGGATTATTGAACCTATTATACGCTTGAATGCTGCCTTGGTTTCTGAAGATATTAAGGTCGTTTGCCGCGGCGTATACGATTTGCTTATTGAAACCGGCGCTGATAAAGCACTAAAGCAGTATGCGGCCCGATTTGATGAACACGGCGAGTTTTATTATGCAGACCTTCATCGCAGAAGCTGGGACGCTCTTATTAATTGCATAGACAATATTGTTAAGGTTTTCGAAGGCGATGTTTGTGATACGGACGAGTTTTGCGATTTGTTTGAGCTTATGCTCAACACCTGCGATATAGGCGCAATTCCCGACAGAATTGATGAGGTTATTATTGGCTCTGCCGACCGAATCAGAGCAGGCAATCCTAAAATAACATTTATTGTCGGCGCTAATTACGGTGAATTTCCCCGACCTGCAGTCAAAGGAGGGTTGCTTACCTTTGATGAGCGCCAAAAAATAATCAGTCATCAGTTGCGTTTGCCTGATTACCGCATCAACGCCGCCGTTGATGAAAGGTATTATGTATATACCGCTTTGAGCAGCGCTTCCCATAAGATTTATATAACATATCATACCGTTACGGGTGACGGTGAGGGTACCCCTTCTGAATTTATCAAACTTATTCAAAATAATATTAACGGAGTAACTACCCTCAAATATCGCGACACAGCTATGGATAGGTTTGAGGGCGTTTTGCCTGCAATAGAGCTTGTTGCATCAGATGCCTACTGCGTTTATGCAGAGTCTCTTTACCGTCAACTTGACAGTAGGGGGATTGAGGCCCCTGAGCTTGTTACCGACCTTGGTGTAAGAAAGGTTGACATAACTCCAAAAACCGCCCGAGCTTTGTATGGTAAGAGCATTCATATGTCGGCATCAAAGGCAGAACAGTTTGCCAAGTGCCCATTCAGCTTCTTTTGTGAATACGGAGTGTCGGCTAAGCCGATTAATTCTGCCGAAATGGATGTGATGCGACGAGGAACATTGGTGCACTATGTGCTTGAAAAAGCAGTGCAGACCCATGGCAAAGGACTTGCGACAATAAGCGGTGAAGAGCGCCGCAGTGAGATTGCACGGCTCGTGCGCCAATATGCTGATATAACTCTTGGAGGATATGACACACTTGACATTGCTTTACTTTTTATGCTTGAAAGGATTGCTCTTTTACTTGACCACGTGATTGCCAGACTGGGTAAAGAGTTCAGTGTCAGCGACTATGACCCCAAACAATGTGAGCTATATATCGGCAGTGACGAAAATCCTGCTCTTCAGGTGCCTCTTGATGAGGGAAATCTTGTTTTGACCGGCAAAGTTGACCGTGTTGATATATTTGAATCAGAGGGTAAAAAGTACCTGAGAATAGTAGATTATAAAAGCGGTGGAAAGCAGTTTGATTTATCCGATGTTTTTTACGGCATGAATATGCAAATGCTTATTTACCTTTTCACCCTTACTAATAGCGGAAGCTATAAGGGCGCTGTTCCTGCAGGTATTTTGTATATGCCTTCAAAAAGACCTATTCACACAACCTCCGACAAGGATGAGCTGGCAAACATCAAAAAGATGGATGCTGATATGCGAATGAATGGGCTTTTGGCCGATGATGCTGTTTCATTAACGGCAATGGATAAAGAGCTTTCCGGTCGATTTGTTCCATATGCTCCGGATGGTAAAAAGAACAGTGTAATTGAAGCGGCAGATCTTGAATTGGTTGGCAAATTGGTTGTTGAAATGCTGAAAAAAGCCGGCAACAGCATTCTTTCGGGCTGTGCTGATATAAGGCCAACCGACAGCGTGTCAAGCAAGAGCGTATGCAAATATTGTAACTATCGCTCGGTCTGCTTGATAAGCGATGAAGCCGACCACGGCAAGGTAGAAAAACTTAAACCTGAAGAAGCAATCGAAAAACTAAGAAGGAGTGAGATTGGTGGCCAAGTTTAATCCTACACCTCAGCAAGAGCTGGCTCTCAAGGCCAAGGGTGCTGTTTTGGTATCTGCCGCGGCAGGTTCGGGCAAAACGGCTGTTCTTGCCAACCGTGTTTTTAAGCGAATTACCGATGAATCCGCTCCAATAGATATCACCGATATGCTCATTGTTACTTTTACTAATGCAGCAGCAGGTGAAATGCGCGAACGCATATATACTTTGCTTTCTGAGGCATCCCTGGAGCAACCGGATAACAAACGTCTTTTGGAGCAAAAGCTGTCGGTTGACAATGCTTCGATATTTACTATTGATAGATTTTGTATAGATTTTCTACGGGAAAATTTTGTTGCAGCAGGCGTTGAACCGAACTTCAAAATACTCACCGGTGAGCAAGAAGAGGTGCTTATTGACGAAGCTGCGACGGCGGCTTATGATCTGTTGGCAAAAGAAGATTTTGAAGCTTATGCCGAATTGCTTGTGTCTATGAACAGCGAGACGGTTGATAAAGACGCAAAAAAAGCCGTTACCGAAATTTATAAGCATATTTGCTCACTGCCAATGCCTGACCGATGGCTTGATGGTGTTTGCAGGATGTATGACTGTGAAGCTGCCGGCTTTGACTTTTGGCTTGAGTATGTATGCAAAGACATAACTGCGATGACAAAACACTACCTTTATGCTCTTAACAGGGTTTTGCTTCTTATAGAGCAAAATGATGTGGTGTATGCAAACTATTATCCCATAACTGTCGCGCTTATTGATTTGCTGGGTGCCTTGTTCGATTGTGGCGAAAAGAAGGATTATGACGGGCTTCATACGGTGCTTAAATATTACTCTTTACCCGAAATTGGCAGGGCAAGTAAGAATTCTGATGCTTATATCAAAGATAGAGCAAAGGCCGTTGTGGATGAGGTTCGCGATGAGGTTAAAAAATACAAAGATATATTTGCCTTTGATAAAAACGAAACTGTTTTAGATATAAAAACCGCAGGCAAGCAGGTAAAGACTCTTGTTCGTTTGGTTAAGCTTTTCAGAGAACGGTTTGATAAAATAAAGCAGGATAAGGGTTATATGACCTTCTCGGATGTGGAACTCAAAACCCTTCAGGTTCTCTGCGAGGATATTGACGGTCAGCTGGCTATCAGACCCGAAGCAAAGGAGCTGACAACCCGATATAAAGAGGTTATGGTTGACGAGTATCAAGATACCAACGATTTACAAAACGCTATTTTCAACGCTTTATCTAACGATGGACAAAATATGTTTTTGGTGGGAGATGTTAAGCAAAGCATTTACCGATTTAGACACGCAAATCCTTTGAACTTCATAAAAATGAGGGATGAATTTCCTGATTTTGATGATGTTACATATCCATCGAAAATAATTCTCAGCGGTAATTTCAGAAGTCGACCTGCCATATGCGATTTTGCAAACTATGTCTTTGATGCCCTAATGACTCGACAAAGCTCTCAAATTGACTATTTGCCCGGAGATTGGCTTGATCCCATTGCAACCGGACTGGCAGATAATGCAGATTGTGGCGCAGAGGTGCACCTTATTGATAACGGAACCTTTGAGGACGAGAGCGCTCATATAGCATCATATATTAAAGATTGTGTTGAGCAAAAAATGCAGGTCAGCGACGGAAAAGGCGGATTGCGAGACGTAAAATACAGCGACTTCTTGATTTTGCTCCGCTCCTACAAGTCAAACAGCGTGACCGTTGTTTCAGCTTTGAGGGCGAGAAATATTCCTGTGTTGGCAGAGCTTAAAACAGATTACTATTCAAGAACAGAAATAATGATTATTATGTCATTGCTGCAGGCAATTGATAATCCTTTAAAAGATATTCCGTTGCTTTCTGCACTAATGTCACCTGTTTTTGGCTTTGATGCGGATGAAATTGCGCAAATCAGAATAGGTAAGAGGGAAGAATCCATTTACTCTTCACTTCTTGAGGCCGCCAAGCATAGTTCCAAGTGTGCTCGATTTTTGGATATGATGGCTAAATATCGTTCGTGGGCTGCAACGCTGCCCTCTGACCGACTTATTACAAAAATTTATGATGACACCGGCTTGCTGGCTATTGCCAGAGCAATGGATGATGGTGCCTCACGCAAGGCGAATTTACTGCTGCTTACAGAGTTTGCAGCTACCTATGAGCAAAACGGCTATAAGGGTCTTACTTCGTTTTTAAGATATGTTGAAAGAGTGGCAAACAGCAACAGCGATATTACAGGTGGAACTGCTGTTGACACCGAAGATGCTGTAAGAGTTATGACTGTTCATAAGTCTAAGGGATTACAGGCACCTGTATGTATAGTTGCGGCACTTGAGTCTAAATTCAATCTGAGAGATGCTTCCGCCGGTCTTGTAATGCACGAGCAAGGCGGCATTGGTATGCGTGTATGCGACAGTGAAAAGGCAATACGTTATGATACTTTTGCTCGAAAAATCATAGCTAATATGGAGATTAAGGCCTCGGTGGCAGAAGAAATGCGCTTGCTTTACGTTGCTATGACCAGAGCACAAGAAAAACTTGTTGTTATGTCGGCCGAAAAGAATCTTGCCAAAAAGCTGCAATCGGTTCTTCCCGATGTTGTTGAGGACGATGACGGTGCCAAGGTTGCTCCTTATTCGGTGCAAAATATGAGGTCTTTGTCTGAGTGGTTGTATGTGGCTCTTTTGATGCATCCCGACGGGGCACCCATGCGTGAGTATGCTCAGGTTGATGTGCCGTTAAGAAATACAGACGGAAAGGGAACCGTTGCTGTCAAGATTATAAACAGCGACTCAATTTCCTGCAGTGATTACGAATCATATAAAGCTGAGCCGATTGAAATTGATTTGTCAGATAAGCTTGATTATTGTTATCCATACGAGAGCTTGCTTAAAATTGAATCTAAATACTCGGTATCTGCATTGGCCAAAGATGTGAATTCTGACGAGTTTGTCTGCACAGCGCGTCCTGCATTTTTAAACCGCGACGGAATGACACCGGCAGAACGAGGAACGGCAACGCATAGGTTTATGTGTTATGCTGACTATGAAAGAGCTATGCAAAGCATAACAAAAGAGACAGAACTTCTTGTTGAGCAGGGTAAGCTTACCTCTCGCCAGGCCGATGGTGTAGATGAATCCGCAGTTGCCGCTTTTTTCAAAAGCGATTTGTGTGCAGAAATCTTAAAGGCAAAGCGTGTGATACGTGAGGGCAAATTTATTTACGAGCTTCCCGTCAGTGAAATTGATTCTGAATGTAACGGTGATGAAACGGTGATATTGCAAGGCGTCGCTGACTGCGTTTTGTTTGATGATGCCGGTATAACGGTTGTCGATTTTAAAACCGACCGAAACATTGATGAGAAAGAGCTGATTGATCGATACACAAAGCAGCTGCAGCTTTATGCGCGCGCTTTTTCAGCCAATTACAGTATGCCGATTAAAAGGTGTCTGATATACTCTTTTTGGCTTAATAAGACGGTTGAAGTAGTTATTTAACATTAAAATGTAAAAAAAAATTAAAAAAACTCTTGCAATTATCATTTCAATGTGGTATCATTCATTCGTTAACGTGAAAATATGAGAAAGAGGTGACTACGATGAAAGAGGGAATCCATCCCAAGTATGAGAAGGTTGTTGTAAGATGTGCCTGCGGCGCTGAGTTTGAAACCCGCTCCACTAAAGAGGGCATCCGTCTCGACATTTGCTCGAACTGCCATCCTTTCTTTACCGGTAAGCAGAAGCTGGTTGACACCGGTGGACGAGTAGACAGATTTAAGAAGCGTCAAAATCTCGCTGATTAATCTTTATAACAGTTCAAAGCAGTTCCGCATCCATTATAGGTTGCGGAACTTTTCCTATTATCAAAAAGGGGGCGACACAAATGGAACTTAAGGCCTATCAAACTGTCAGACAGTTCGGTGAAGATGAGTATGTAGAAAAGCGGTCAAGATTTATCTGTGCCGCTATTCCTGTTGCAAACGAGCAAGAGGCGATTGATTTTATCAATTCGCGCCGTTCAAAATATTGGGATGCTACTCATAATGTTTATGCCTATTCTTTGCGCGAAGGCAATGTTCGCAGATACTCTGACGATTCAGAGCCCCAGGGCACTGCAGGCATACCTACCCTTGATGCAATAGTAAAATCCGACACTACCGATGTTTGTGTGGTAACAACCAGATATTTTGGCGGAGTATTGCTTGGCGGCGGAGGATTGGTGAGGGCCTATTCTCACAGTGCGTCTCTTGCGGTAAAAGCCGCAGGCAGAATTGCAATGGTACCTGTTTATGACTGTGTTATCAAGAGTGATTATCATTTGTACGGCAAGCTCAATTCTATGCTTGCATCAAAGGGCGCTATGGATGTTGATCCCGTTTTTACCGATGCGGTTGAAATACATTTTTGCATAAAATGTGAGAATTACGGATATTTGTGCAGCGCTGTAACCGATGCAACGGGAGGAAAATGCTCCGTAGAAATTTTGAATGAAAGATATAAGCAACAAGATTTATAAAAAAATAAAGGGTATTTGCATCTTTTGTCGAATAATATATACAGAAAGCAAAAAAATTAACGAGGTGTTCAATTGTGAGCAGTGTGCGTGAAAGAATAGAAGCGGCAGAACGGGCAACATTATGCTCTGCAGCCGCTTTTTCAGATAACTCAAGAGGACGCAAAAAAGCTGAGACCGAATGTGATTTGCGCACGTGCTTTCAGAGAGACCGAGACCGTGTAATTCATTGTAAGGCCTTTCGCCGCCTAAAGCATAAAACTCAGGTTTTTCTTTCTCCCGAAGGCGATCATTACCGCACGAGACTTACCCATACTCTTGAGGTAGCTCAAATCGCCAGAACAATTGCGCGAGCTCTGGCCCTTAATGAAGATTTAACCGAAGCTATTGCTCTTGCTCACGATTTGGGACATACTCCGTTTGGACATGCAGGCGAGCGCGCTCTTAATGACTGCTCTGAAACGGGCTTCAAGCATTATGAGCAAAGCGTAAGAGTAGTAGAATTTATCGAAAAGGATGGCAACGGTCTTAATCTTACAGCAGAGGTGCTTAATGGCATTGAGCGTCACACCTCCGGTGAACAGGCCTTTACTCTTGAGGGCAGAATTGTTCGTATGGCCGACAGAATCGCCTACATAAACCACGATATTGATGATGCTGTTCGAGCAGGCATATTAAGTGAAGAGGATATTCCTCTTGGTATACGTCAAAAGCTCGGCTTTTCAAAAAGTGAACGTATAGACACGCTGGTTAGTTCGATTGTTCGTGCCAGCAAGGATGATATTGTTATGGAGCCCGATTTTTTTGAAAAATACGATCAGCTTCATAAGTTTTTATTTGACAATGTTTATACTAATCCTATTGCCAAAAGTGAAGAGTATAAGGTGTCAGATATGATTAGGTGGTTGTTTAGCTATTACGTTCGCAACGCAAATAAGCTTCCGCAAGAATATAACGCTATAAGAGAGCGTGAAGGTGTTGAACGGGCAGCTATTGACCATATAGCAGGTATGACTGACCGATATGCAACATTGACATTTACAGATTTGTTTGTCCCTCACAGTTGGGAATATTAACTTTTATAAGAAAAGGAGTGAAACATAGTGCGACTTAATGAGTCTTTTATTACCGAGCTGACAGCCAGAAATGAAGTGGAGTCGGTTATTTCGCAGTATGTTTCATTGCGCAGAAGAGGCAACACCCTTGTTGGATTGTGCCCATTTCATAATGAAAAGACGGGCTCTTTTACCGTCTATACTCAAACGAACTCCTTCTATTGCTTTGGCTGCGGAGCAGGTGGAGATGTTATAAATTTTGTAATGAGAATCGAAAACCTTGATTATATGGAGGCGGTTCGTACTCTGGCTGATCGTTCGGGCCTGCAGGTGCCTACCGACGGCTATGACGATTCAATGCAAAAGCTTCGCCTTAAAATTTACGAGGTCAACCGAGCGGCAGCAAGGTTTTTTCATTCAAAGCTTTTTGATGATTCTGACAAGCGTGGCATTGAGTATTTTGCTCAAACTCGAAAACTGTCGGCATCGACCATACGCCATTTTGGCTTGGGCTATGCCCCAGATTCGTGGGATGCGTTGTACAAGCACCTGAAAAAAGAGGGCTTCAGCGAAGATATAATGCTGCAGGCCAATCTTATAGTTAAGCGTAAAAGCGGTAACGGTTATTTTGATCGTTTCAGCCGTCGAGTGATGTTTCCGATTATTGACTTAAGGGGTAACGTAATTGCTTTTGGCGGCAGAAAGCTGCCGGGTGATGAATCTTCTGCAAAATACATAAACACATCAGATACACCTGTTTATAAAAAAACCAACAATGCCTTTGCACTTAACTTTGCAAAAAACTCAAAGCATAAAGAGATTATTCTTTGCGAGGGATATATGGATGTTATTGCAATGCACCAAGCGGGCTTTGATAATGCCGTAGCAGCTTGCGGAACCTCCTTTACCGATGACCAGGCAAAATTGCTCTCTCGTTATACGGATGAAATTGTTGTTGTTATGGATTCTGATGCTGCAGGTGAAAAATCAACCAACCGCACTATTGAAATTCTCGGCAAAACAGGAATGAAGGTGCGAGTGGTGCGCTTGCCGGATGAAAAAGACCCCGACGAGTTTATTCGCAAACACGGGTCTGCGGTTTTTTCTAATTTGGTTAACGACGCAGGTAATGAGATTGAGTATAAGCTTAAAAGCGAAGAAAATAACCATAATTTGGCCTCTGATAACGGGAAGCTTGAATATTTAAGAGCGGCCGCGTCGATACTCTCAAAAGTGGACGACCCCATAGCCCGCGAAATATATTCAAGCCAGATTGCTGAAAGATTTGATATTCCTTTGCGGGTGTTTAAGCAGTCGGTTGACCGAGCAATAAAAATAGGAACAAGGGCGGCCGAAAAACGCAGAACGGCAAAAATTGTCAGTGGGCAAAGCGATGTTAAATCGGCCAATCCTCAAAAAACACAACGTAAGCGAGCTTGTGTTGCGGAGGAAACGGCTCTCAGCGTTATTTATAATCACCCCGAATTTTTCAGGGAGTGCGGTCTTAAATCCGAGGATTTTGTTACCGATTTTAACCGCCGCATTTTTGAACGATTGGTGGCGGTGATTCAATCGGGGGCGCAGCCGGATTTTGGATTGTTCAGTGCTGATTTTGCTCCTGATGAAATGGGCGAAATCGTAATGATGTTTAATCGCAGAGCAGGAGGCGATGTTGCTGAAAAGCAATTGAAAGACAGCATCGCCGTGATGCGAGATGAAAAGGCAAAAACCGTCCTGCAAGACCCGTCGTCAATGTCTGATGACGAATGGGCGGAAAATATAAAAAGAATGGGTAAACCAAAGAATGGAGAGTAGTAAATATGAAAGACGAGTTGGATTATACTAAAGGTGAATTTGACATTGATAAAGCAAGCGCCCATCTGGGCATAAGCGATATTGATGATGATTCTCCCGTGCTTGACCTTGATATTGATGTAATGGCCGATGAGCCCACTGCGGAAGATCTCGAGATGGAAGAGGCAGAAGCAGAGGATTTAGAAGACGCTCTTAATATTGACAGCGTTTCTCTTGATGACCCTGTTAAGCTTTATCTTAAAGAAATCGGCCGTGTACCTCTTCTTTCACCTGATGAAGAGGTTAGCTTGGCTACTCGCATTATTGATGGTGACCAAAACGCCAAAAAGCGATTGACCGAGGCCAACCTTCGCTTGGTTGTAAGCATCGCAAAGCGTTACGTAGGCAGAGGTATGCATTTTCTTGATCTTATTCAAGAAGGTAATGTTGGCCTTATAAAAGCCGTTGAAAAGTTTGACCACACCAAGGGCTTCAAGTTTTCTACCTATGCAACTTGGTGGATTCGTCAGGCAATAACCAGAGCTATTGCAGATCAAGCCCGTACAATACGTATTCCTGTCCATATGGTAGAGACAATTAATCGACTTAAGAAGGTTCAAAGCCAGCTTTTGCACGAAAACGGCAGTGAACCGTCTGAAGAGCAGATCGCCCAGGCAATGGATTTGCCCGTTGAGCGTGTGCGCGAAATTATGCGTGTCGCTCAAGAGACTGTTTCTATGGAAACTCCCATAGGCCCCGAAGAAGACAGTCGATTGATGGATTTTATCCGTGATGAGGACGCATTGGCGCCGGATGATGCTGCACTTAAAACCATAACTAATGAAGATATAGACAACGTTCTTAAAACACTTACTCCCCGTGAAGAGCAGGTTATCCGTTTGCGTTTTGGACTTGTTGACGGCCGATGCCACACCCTTGAGCAGGTTGGTGAACAGTTCCAGGTTACTCGTGAGCGTATTCGCCAGATAGAGGCAAAGGCATTGCGCAAGCTCCGTCATCCGGTACGCAGCAGTAAATTCAGAGATAAATAACTAAATGCTTAGCCCTCCTGCATATAATTTGCAGGGGGGTATTTTATGATTTGCAGAATATTCGATTTAAAAAACAAAGAGGTTGTTTGCGTCAGAGACGG
Source organism: Acutalibacteraceae bacterium (assembly GCA_045648425.1). GTDB lineage: Bacteria > Bacillota > Clostridia > Oscillospirales > Acutalibacteraceae > RGIG2206. The sequence goes on along the minus strand of JAZRNV010000047.1, from coordinate 10,038 downwards.
CAGTCTGCTTGGCCCGGTTGGTGATTTAGAGTTTGATACAGAAACCGCAAAGGTGACTGCCATAGTTGTTTATGGCCGTCCTCGTTTGCTTGGGGTAATAGGTCGAGATGATGATTTGACAATACCTTGGTCGGATATAGAAGTAATAGGGGAGGATACCGTATTGGTTAATTGTGCTCATATACCTCATCGCAGTAAGGGCGTTTTTGGCACAAAAGCAAGATAAAAATGAAAAAAAGTACTTGCAAAACTAAAATAAGTGTGGTATAATCCTCTGGTGACAAAATACACACGTTGCGAGACTGTGCCCCGGTGCCGGTTTTTTCGGTGGGCGTACGGGCTGATTCGCAGCGGAGGAAAAACTAAAAGGAGGATATTTGTCATGTCAGTAGTATCTATGAAACAGCTTCTCGAAGCAGGCGTCCATTTTGGTCATCAGACCAGACGCTGGAACCCCAAAATGTCAGAGTATATCTTTGCAGAGCGCAACGGTATCTACATTATCGACCTTCAGAAGACCGTAAAGAATCTTGAGGTTGCTTACAACTTCGTTCGCGATCTTGCTCTTGAAGGCAAAGACATTTTGTTTGTTGGCACCAAAAAGCAGGCCCAGGAATCAGTTAAGGAAGAAGCAATCCGTTGCGAAATGCCTTATGTTGATGCAAGATGGCTTGGCGGTATGATGACCAACTTCAACACCATCACCCTTCGCATTAAGCGTCTTAATCAGCTTCGCAAAATGCAAGAGGATGGCACCTTTGATCTTCTTCCCAAGAAGGAAGTTATCAAGCTCAAGCTCGAGATTGAAAAGCTCGAGAAATTTATGGGTGGTATCCAGAACATGAAGAAGCTCCCCGGTGCACTCTTCATTGTTGACCCCCGCAAGGAAAGAATTGCAGTTTCTGAAGCTAAGAAGCTCAACATTCCGATCGTTGCTATTGTTGATACCAACTGCGATCCTGATGAGATTGACTATGTAATTCCCGGTAACGACGATGCTATCCGTGCAGTTAAGTTGATTGCCGCTACTATGGCTGATGCTGTTCTTGAGGGCAAACAGGGCGTTCAGGGCTCTGCCGCTGTTGAGGCAGAGGCACCTGCCGATGCTGAAGCTGCCGAGTAATTTTCGGTAAATTATGATGCCCGCCAATTTAAGCGGGCATCTTTTGTAGTAATAAGATTTGGAGGAAAAGATTATGAATTTCACTGCTAAAGACGTACAGCAGCTGCGTGAACAGACCGGCTGCGGAATGATGGATTGTAAAAAAGCTCTTGTTGAGTGTGATGGCGATATGGCCAAAGCAACCGACTATTTGCGTGAAAAGGGCCTTGCAAACGCCGCTAAGAAGGCAAGCCGTATTGCAGCAGAAGGCCTTGTAGCAGCTATTGCAGGTGAAACTGCAGGCGTTGTTGTTGAGGTTAACTCAGAGACCGACTTCGTTGCCGGTGGTGACGGCTTTAAGGATTTGTGTAATGCTATTGCTCAGATCGCTCTTGATCAGAACCCCGCTGATGTTGATGCTCTTTTGAAGTGCTCTGCCAACGGTAAGACTGTTGAAGAAATGGTACAGGATTATTTCCTCGTTGTTCGTGAGAATATGAAGGTTCGCCGTTTTGCTCGTTTGGACGGTTATGTTGCTAACTATGTTCATGCAGGCGGTAAAATTGGTGTTATCGCTAAGTTTGAGACTACTGCAGAAATTGCTGCTACCGCAGAGTTTAAGGCAATGGGCAAAGACATTTGTATGCAGATTGCTGCCGTTAATCCCGGCTATCTTGATAAGGCATCTGTTCCTGCCGATGCACTTGATCATGAGAAGGCAATTCTTGTTGCTCAGATGAAAGAAGATCCTAAGATGGCAAGCAAGCCCGATGCAGTTCTTGAAAAGATTGTTGCAGGTAAGATGGGCAAATTCTATGAAGAAAATTGCCTTGTTGAGCAGAAGTTCGTTAAGGATGGCGCTATGACCGTTCTTGAGTATATCAACTCTGTTGCCAAGCAGCTCGGCGGAGAAATCAAGGTTGTTGATTTTGTTCGTTACGAGAAGGGCGAGGGCATTCAGAAGCGTGAGGATGACTTTGCTGCTGAAGTTGCAAGCATGGTAAAATAATTAATATTACTATAAAAATGCCGAAAGAGAAATCTTTCGGCATTTTTTATTGAGTTAATTGACATAATACTCTTTACAATCGATCAGAATTATTGTAAAATAGATAAAAATGGCGGAGGTATGCGTATGTCTGTGAAATATGATAGAATTTTATTAAAATTAAGCGGCGAAGCAATGGCCGGTGATAAAGGCACAGGTCTTGATTTTGATACCGTTTTGAAGGTTTGCGAAAGCATTAAAAAGGTTGTTGCTTTGGGCGTTCAGGTTGGCATTGTTGTTGGTGGCGGCAACTTTTGGCGTGGTAGAACAAGCGGTAAGATGGATCGCACCCGTGCCGACCATATGGGAATGTTGGCCACGGCAATCAACGCCCTTGCTATAGGCGATGCCTTTGATCAGCTTGGCGTTGAAAATCGCGTACAAACTGCCATTGCAATGCACGAGGTGGCCGAACCATACATTCGCAACCGTGCAATAAACCATCTTAAAAAAGGCCGCGTTGTAATTTTTGGTTGCGGTACAGGCAATCCCTTCTGTTCAACCGATTCGGCTGCTGCACTGCGTGCCTGCGAAATAGAGGCACAGGTTATATTTAAAGCAACCAATGTTGACGGTGTTTATGACAGTGACCCCCGCAAAAATCCCGACGCAAAGATGTTTGACAGCATGAGTCTTGCTGAGGTCGTTGAAAAGCACCTCGGTGTTATGGATACCACCGCTGCCGCAATGTGTCTTGATAACAATATTCCGATTTTGGTGTTTAACCTTGATGACCCTGACAATATACTTCGCGCTGTTCAGGGTGAAAAAATCGGAACAATAGTCGAGTAATTACAGGAGGATATTTTTATGAAAGAAGTAATCAGAGTAGCAGAAGAAAAGATGGGCAAATCGGTTGCCTCATTAGAGAAGGAATATGCTGCAGTTCGTGCCGGCAGAGCTAATCCCGGTATTTTAGATAAGCTCAGCATTGATTATTACGGTGCTCCCACACCGGTCACACAAATGGCATCTGTCTCTGTTGTAGAAGCTAGATCTTTGCTTATTCAACCTTGGGATGCTTCTATTCTCAAGCTTATTGAAAAGGCAATTTTAGTTTCTGATATAGGCATTACCCCCATTAACGACGGCAAGAGCATTCGCCTTAATTTTCCGCCTCTTACTGAAGAGCGCAGAAAAGAGCTTGTTAAAGATATTAAGCGTATGGCTGAGGATGCAAAGGTAGCTATCCGTTCTATCCGTCGTGATGCCATTGAAAAAATCAAAGGAATGAAAAAGAATTCAGAGCTCACCGAGGACGATGCTAAAAAAGGTGAGAACGATATTCAGAAGCTTACCGATAAGTACAGCAAGTCTATTGAAGATATTGCTGCTGCAAAGGAAAAAGAGATACTTGAAATCTAATTTTGCATTAGGGACTGTGGCATAGTTGTTGCAGTCCCCAATTTTTAAAAGGAGCAGCAAAGTGAAACTCTTTTCAAAGAAAAAATTACCGGATATACAGCCGAATATAAAAATACCCAACCATATAGCAATTGTTATGGATGGAAACGGTCGCTGGGCAAAGAAAAGAGGATTGCCTACCTCGGCAGGCCATTCTGCCGGTGCGGCAACATTTAAAACAATAGCAAGATATTGCAACAAGATTGGTGTAAAATATTTGACTGTATATGCCTTTTCAACCGAAAATTGGAAACGTTCGGAAGAAGAGGTTAGCGGAATTATGAATATACTTCGCAATTATTTGATAGATTCCGCAAACTTTAAAGAAGAAAATATTCGGCTTCATTTTGTGGGCGATTTAGGCCCCATTGCTGATGATATAATTGACCTTATAAACAAGGCCGAGGATGATTCAAAGGATGCCACAGGTCTATGGGTCAATATTGCGCTTAATTATGGCGGCAGAGATGAGATTGTTCACGCAGTTAAGGATATATGCCGCAGTTGTGCCGAAGGAAAATTGTCGGCAGACGATATAACAGAACAATTGGTTTCCGACTGCCTTTATACAGCAGGTATGCCTGACCCGGATTTGCTTATTCGCCCGGGTGGTGAGTATAGATTGTCTAATTTTCTTATTTGGCAAACTGCTTACGCCGAATACTGGTTTACCGACGTTCTGTGGCCTGATTTCAATTCTAAAACAATTGATGAGGCAATTTTATCATTTTCTGCCCGTGATCGAAGATTTGGCGGCAGAAATAAAAAGTGAGGATACTTACTATGAAAACTCGATTGATAACAGCTGGCGTTTCAGCCGCTATTGTTATATTGGTATTGATTTTCAGATTGACGCTTGCACTGCCTATTTTGTTGTCTCTTGTTGGTTGTGTGGCTGTTTTTGAAATCTTTCGAGCAACCGGTGCGCAAAAGAATATTCCTCTATTTATTAGTTCGTTGATTTTTGCTTTGATAGTTCCCTTTGCCGTAAGAGGTTTTATTCCGATTTCGCTGGCATCGGTCATTTATGCATACTTTGTTTTGTTTGCCGTGTGTTTGGTTATTAATTTCAAAGCAGAAGAGCTTCCGAAATTATTCATAACCGTTGTTATGGCGTTTTCTATAATTTTTGGCTTTGCATCTGCCGAAATTATGATTGATTGGAAGTTTGGAATGTTCTATTTCCTTACCGCTGCATTTTCTGCTTTTGTTACTGACGGCGGTGCCTATTTTGTTGGAATGTCGGTCGGCAAGACAAAGCTTGCCCCCGTATTAAGCCCTAAAAAAACTGTTGAAGGTGCGATTGGCGGGCTGATTTCGTCAATAATAGTTTGTGTCTCATTTGCATATATTTATGCTGCAATATTCTGCGACAAAGAAACTGTGCATCTTTTACCCTTTATAATCTGTGTCACTCTTGCTGCAATAGCGGGTATGGTTGGTGACCTTTTTGCCTCAGCGGTAAAGCGTTTGTATAACGTCAAAGATTACGGAACCATTATGCCCGGCCACGGTGGAATTATGGACCGTTGCGACAGCATCAGCTTTTCTTTGCCTGTTGTTATGCTTTTTGCACAGCAAATACCCCTTTTGGGATAATTGGTGATTAATTTGAAAAATATTGTTGTTCTTGGCTCTACCGGCTCAATTGGCGTTCAAGCCCTTGACGTTATAGGTAAGTGCAATATGAATGTACTTGCAATCAGCGCTAACAGAAGTATAGACTTGTTAGAAAAGCAAATAAGAAAATATACTCCGCAGTATGTTGCGGTTGCTGATGAATCTGCTGCGGCTGAACTTAAATTGCGCACTAAAGACTTGGATTACACCTTGCTTACCGGTGTGGATGGTGTTTGCTTTTGTGCATCCTTAGAAGCGGCTGACGTCGTCTTGAATGCGATCGTCGGTATAGCAGGTCTCAGGCCTACCCTTGCTTGCATTGAGGCCGGTAACACCTTGGCTTTGGCAAATAAAGAGTCTCTTGTTACAGGCGGCGAACTTGTAATGAGCAAGGCCGCACAAAAAGGTGTAAAGATTTTACCTGTTGACAGTGAACATTCGGCTATTTTTCAGTGCCTTAATGCAGCGCCTGCCGAGCGTAAGCTTCATAAAATAATTCTTACTGCATCAGGTGGCCCTTTTTTTGGCAAAACTAAAGATATGCTGGCTGATGTTACGGTTGAGCAGGCACTCAAGCACCCTAATTGGAGCATGGGTGCCAAAATAACCATAGATAGCGCATCAATGATGAACAAAGGTCTTGAGGTAATCGAAGCCGTTCATCTTTTTGATGTTTCTGCTGATGATATTGAGGTAGTTGTTCATCGTGAAAGCTTGCTTCATTCTGCGGTAGAGTTTTGTGACGGGTCTGTTATTGCTCAAATTGGCGTGCACGATATGAGAGTGCCTATTCAGTATGCACTTACTTATCCTGACAGATTTACGGCACCATGTGAGCGACTAAGCATAACCGATGCCGGCAAAATGACCTTTTCTAAACCTGACACCGAAACCTTTAAGTGCCTTGCTGTTGCCATTGATGCCATCCGACAGGGTGGTTGTAAGCCCATTGCGGCCAATGGCGCAAATGAGCAAGCAGTTGAGCTTTTCTTAAAAGGAAAAATCAAGTTTTTACAAATAGGAGATTTGGTGCAGTTGGCAACCGAAGCACAATCCGTGTCTGCGGTTACAAGTTTGGACGATATTGTAAACGCCGATAAATCAGCCAGAGAGTTTGTTCTTTCGCATATATAATCGGGAGTGATTGATATACTTAATTTTCTAAACAATGCATGGCCTTATGCAGTAGCGGTTCTTGTGTTTTTACTTGTTATTGTTATACACGAGTTCGGTCATTTTATTATTGCAAAGCTTAACGGAATTCGAGTTAACGAGTTTGCTGTCGGCTTTGGCCCTAAGCTTTTTAAGAAGAAAAAAGGCGAAACCACCTATTCTGTTCGACTTATACCTTTTGGCGGCTTTTGCTCTATGGAGGGTGAGGATGAAGAATCCTCCGATCCTCGTGCTTTTGGCAACAAAAAGCCGTGGCGTCGTCTTTCTGTTGTGGCGGCGGGAGCAGTATTTAATCTTATTCTTGGATTTGTGCTTTGCATTGTTTTCGTTGCAGGAAGAGATCTGTATGCAACGACTACAATTTCGAAGTTTGATAATCAAGCTGTTAGCTGTAATTATGGACTTCAGGTTGGCGACACAATTGTTGAAGCCAATGGAAGAAAGGTTTTTACCTTCAACGATTTAAGTTATATGTTTGGTACCAGCAAAAACGGTGAAATGGATTTTGTTGTTGAGCGTAATGGCAAACGAGTTGAGCTGAATGATGTAAAATTCAACACCGAAAAATATGAAGACGGAAAAAACTACATTTCTCTGGATTTTTATGTGTACGGTGAAAAAAGAACCTTTTGGTCGGTTTTTAAAAACGCGGCTAAGACGGAAATCTCTCTTGCCAGGGTAGTTGTCATGTCTTTGTGTGACCTTTTAAGCGGCAAGTTTGGTCTTTCAGATATGAGTGGACCTGTTGGAATAACTGTTGCTGTAAGTTCAGCCGCAAAGGTATCATTTAATTCTTTAATTTATATTGCTGCTTTGCTTACAATAAATTTAGGCATATTTAATCTTATGCCTCTTCCTGCACTTGACGGCGGAAGAATATTGTTTATACTTTTTGAAATGATTTTTCGCAAACCCGTTCCTGCAAAATTTGAAGGATGGGTTCATGCATTCGGCTTTATACTGCTTATTTTACTGGCCGTTGTTATTTTGGTCAGCGATGTTGTTAAATTGTTCTGACGAAAGGATTGGGATTTATGATTAACCGCAGAGCTTCCTTAAAATTTAATATCGGAAGTGTGGCTATCGGCGGTGACTCTCCCGTCAGCGTTCAGTCAATGCTCAGTGCTCCTTCATACGATGTTGAAGCAAATGTGGCACAGGCAAAGCGCCTTGAGTCTGCCGGATGTGATATAATTCGTGTTGCCGTTCCTGATTTATCTGCTGTTAATTTGATTGATGCTTTGAAAAATGCCATATCAACCCCTATTGTTGCCGACATCCATTTCGATTACAGAATAGCGATTGAGTGTGTTGCTGCCGGCGTTGATAAGATTCGAATTAATCCGGGTAATATAGGTGATGACAGTCGAGTAAAAGCAGTAGCAGATGCTTGCAAGGCCAAAAATATACCTATTCGCATCGGAGTAAATTCCGGCTCGGTTGAAAAAGAAATACTGGCGCGATACGGCGCGCCTACTGCCGAAGCCCTTGTTGAGAGTGGACTTTATCACGCGTCTTTATTAGAAAAGTTTGATTTTAACGATATTGTTTTATCTTTAAAATCATCAGATACAGCTACAACATTTGCTGCTTATACTTTAGCGTCCCGTAAATGCAATTATCCATTGCACCTGGGTGTTACCGAAGCAGGTACAAAGCGTATGGGCATAATTAAATCTGCCTCAGCAATAGGTGGATTGTTGCTCAGTGGAATTGGAGACACTATCAGAGTTTCTCTTACCGATGACCCTGTTGAAGAGGTTGCGGCAGGCATTGATCTGTTGAAGTCGGTGGGCTTAAAGGAGCAGGGCATAACCATTGTATCTTGCCCTACCTGCGGCCGTACAAGAATAGATCTCGTCAGCATTGTTAATGAGGCTGAAAGACGACTTGCCGGCTGTAAAAAGAAGCTGAAGGTTGCAATTATGGGCTGTGTTGTTAATGGCCCCGGTGAAGCAAAAGAGGCCGATATAGGCATCGCCGGGGGAGACGGTTGCGGTGTTCTGATTAAAAAAGGTCAAATTATAAGAAAAATTCCCGAAGACAGATTGATAGATGAATTGATTGCAGAAATAGAGAGGATGTAAGTTTTGGGCGCGATACCTTTTTTACAAATGTTTGGCGTTTTGTCCGATAATGATATTCAACTTGGCGTAGATGTTGAAAAGGTTTACATAACACATATTGATATTAATAAAGATACCCGAAATCTTGATTTGGGATTGCATTATAAAACTCTTGTAGATTTTAACAGTCATCGCAGATTACTTAAGTTTGTTTATGACACTCTTAAACTATCTCATATAAGATGCTCTGTTCATATGGATTCTGAGCTTTTTGGGCCGGAAAGTTTGAGGTTTATGATCGACTACCTTATCTCAGGTACCGCTACACTTGCCGGTGTATTTAGTGAATGTGAATTTGATATAACCGATGAAACGGTTGATATTAAGCTTAAATATGGCGGAATTTCGAGCCGTGACAATATGAATGACAGAATATCTGCCGCAATATTTAAGGTGTTCGGTCTTAAGCGCAAAGTGACGTTTTCAGGCGAATTATCGGTTGAAGAGGTTTATATATCTCCTGACGTTCTTGAACAGTCCAAGCCAAAAGCCAAGCCCGTACACATTGACCCGCCTGCTGATGGATTGCCCGTTTATCTTGATACAGCTTCTGTAGTTTGGTCAAAATTTGGTGGAGATAAAATCAGGAATAAGCCCATTCCTATAAAGGACGTTTCGCCCGATATAGGCCGTTGTGTTATTTGGGGCGAGGTTTTTTTTAAGGATATGAATCCCACTAAAAGAGGGGACAAGTTCCGCATAAACATATATATCACCGACCGCACAAATTCCGTTCAGATTAAAATGTACGTTGACAACGGTCAAGAAGGTTGGGTAGAGGGCGTTGAAAACGGCAAGTGCTTGTTGGTTTATGGCTCTCTTATAAATGATAAATATGAAAACGAATATGTTTTTGATCCTCTTGTTATTGCTTTTGTTGATAAATATCAACGAATCGACCGAGCAGAACAAAAGCGCGTCGAACTGCATATGCATACAAAAATGTCGCAGATGGACGGTATGACAGATGCATCCAAACTTATTAAGCGCGCTCATTCTTGGGGGCACCGTGCAGTTGCCATAACCGACCACGGTGTTGTTCAGGCGTACCCTGAAATAATGAACACCGTTGAGGATATTCGCAAAAAAGATCCTGAATTTAAGGCGATTTACGGATGCGAGTCGTATTTTGTTAACGATTTGGTGCCTGCTCTTTCTGGTCAATGCGATGAACCGTTTGATGGTGAGTTTATTGTTTTTGACTATGAAACAACCGGCTTTAGTAACGTTAATGACCGCATTACTGAGATAGGTGCAGTTCTTGTCAGAAATGGTGAAATAGCAGATACCTTTTCTACCTTTGTTAATCCCCATAAGCCCATACCCCAAAAGGTTGTGGAGCTTACCGGAATTACCGATGAAATGGTCGCCTGTGCTCCTGATGAGTCAGAGATTTTTCCTAAGTTTATGGAGTTTTGCGGTAATCGCTTGATGATTGCCCACAATGCCCCTTTTGATATTTCTTTTACCCGTGCAGCTGCAGAGCGCTTGGGCATAGAGTTTAACAACCCTTACCTTGATACCGTTCCTATGTCTCGCGCCCTTCTTAAGGATATTAAAAATCA
>JAZRNV010000046.1:0-4730 GCA_045648425.1 Acutalibacteraceae bacterium | reverse complement strand
CCCCAAAGCTCACCCCAACCGAAGGGGAACATAAACTCAATATCTGTTGTTGCTTTTGAATAGTGAGAAAGCTCTTCTTGCTCGTGGTCGCGAAGCTTAAGATTTTCATCCTTAATGCCAAGAGACAAGAGGAATTGATGGCAATAATCTATCCAATACTTAAACCACTCAAGGTCGGTACCGGGTTTGCAGAAAAACTCAAGCCCCATCTGCTCAAACTCGCGAGTGCGGAAGGTGAAGTTGCCGGGAGTGATTTCATTACGGAATGATTTACCAATCTGGCCTACACCAAAGGGGAGCTTTTTGCGAGTGGTGCGCTGGATGTTAGCAAAGTTAACGAATATACCCTGAGCAGTTTCCGGACGAAGGTAGAGCTCGTTTTTGGCATCTTCTGTAACACCCTGGAAGGTTTTGAACATCAGGTTGAACTTTCTGATGTCGGTAAAATCACAGGCGCCGCAATCGGGGCAAGCTATGTTGTTGTCTTTAATATAAGCGCTCATTTCATCAAAGCTCCAGCCGGCACAGTTTGCGCCGGTTGCCTCGATAAGCTGGTCAGCACGGTGACGGGTCTTGCAGGCCTTGCAGTCCATAAGGGGGTCAGAGAAGCCGCCAACGTGGCCCGATGCAACCCATGCTTGAGGATTCATAAGAATTGCGCTGTCAAGACCGACGTTATATCTGCTTTCTTGAACAAACTTTTTCCACCAAGCTCTTTTTACGTTGTTTTTCAGTTCAACGCCGAGAGGACCGTAGTCCCATGTGTTGGACAAGCCGCCGTAGATTTCGGAGCCGGCATATACAAAGCCGCGGCTTTTTGCAAGAGCAACGATGGTTTCCATTGTTTTTTTAGAATTTTCCATATATGTACACCTCTATATTAATATACACTTAACAAATATAATACTTAAAAAAGCAGCAAGTGTCAAGCGTTTAAAGGGCAAAAACGCAATCTTTATTAAAATAAACTAAAAAAAGTCTTTACAAAACGAAATGTTCGTGGTATAATTCATCTGTTCGCAGTTTCTGAGCTGCTGGCTTATGCCGCTTGCGGAGCACCGTTACCTGCAGCTCGGGCTTGACGAAAATATTATAAAAGAGGTGTATCAAATGCTTAAAGAAGAAAAGACCGCTATAATGCAGGAATATGCTACCCACGAGGGCGACACAGGTTCACCTGAGGTGCAGATTGCTGTATTGACCAAGCGCATCAACGATCTTAACGAGCATCTTCGCGCAAACAAGAATGACCATCATTCTCGCCGCGGTTTGCTTAAAATGGTCGGTCACAGACGTAACCTGCTTGCATATCTTCAGAAGAAAGATATCGAGCGTTACCGTGCTATCATTGCTAAGCTCGGCATCCGTAAGTAAGTCTGTAAGACAGACCGATTTTTATAATCGGTCTGTCTTTTGTCTAATGTAATGGTTTTCTACCGTGGTGTGCGGCTGATTTAGCAGTGAATTGACTGCCTGAACAGATCAGACAGTGAATTTATTGCTAATCACGCATTACCTCGGAATATATATTTTTTGGAGGTACAAAATGTTTGAAGAATTCAGAACCTTTAAGACTGAATGGGCGGGCAGACCGCTCGTAATCGAAACCGGCAAGCTGGGTCAGCTTGCAAACGGCTCTGTTATGGTAAGATATGGTGAAACCGCCGTTTTCTGTGCTGTAACTGCTGCCGCAAAGCCCCGTGACGGAATTGACTTTTTCCCTCTTTCTGTAGATTTTGAGGAAAAGCTTTATTCAGTTGGTCGCATTCCCGGTTCATTTATGCGCCGTGAGGGTCGTCCTACCGAAAAGGCAATTCTTGCATCCAGAATGATTGACCGTCCTATCCGTCCTCTTTTCCCCAAATCAATGCGTAATGACGTATCGGTTGTTTGCACCGTTATGTCTACCGACCCCGACTGCTCACCTGAGATTGCAGCTATGCTTGGCACCTCTTGTGCCATTGCTATTTCTAACATTCCTTGGAACGGCCCTGTTGCAGGTGTTGTTGCAGGTTATGTTGATGGCGAGGTTGTTTTCAATCCCACCGCAGAGCAAGCCGCAAAGTCTCAAATGCACGTAACCGTTGTTTCAACCGATAAAAAGGTTGCAATGATTGAAGCAGGCGCAAACGAAATTCCCGATGAGGTTATGATTGACGCCATTCTTAAAGCACACGAATTCAACCAGCAGATGGTTCAGTTCATCAATGACATCGTTGCTGAGGTTGGCAAGCCGAAGTTTGAGTTTGTTGAGTGCGACGTTGACCACGATATGTTTGAGGCAGTTAAAGAGCTTGTTGTTGAGGATGTTCGTGCAGCAATGGACACCGATGACAAGAGAATTCGTGACGAGCGCCTTAAGCCCATCGTTGAAAAGGTTGCCGCTTTTGTTGAAGAAAATTATCCCGATTTTGTCGGCCAGGTTGACGAGTGCATGTACAAGCTTCAAAAGTTTGTTGTTCGCAGCTGGCTCATCAACGATAAAAAGCGTGTAGACGGTCGTGGCATCGATGAGATTCGTCCTTTGGCATCAGAGGTTGGCCTTCTTCCCAGAGCCCACGGTTCAGGCCTTTTCACCAGAGGTCAGACCCAGGTGCTTACCGTTGCAACTCTCGGTCAGCTTCGTGACGGCCAGATTCTTGACGGCATCGATGATGAAGAAGTTAAGCGCTATATGCACCACTACAATATGCCTTCTTATTCAGTTGGTGAGACCCGTCCCAGCCGCGGCCCCGGCCGTCGTGAGATTGGTCACGGTGCCTTGGCTGAAAGAGCATTGTTGCCTGTAATTCCTTCTGAAGAGGAGTTCCCTTATTCCATCCGCCTTGTATCAGAAGTTTTGTCTTCTAACGGTTCAACCTCACAGGGCTCTGTTTGCGGCTCTACCTTGGCACTTATGGATGCAGGTGTTCCCATCAAGGCCCCCGTTGCAGGTATTTCTTGCGGACTTATCACCAATGGCGACGACTTTATGACCATGGTTGATATTCAGGGCGTTGAAGACTTCTTTGGCGATATGGACTTTAAGGTAGCAGGTACTCACAATGGTATTACCGCTATCCAAATGGACCTTAAGATTGACGGCCTTACCCCTGCAATCATCCGCGAAGCTATCACAAAGACTCACAAGGCACGCCTTTACATTCTTGATGAAATTATGCTCAAGGCAATTGAGAAGCCCCGTGAAGAGCTTTCTAAGTATGCACCCAAGATGGTTTCTACCAAGATTGACGTTGAAAAGATTCGCGACGTTATTGGCCAGGGCGGCAAGGTTATTCAAAAGATCTGTGCTGATTGCAACTGCAAGATCGACGTTGAAGAGGATGGCCGTGTTCATATCTGTGCCGTTGATATTGAAGATGCAAAGCGCGCACTTATGATTGTTGAAACCATTGCCAAGGATCCCGAAATTGGTGCTATCTTTAAGGGTCGAGTAACCCGTCTTATGAGCTTTGGCGCATTTGTAGAAATTGCTCCCGGTAAGGAAGGCCTTGTTCACATCAGCAAGCTTGACGTTAAGCGCGTTGAAAAGGTAGAGGACGTTGTTCAGGTTGGTGACGAGGTTATCGTTAAGGTAACTGAAATTGATGACCAAGGCCGTCTCAATCTTTCTCGCCGTGATGCTCTTGTTGAGATTGAAGGCCTCACTGTTGAGGATAGTGGTGAAGAGGCACCCCGTCGTGAAAAACGCGATGGCGGCAAGTTTAACCACCGCAGAAGAAGAGATTAATAGCTTATAATTAAAAGCCCAACTAAAGGGAGTTGCGGTTAGGGATAAACCGCATAAAAAAGCAAATTTTTGCGGCCTAATATGTTAAAAAGCCACGATACGCGTCAGCGTTATCGTGGCTTTTTGCAATTATGACCAAAAAACACTTGATAAGTTTGCTTATGATGTTTCGGGAGTCGTAGTCGACAATCAGCAAGAGCTTAAAAAATTTGTTGCAAATCTTATGGAGTTGGGTTATACTGAAACTAAAGCAAAAAACATCTTGGAGGGGTTGCTCAATGACCAATCGAGAAGCGCTGGAGGTTTTAAAACAAGATTTGAGAGAAAAACTTTGGGCAATAGACAACAACAGCGATCTGCCGTTCACTCAGAATCCGATAGGGGAGCTGATAATATTGGGGTTAATGGAAGACGAAACTCCCGAGAAAATGGACGAAGAATTCCACCCGGAGTGGCCACCCGAACCGGAGGACGAACAGAATTAAATACAGATTCTCAAAAAGCAGACTCGACTGACGGGCCTGCTTTTTCTATGCTCGCCGATGACGGTCAAGCCTATGTATCGCCCTCAAAGCACAGCGACCTATTCGAGCAGTATGAGCAGGGCAGGATAACCCGTGAGGAATATCAGGCAGAGGTTAGAGCAAGAGACGAAGCGCAGGCTGCCGAAATCCGCAAACTTCGTCAAAAGAATGCCGCACAGCAACAATCCATCGAACAACTGCGCTCCGCCTTCAAAAGCACTCACGGCGGCTGGAGCGAAAGCAAGATGCTTGAGGTTATGCGTGACATAATGAAAAAAGCCCCGAAAATCGGGGCTTTTTCATTTACTTATTAAGCAATTTAGCCAGGCGCTTATTGATTTCAACAAGGAATTGCTCGGTGTCAACCTTTTGCTTGTTCTCAAGGTTTGAAAGCAGGTAGAGGTCACCGGTCATAACGCCTTCTTCGATAGTCTGAATGGTGGCCTGCTCCAGCTTGTCGGCGTAGTCCATAAGCT
>JAZRNV010000045.1:0-2078 GCA_045648425.1 Acutalibacteraceae bacterium | reverse complement strand
AATTTTCTTTGAAAATTTGTCCATATCCATTGCAATGAATGTTGTGCAAAATTAAATCATAGAATTTAATTTTGCTATATCCGCTTAAAAAGCGGCTTGTCGAAGCGCTTTCAAGCGTTTCGACAAACAACAATCATTATATTATATCTACTGTGAGTAGAGTGCGAAATTCTGCAAAGGAGGTGCTTTTCTATGGAGGATATTAAGGTCAATGTGGCCAGCAATTTGCTCAAATTGCGAGGTGCTGCAGGAATGACCCAGATGGAGTTGGCGCAAAAGCTCAACTACACCGATAAGGCCGTCTCAAAATGGGAGCGTGCTGAATCCCTGCCCGATGTTACGGTGCTAAAGGGGATAGCAGATATCTTTGGCGTTACGGTTGATTACCTCATAACCTCTCACGCTGAATGGGAGCAGGTGCCCGTCAAATCAAAAGAACTGCACTTTCGTCCCAACGCTGTAATTGCTGTGGCGCTGTTTGGCATATTGGCTGTGGCGACCCTTATTTTCATCATTTTTTGGCTGCTGGGGCAGATATATTGGTCAATTTTCATCTACGCGGCACCCGTTGCATTCATAACCGCCCTGGTGCTTAACAGCATGTGGAATAAAGGGCGCGGAAACATTGTGCTGGTGTCACTGCTGGTGGCCAGTGTTATTCCCGTGGTTTACGTGGCCTTTTACCAAACGGGGCAAAATCCGTGGCAGCTTTTCATACTGGCACCCATACTTGAATTTATAGTGCTGGTCAGCTTTCACGTAAAAAAGAGGAATAAAAATAAAGATAATCACTGATTCTACTGTTGGTAGAGTAGTTTTTGGGCCGGTAGAGAGCATAAAAATCTCTCTACCGGCCCATTATTTGTTTGTAGAGTAAAAATAAGCAACGGTAGATTGCATTTATTAAGCCACGAGGTTAAAATCAACAAGACACAACCGGTCAATAAACTTTGGAGGATTATATATGAACGACTTTATTTTAAGCTGCACCTCTCCCGTTGACCTTAAAAAGGAAAATCTGGAGAGCCGCAACATTAGCTACATGTGCTTTAAATATCAGCTTGGCGATACAGTTTACCCCGATGATTTCGGTGAAAGTATGCCTTACGAGCAGATGTATCAAAAGATGGTAGAGGGAGCCGATACCAAAACCTCCCAAATAGGTGTAGGAGAGTATCTTGACTATTTCTGCGAGATGCTCAAAAGCGGCAAGGATGTTTTACACATCACCTTGTCCTCGGGGGTTTCGGGTGATTACAACTCCGCCACAAGCGCCGCCCTTATTGCACGGGAGAGATACCCTGAGCGCAAGCTATATATAGTAGATTCCCTGGGCGCATCATCGGGCTACGGATTGTTGGTTGATAAAGCAGCCGACCTTCGTGACGAAGGAATGGACATTGACGGGCTAAACGACTGGTTGACCGAAAACCGACTTAATGTTCATCTCTGGTTCTATTCTTCCGACCTAACATTTTTTGTGCGTGGCGGCCGCGTATCCAAGGCAGCAGGCATTTTCGGCGGAATGCTCAATATTTGCCCCGTGCTTAATGTGGATTATCTTGGCCGACTGACTGCAAGAAGCAAGGTGCGTGGCAAAAAGAAGGCCATTTCAGAGCTGTTTAAGCGATTTGAAGAGCACGTGAAGGAGGGCGCTGATTATTCTGACAAGTGCTTTATTTGCCACTCACAGTGCTACGATGATGCCAAAGAACTGGCCGATATGGTTAAAGACAAGTGCCCCAAGATTAAGGGTGATGTTCAAATTTTTGATATCGGCTCAACCATTGGTTGTCACACAGGTCCCGGCACCGTTGCTCTCTTTTTCTGGGGCGACAAGCGAGAAAATTAAAAGCAAAAGGATGGTTAAACCCATCCTTTTTTAATTGTAAACGAAAACCACGCGATAGTCGCGTGGTTCAAAAGAGGATTACCGATGAACAAAAATTGCAGAAATCAAAGGCAAACGCAGAAAGCGCTTTATGTCCTGCCTCCCTCTGATGAGGGAGTTGGATTTTTGCGAAGCAAAAAGACGGAGGGAGAGAAAAGGAAAGACTACCCCTCAGTCGGCTGCCGCC
>JAZRNV010000044.1:0-3413 GCA_045648425.1 Acutalibacteraceae bacterium | reverse complement strand
GGCATTTTGGGGCGTTTTTAGTCCACGGGTGGACTCAAGGCGCTTGATTCGACTCCCATCATCTCCACCAACGCAAACCCCACGGGCTCAAGGCTCGCGGGGCTTTTTTATTTTTCAATGTATGGTTTTTTGTATGGTTTTTTGATATGAAAACAAAAACCGTGATATATTTATTTCTCATATAGTATTACTATAAGGGTACAAACAAACCACAAAGGAGGATTGAAAAATGAAAAAGGTTATAACAAGGGACCAGGTTAAAAAGTATAACGAAATGGTCAACGCATCAATCGGCACCGAGGCATATGACAAGATCGCGCTCCCGAGAGAATACCGAGACGACGAAACAAAAAAGTGGGGCGGCAACCCCTACAATTACAAGTATCAGATTTGCGATTGTTTCGAGGATGCAACATATTACATCAAGACAATCGGCGGCCGTGCTTATATCTATATGGATTTAGACGGTGAGCCCCAGGATAGGAGCCTCCTCGATGATAGCGAAATCGCTCGTTTATTCTTTGGAGTTTAAGGAGGATAAGAAAATGACAAATATCAGCATCGGCGCAAAGGTCGCAATCAACGGAGAGCGCGGAACGGTCACGGAGATCATCAAGGGCCTCGACGGTTACACCTACGCGAGAATATCATTCGAGGGAGACCTCGCAACCTGGGGACAGTATAACAATAAGTTTTACAGAACGACGGGCTTGACCGTCATCGAGAAATAAAAAAGGAGGGCGAGACGATGCGAGAATCTACAAAGAGAGCCCAGGCGGTTTATGATAAAAAGTGCAAGATTTATACCTTGAGGGTAAACCTCGAGACCGAGGCCGACCTCGCCGAGTGGTTAGCCCGAGGCCAGGCGTCAACGAGAATCAAGGCCCTCATTAAAAAAGAGATAGAAAACAACCCCGTCGATTGACGGGGCTTTTTTATTGCTCGGCTGTCTTGAGCCGCTCGAATGTCAGATTGATTATTGAGGCCGCGCTCTCGAGCTCACCGTCGACCGTGTGCTTATATGTCCCGAATGTATCCATTGAGTCAGAATGACCGACAAGCTCGCGGATTGTCCCCTCGGGGATTTGGGTCTGACTCGCCACGATCGAGACGAATGTATGACGCAACGAATAAGGTGACCCAGGGAGACCGCGCTCGGCCTTGAGGTCATTGTATTGATGTCTCGCGGTGTTAGGAATCGGGGGACCGCCTACGCCGTTACAAAAGACCCAGGGCGTCGCAAGACCCGCGGCGTCATTCCTGGCGATCGTTTGCTCGATGATGTCACGGGCAAGAGCGGGCAAGGGGACCACGCGGCGGGCGTTTTTGTTTTTGCCTGGCGTGATTTCGCCCTTGTTATTGACAGCTCGCGAGATATACAAGACCCCGCTCTTGATGTCGGCCTTTTGGATGCCGTAACACTCCCCAGGTCGGAGCCCGCACAATAGCATTATCAAAAAGGCGGGATAATACCAAAGAGGAGACGGCTCGAAAAGGCGCTTGATGTCCTCGGGCTGTAATATGTCCCGCTCACCTTTCGGGTGACCCTGGGGAATGTAAAGGGTCCCGCGCCACGCCTCACAGTAATAATTATTGTATGCGAATTTGTGGAGCCCCACGATGACCGCCCTCAAATGCGTCAAGGTTTTATAACTCAATGTCTTAATATGCCCTATTTGGGGCCTGGCGTTATTTATAAGCGCTTGCCAGTCGCGGAGTGATAAATTATTCATTTTGCATTTGCCGAGCCCAGGGAGGACATATAAACGGGTGTATGTTTCAGCCTCCCGATAGGATTCACGGCGCCCGAGTCTTGCCTCGATGTCCTCAAGGTATAATTCGACGCATTGGCCGACGGTGAGATCACCGCCCGAGCCGTATGACATCCAACTATTATACTTGTCTATGACCTCGCGCTTGCCTTTAGGGCCAGGGGTCGAGGAATAAAAGACCTTTTTGACCCCGTTATTTTGCGCCTGGATTACCCACAAACGGCGGGACTTGTTATATTTCGGACTTGCCACGGCTCGCCTCCTGGGCGTCAATGAGCGCCTTATAATATGCGAGCAATAACTCGCGGTTGTTATCGGTCAAAAGGTCAATGTCGATCGTGGTCCTCGGTGACCCGTCAAGCTCGACATCAAAACCGAGGAGCCAGGCGGGAGAGACCCCGAGCGCTTGACTCAATAGATATATAGTATTTTGTTTAGGAATCACCTCGCCGCGGACATAGCGCGAAATTGTCCCTTTATTAATGCCGCAACGCCGACCGAGCTCGGCGCCCGTGATGTCCCTCAAGGCGAGGGCCTCCTTTAATCTGTCCGACACTTGTCTCATATTTTTCAATCCTCCAAGCGTGATTATATGACATTTTTGTCACGGTTGCAAAAATGCAATAATTAACTATTGCATTTTGGGAATTGATTGATAAGATTATTTTGAGGGGTGCAAAATTGCACCCGCAAACCGAGACAGAAAGGAGGCAATAAAAAGAAATGTTTGACACGGAAAGGCTCAAGGCTCGCATCGTTGAAAAATACGGGAATCAAAAGACATTTGCGGAGGCACTCGACATCGAGGAGAGCACGCTCTCGAGATATTTGTCGGGCCGAGAGTGGAAAGGGTCGACGATGCTCAAGGCGATTCGACTCCTCGGGATTCCCTCGAGAGAGATCGAGCTCTATTTTTTTACTCCCGCGGATGCAAAAAAGCACCCCGAGGAGGTGAGCAAATGAGGACCCGCAACCCTGGGGCCGTAAAATTCCCGCTGATTTATCGGTCCTTTAAGAACTCGCAAGAGATAGCCGACACGATAAACCGCTCGCCGAGTTATGTCAAAAAGGCGCTCAATGTCGGATTCACAGCTCGGGAGATTTCGCTCCTTGAGCAAAAAGCGGGGAGGAGGTTGATTGAGAATGTATGACAAGTTATTTAATGTGCTCGCCGTTCTGACGATCATCGGGGTCGGTTTTATATCGTTCGCGGTCCCGTTTTTGGTCGAGACAGACGACGAGCCCGAGGTCCTGGCACCGTTCAAGGCTCCGAAATTTCCCGACGGTCCCGAGGCTCCCGATGTCTCGCTCGTGTTTGAGATCAAGGCGAATTTTGACGCGGCAAAGGCGATCGTCAACGAGGTCCTCGCAATCAAGGAGACAATCGACACGGTCGAGCCCGAACTCCAAAAACTGACCTATGTCGGCGAATTTTATATCACTTGTTATGCCGCAACGGTCGAACAATGCGGGAACGACCTCGGAATCACCGCAAGCGGTCGCAAGGTAACCGCCGACCCTACTTGTCACACGGTCGCGGTCGACCCCGCCGTCATCCCTCTCGGCTCTTATCTCATTATTGATTTGCCCGAATATGAGGGCGTGATTTTTCGCGCCGACGATACGGGGAGCGCTATCAAC
>JAZRNV010000043.1:0-21776 GCA_045648425.1 Acutalibacteraceae bacterium | reverse complement strand
TTTGGATTTTTTAATTATGGCAAAGCGAACAAAAATTATAGCAACAACGCACATTACAGCCGCCAAAACCGATAAAAACTGCTGAGCATAAATCGGAATACCCAAAACCTTGTTTCCGTTGCTTTGTATAACGGTCACGAGGGGGCTTACGGCAATGGTGGTCAAAAAGCCGACTACGCCCGATATTGCCTGACTGACGGCGATGGAGTCGGCCCGACGCTCGGGCTCGATGTAATAGAAAACCATATTGGTTATGGCGCTGTTAATACCGCCCATTGCAACGCCATGGCAAATGCAATAGCCCGCATACATAAACACGCCTGTCGTAGGGTTGGTAAAGGAGACAAATGCACACCCCACCAGCAAAAATATAAAGCACTTTTCAACCATTGCCGCAAAACCGTTGCGGTCGGCGTATCGACCCCAAAAACGTGACACAACAATACGCGAAACGCTGCTCACCATACCGAGAATGGTTATGGTGGTAAGTTTTAAATTAAGATCTTTAATAAGATAAACGCCATAAAAGGGAGCGGCAATATCTTTGATTATGTAATAGATGGTAAATAAAATTACCACCTTAACAATGCTTTTGTTGCCAAAAAGGGCCTTAATAGCTTCACCGAGATTTATCCTTCGAGCCGCCCTTTCTTTTTCAGGTGTAATGGGAAGCAACGTAAAGGTGTGAACGGCTGTAATAATCACCGACAAAAGAGCAAACAAAACGAAGGCCTTGTTGATTTCGCCTTTTCCGACAAAATAGTCTGAAAGTTTACCTGCTCCGTATGAAAAGGCCATGCCCACCACAAGAGAAACAATCTCTTTATTTGCGGTAAAAACTCCCCTGTGATGCTCGTCAACATTAGACATCAACCAGTTAAGCTTTTTAGGATGAGCAACGTTATAAATAAAGTATGCCGCAACAATTACAACCACAAACAATGCGGTTTTAACCTTCTGACTGACGTTTATAATGGGAATCAGATAAAGAGATAAGAAGAGAATCTGGTTGATGACGCTCATCACAACCACAAACCCTTTAGTCTTTTTGGTGCGCACCAAAAGTGAGAAAAGCTGGAACGAACAGCCCAAGGATATTATTGAAGAAAGAATGCCTGTAACACTGTCGGGCACGCCAATGCTTGTGGTTATGGTTGCAAGAAATGAACCGGTTACAAGAATAGAAAGTAAATACTCAACCGCAGCTTGCGCTATAAATAAGTTTTGATTCTGCTTAGTTATATCCTTTGCCTTCACAAAATCACTTCCCTTCAAAACTCCTAGTAAGTATATATCAAAAGATTTTAAAACACAACCTAAAAAAACGTAAAAATGCTTTGAAATAAGATAAAAAAATCACGGTAAAAGTGTTCTTTACCGTGATTTTTGAGTATTAAATGTTTAGTGCAGATTAATACATTCCGCCGCCCATACCGCCTGCACCTGCTGCTGCAGCTGCGGCAGCTGCTTTGTCTTCTTTATTCTCGGCCACCAGTGCCTCGGTGGTAAGAAGAACGGATGCTACCGATGCAGCGTTCTGAAGAGCAGAACGGGTAACCTTTGCAGGGTCAACAATGCCTGCTTCAATCATATCGGTATACTCTTCTTTATAAGCGTCAAAGCCATAGTTAACCTTGCCGCTGGTCTTGATTTTATCAACGATAACGGCACCGTCAATGCCCGAGTTAATGGCAATCTGGCGCATGGGCTCTTCAAGGGCCTTAAGAACGATAAGGGCACCTGTGCGCTCGTCACCTTCGGTCTCGGCAACCACTGCCTCAACGGCTGCGGCGGCATTGATAAGGGCTACACCGCCACCTGCAACAATGCCCTCTTCAACGGCGGCCTTGGTGGATGCCAAAGCATCCTCAATGCGCAGCTTTTTCTCTTTCATCTCAACCTCGGTAGCGGCACCGGCTTTAATAACGGCAACGCCGCCTGCGAGCTTGGCAACACGCTCCTGAAGCTTTTCACGGTCGAAATCGGAAGTGGTAGTCTCAATCTGAGCTCTGATTTGGTTAACACGGGCGGCTATGGCTACGCTGTCGCCGGCACCGTCAACAATGATGGTGTTTTCTTTAGTAACCTTAACCTGACGGGCACGGCCAAGCTGGAACATCTGAGCATCCTTAAGTTCAAGACCCAGCTCACTGCTGATAACCTCGCCGCCGGTAAGGATGGCAATATCGCGGAGCATCTCTTTGCGGCGATCGCCAAAGCCGGGGGCCTTAACTGCAACACAAGTAAACATACCGCGAAGCTTATTGAGAATAAGGGTAGTAAGTGCCTCACCCTCTACATCCTCAGCAATAATGAGAAGCTTTTTGCCTGCCTGCACGATTTGCTCAAGAACGGGCAAAATATCTTGAATGTTGCTGATTTTTTTGTCGGTGATAAGGATGTAAGCGTCGTCAAGCACGGCCTCCATCTTATCCATATCGGTGCTCATATAAGGAGTGATGTAGCCGCGGTCAAACATCATACCCTCAACAACCTCTGAATAGGTTTCGGCGGTCTTGGACTCTTCAACAGTAATAACGCCGTCGTTTGACACCTTTTCCATTGCCTCTGCAATAAGCTGACCGATAAACTCGTCACCGGCCGAAATGGTAGCAACACGTGCAATATCCTTTGAACCGTCAACGACCTTTGAGTTTTGGCTGATGGCGGCAACAGCGGCCTCTACGGCCTTTTTGATGCCCTTGCGAACAACCATGGGGTTGGCGCCTGCAGCAATATTTTTCATACCCTCGCGGATGATGGCCTGTGCCAATACGGTAGCGGTGGTGGTGCCGTCACCTGCGATATCGTTGGTTTTGGTAGCAACCTCTTTAACAAGCTGTGCGCCCATATTCTCAAAGGGGTCGGAAAGCTCAATATCCTTTGCAATGGTTACACCGTCATTGGTAACCAGGGGTGCACCGAAATTTTTGTCAAGCACAACATTGCGACCCTTGGGGCCAAGAGTAACCTTAACGGTATCGGCAAGCTTATCAACGCCTGCCTGCAATGCCTTACGCGCCTGTTCGCCGTAAATAATATCTTTTGCCATAATGTAACACTCCTTGAAAAGATTAACTTAAATTACTCAACAACAGCCAAAATGTCAGACTGACGCAAAATGGTGTAATCAACACCGTCAAGCTTAACCTCGGTGCCTGAATATTTTGACATAATAACCTTGTCGCCCACGTTAAGATACATCTTTACCTCTTTGCCGTCAACAATTCCGCCCGGGCCTACTGCAACAACCTCGGCAATCTGGGGCTTTTCCTGTGCGGCGGCGGCAAGAATAATACCGCTTTTTGTAGTTTCTTCCGCTTCGACCATTTTGATAACAACGCGGTCAATAAGTGGTTTGATAGTCATAAATATATTCCTCCGTTTAATAATTATCACTATTTACTTTAGCACTCGTTATATCAGAGTGACAGAGTATATTTTATACTCTTTTTTTAAAAAATCAATAGAATTTTGGTTTTTTATGGATTTTTATTTTTTGCTGACGGCATAGGTTTTTGGCGCCGTCTCTGCTTCTTCATTTTTGACGGCAATCTTTCGCGGCAATATAAAGCGCATACCCTTTTCAACCAGCTCAGAGGTAATCTCTTCGGTAATAATAATTTCACCGTCTAATGTAACCGGCAGGGGCTTTTTAGCCACAATATGCATCTTTTTGCCAAAACTGCTTGCCACAATATCGCTGTATTTGGGGGCGGTGTGAAGGCCCTTTATGTATTTAGGCAGCAGGGTTAAAAGGCGCCGTCTTGTAACATTTCTGACTATAACGAAATTAAGCATACGGGAGTCGGGCTTGGCCTCGGGTGCCGACTTCATTCCGCCGCCATGGTAATTGCCCTTTGCCGAAATGGCAAAAAGGAAACGGCCTGTGATGGGCTCGTTATCATCCACCGTAATGGTAAGCTCATTGCCCATCTTGCCCATAAGTGTATAAAACACCGACAAGATATATGCCATACTGCCGCTTATAAGGGGTTTCTTCTTAAATCGGCTGACGTTGTCGGCAACGGCAGCATCAAAGCCCATAGAGCATTGGTTTGCCGAATACATTCCGTCAGTGCAAATAA
The DNA here is from genome assembly GCA_045648425.1 of Acutalibacteraceae bacterium. GTDB lineage: Bacteria > Bacillota > Clostridia > Oscillospirales > Acutalibacteraceae > RGIG2206. The sequence goes on along the minus strand of JAZRNV010000043.1, from coordinate 17,688 downwards.
GGTCAACCTCAATGGAGCTACCCTTTATCTGGCCCTCAACATCCATAAAATCCTCTCGGCTGCCGAAGGTAGCAACATAGTCGTTGCCCGTGCCGCAAGGAAATACGCCTACCTCTGCATTTTTGTAGCCGGCAATGCCGTTTACAACCTCGTGCAAAGTGCCGTCACCGCCGCAGGCATATATGCGCACCGGTTCACCCGACGATGCATAACGCCGTGCAATTTCTGTAGCATCCCCCTTGCAAGCGGTAGGTTCGATTACGTAATTGCCGCCGTTTTCGGCAAAATAGGCCTCTATCTGAGGAATAAGGCGCATAACAGCTTTGCCGCCGCCCGCGGTGCTGTTAACTATAAACACGTGTTTCATCGGGTTTCACCCTTTCACTTAAAATACATATAGAGCTGGCAACGGATGCTGCCGTTATAAAGCTTGCGCCGCTTATCGGCAGAACGGCCGAAGCATTTTTCAAAATTATCATCCGAGCTGATGATGTTATACTTATATCCCCTTTTGGAGGAGCACACCTCGCCCAGCACCTTGTACAGCTGTTCGGCGCTCTTTATATCCAAAAGTCGCTCACCGTAAGGAGGGTTGGTTATCACCACGCCTCGCTCGGTTGCGGGAGCAAAATCCTTTACATCGGCAAGATGAACGCTGACGCAACCATCCACGCCTGCTTTTTTGGCATTTTCTGCTGCCAGAGCTATGCTTTGAGGGTCAACATCACTGCCGATGGCCTTAAAGGTAACGGTATTATCAATCTGTGCCAAGGCGCGGCCACGCTCTTGCTGCCAAACCGTCTGAGGTATAAAGCCGAATTTTTCAGCGGCAAAGCCACGGCGCAGGCCGGGAGCAATGTTGCGCGCCATCAACGCGCTTTCAATAAGAATGGTGCCCGAGCCGCACATTGGGTCATAGAGGGTGGAATCGTGATAGATATGGGCAAGATAAACCATTGCGGCCGCCAAAGTCTCTTTCAATGGGGCATCGTTCGAGTTACGGCGGTAACCGCGCTTGTGAAGTCCGTCGCCCGATGTATCAATCATCACCGACACCTTGTTTTTAAATATGGAAAAGCTGATGCGGCAAAGGGCTCCCGTCTCTTCCAGCCAGGTAAGCTTGTAATGCTCACACAGGCGGTTAACAACGGCCTTTTTAATTATTGATTGGCAGTCGGGAATGGAATGCAGTTGGCTGTCTCTTGACCAGCCCTTCACGGGAAAAGCATCGTTTTTACCAATATAATCCTCCCACCTGATGGCCTTGACGCCGTCAAAAAGCTGAGTAAAGCTGAGGGCCTCAAACTCACCTGCAAGGATGAGTATACGTTCAGCGTAGCGGGAGCAGATATTTGCTCTTGCCAGTATTTGGTCATCTCCCGAGAAAAGCACGCGGCCGTTTTCGGCAATTACATCGGCAGCCCCCATCGTTTTGAGTTCACCTGCCACCAATGCCTCAAGACCAAAAAGACAAGGGGCAACAAGTCTATATTGCATAGTTTTTATCCTTCGTTTTTAATAGGTTTATATTATACCACATACTTTAAAGCAGTTAAAGAGGTTTTTTAGATTTTTGCACTTTTGTGTCGATTTACGTGGCAACCGATATTGACCGCCACGGGCAACCCTGCTATGTGGGTAGGATATTGCTCAACGTTTACATACAGCGCCGTAGCATCACCTCCAAAGCCCTGGGGGCCTATACCCAAACGGTTAATCGCTGCCAGCATATCCCTTTCAAGCTGAGCGTAAAACTCATCGGGATTGGGAGCATCACTTGATCGGCAAAGTGCCTTTTTGGCAAGCAGTGCGGCATATTCAAAGTCTCCGCCGATGCCAACACCCACCGTTATGGGAGGGCAAGGGTTACTGCCGCCCTTTTTAACAATCTCAACAACGGCTTCTATTATCTCTTTACGGGTAGCAGAGGGGGTAAGCATTGCCACACCGCTCATGTTTTCACTGCCGAAGCCCTTGGGGGCAACGGTAAGGGTAACCTCGTCTCCATCCACTATGGTTGTGTGAATAACCGCAGGTGTGTTGTCATCGGTATTGACCCGACGCAATGGGTCTGACACCACCGATTTGCGCAAATAACCCTTTGTATAGCCGCGGCGCACTCCCTCATTAACGGCATCGGTAAGATTGCCGCCCACAAAATGGACATCTTGCCCAATTTCCAAAAAAACGACAGCCATACCGGTATCCTGACAAACGGGTATATCCAGTTGCTTTGCGGCCGCTGCATTTCGCTCTAAATCAGCCAAAACATCGCGGGCTACGGGATTGGATTCCACAGCTTTGGCGGCACTTATTTTTCGGCATAAATCCTGCGGCAGATGCTTGTTGGCCTCGATACACAGTCTCTCAACGGTATCGGTGATGACTGAAACATTTATCTCTTTCATAATTAAATCACCTATTAAAAAAGCGGAGCTTCAGCAACGAACACTCCGCTAATTCATATCATTTTTGAACGCGCTTTGCACGTCTTACTTCACCGTTATTTTTGCGTTTAAGGTCTGACATTTTGTCATCGCTTGTCTGCTTAAATCTGCTCATCATATCTTCAAAGGACAGGTTTTCGGCTTTGCGCTCAACCCATTCGCCCCCTGTGGGACGGTCGGGAGGTGTGACGGGGCGGCGGGGTGCACTGCGGCGCTCACGCTCTTGCGCGCGCTTGATGGAAAGACTTATCTTACCATCTTCACCGATGCTCAGCACCTTAACCTTAACCTCTTGGCCTACTGTGATAAAATCATTGATGTTTTCTACAAAGGTGGAAGCAACCTCGGATATATGTACCATTCCGGTTTTGCCCTCGCCCAGGTCAACAAAGACACCAAATCGGGTGATGCCGCTGACCTTACCGTTTAAAATTTCACCAATTTCAACCTGCTGCATAGTTTAATGCAAATCCTCCTCAATTAACTATTTACCGGAAATATCGGTAAACACTTCCTCATTGGCATAGACATAGCCCAGCCTGTCCCTTGCGGCGCGCTCTATATAGTCTTTATCGTCACCGTTTTCGACGAGATTTCGCAGTTCTTGGTTTTGAATTTCAAGTGTTGCATTTTGGCCCGTTATCTCGCTAAGCTCTTGTTGCTTGCGGTTAAGCTCCATCTGCAGACTGCTCATTGTGACTATAAGATAGATCATTGCACCGAGCAACCCGATGCGTGCTATTATACTTTTAAACATCGTTTTCACTGCTCCGTTTTACAATAGTCTTTCGTGCACAAGATTCGAAAAAATTATACACCACTTTGCTACAATGTTTCAAGAGTTTTTTTACCGTTTTAACAAATTTTTTTAATTTTTTCAGTAATTTTGACCCTGTTTTCGTAAAGAATCGGCCAGCAGGGTAAAAAATCTTTCCGTAAAGGGCCTTCCAACAGTTTCTTATGAGAGTTATTATACGTCGGCCTACCTTAAGAATAATTACACTGAGGGTAAATCGGCAAACCAAAAAACCTATGCCCATATTGATAAACACAAAAAAACGGATCTCACCGCTACACCTGACAAGCATTATCACAGCTGTAACCACAGTAGCCGTAATCCACCAGGCAACATCCTGAAAAAACGCCCTCAGCGCCGTAGGGCGACGGGCATATCTTAAAAGCCGCAGCAAATCGTACAGAATACACAGCGCTCCACCCGACAGCACCGAAGCGATGGCTGTAATAAGCTGGGCATAGGTATCAACCTGATAGCCCTTCATCTGAACAGGCGGCTCATAAATCCGCCACCCTTTGTTCGGTCATCGGTATAAGCAAGAGCCGTAACCGTACCCGTGATGTTTAGCTCACCCGTTTCGGTGTTAAGGCGGCTTATGTGCAGGTTTTTGCCCCTTACGGTCAATTCTCCCATATCGGTATAAACAATCATTGTCTGCTCATCAAAGCTGTCTACATCCGACACCCCCGTAACAGTCATTTTGCTGCGATCGTCAATGGTTACGCTATGGGGCATTTTTATTCTTTTGCTTTCGTCGGTAATCACCATAACAAAACACCTCCCTTTGTGTCATTGTATGACAGAGGGAGGTGTTTTTATGCTTTTTTGTGGGCAACTTATTCAACAAGGGTATACATGGTGGCCGCATTATCCTTTGTGGCAAACTCTGTCACAGATTCAACGCGCACCTTAACGGTGCGGGTGCCGAACCCTATCTCGATAATATCGCCCTGCTTTACATCGTAAGACGCCTTGACGGGACGTCCGTTTGCGCTGACGCGACCTGCATCACAGGCCTCGTTGGCAACGGTGCGCCTTTTTATAAGTCGGGATACCTTAAGGTATTTATCAAGTCTCATACTGCCTCCTGAATAATCCTGTAACAAAAAAGTTGACCGGTTTTTGCAACCGGTCAACAATTTAGTGCTGATTAAAGAGCATCCTTGAGGGCCTTAGCTGCCTTGAAAGCGGGAACCTTAGAAGCTGCGATCTTGATGGTCTCCTTAGTGCGGGGGTTAAGACCGGTGCGAGCTGCACGCTCTCTAACTTCGAAGTTACCGAAACCGAAAACGGTTACCTTATCGCCCTTTGCGAGAGATTCGGTGATGGTTGCAAATACTGCTGCAACTGCCTTGTCTGCATCTTTCTTAGAAAGTCCTGCTTTTTCAGCTACTGCTGCGATGAGTTCTGCTTTGTTCATTGTAATTTCCTCCAATAAATTTTTATCCTCACGGCATTACGCCAATTATGAGTTCTGTTTTACTTCGTCCCACAATGCGTCCATCTCTTCAAGAGTCAGCTCTTTCAGATTAAGACCCCGTGAAACTGCTAACTGCTCTATCCCTTGAAAGCGGGATATAAACTTGTCGGTGGCTCTTGCTATTGCCTCTTCCCCGTCAACCTTGAGAAAACGGGTGATATTGACAACGCTGAAAAGAAGATCGCCCACTTCGTCCTCAATGGCTTTTGCATCGCCTGAACGCTCGGCCTCACGGACCTCAGCAATTTCTTCGTTCAGCTTGTCCCAAGCGCCTTGAGAGTCGGGCCAATCAAAGCCCACCTTGGCGGCACGCTTTTGCACCTTGGCGGCACGCATTATGCCGGGAAAAGCGCGAGGCACACTGAGCAGCGTGTCGGTATAGCTTTGCTGGTTCTTTTCTTCCATTTTTATGGCGTCCCAATTATCGAGCACCTGACCGACAGTGTCGGCCTGAACTGTGCCGAATACATGAGGATGACGGTGAACAAGCTTTTGGCACACACCGTCCGCCACGGTATCAAAATCGAAATGGTCTGCTTCTTCTGCCATACGTGCGTGAAAAACGACCTGCATAAGAAGGTCACCCAGCTCTTCACACAAAGCGGCCTTGTCATCGGTATCAACAGCATCAGCCACCTCATACGCCTCTTCTATAACGTTGTTGCGTATGGACTGATGGGTTTGCTGCATATCCCACGGACAGCCCCCTTCGCCGCGAAGCAAACGGATTATCTGCACCAGGTCTTCAATACCGTACTTTTCTTTAAACTCAAATTCGACCATATTCGAAAATCTCCTACCGTCACTATTTTAACCTATCCATTTGATTTTTTCAAGTAATTTTACTAATTTTTCCCCTTTTGGAAGCATTTTTATATCGTTTTCCGTAAAACTGCGGGTAAAACCTAGGCAAAGTGCATAAACAACGGCCGCAATTATTATGGATATTGCCGTGTTGATCTTACTGGCATCCATTATCATGCACAACAATTTGTGTGCTCCAAAGGCGGCACCGCCACACATAATGGCTGCAAAAGCCGGCTTAAACAAGGTAGAAACAAGCCCGATTTTCGCCTTTGAAAAGTGTAAATAACAAACAAGATTGGCTATCAGAATATAGCCGTAGCAAACGGCTGTACCTACTGCGGCGCCCTTAATGTTGATGCTGTCAACGCCAACCAGGATGTAGTTGACCGCTATCTTAAGCCCAACACCCACAGCCATATTAATTACAGGCACATTTTGCTTGCCGATGGACTGCAGCATATTGGTGAGTGGCACCGCCATACCTGCAAACACTGCCGATATACCCAGCACTGCAAGAATGGGTGTAGCTATGGTAACCGCGTTGGGACGGCCTGAATAAAGCAACTGCAAAATAGGCCCTGAGAGGCAGGTTATGCCTATACCTGCAGGCAACGCTATCATTGCGGTAAGGCGAATGATCGACTCGCTGCTTTGACGGGTGGCCTCGTCATCCTTCTGAGCCCAAGCGGTGCTCAAAGCAGGAATTGCGCTGACACCGATAACTGAGGTTATTGTGGGTACCAGATTATAAATCGAAAAGGCAAAGCCCTTGTAAATTCCGTAAAGATAGGTAGGTAGGTCGCTCATTTCTTCGGCATTAAGATTGCTTATGCCGTAATATTGGCTGACCAAATCGGGATTTGATTTGACCAAGGTTTCAAGACGTGCCTTTACTGTTGTAAGGTCAACAAGGCCTGCCACATCTCTAACCATTGAACCGATAACAATGGGCAACGCAATCACCATCAAGGAGCGAAGCAACCTGCCTGAGGGCTGGGGCTGAGGAGCTGCTGCCAGCTCTTCTTGGGTTATGCCATCCCCTGCTCTGCCGTGGTGAATGCGCAGATAAACAGCGCCTGCCGCTGCACCGAGAGTTACACCCAGCACCGCCGCGCCCGCAGCAAAGGGCAAACTCTGAGTTTCACTCATATTGTAAACATTAATGCAAACATATTTGGTTGCCCACACAAGGACAAGGCCCAAAACCAATTTGCCCAGTGCCTCTATAACCTGAGATACAGCAGTGGGTATCATATTTCTTAAGCCCTCGTAATATCCTCTGTAGGTGGACATTATGCAGCAAAAGAGTATAGAAAAAGCAATAAGCACAATGGCGTAAACGCAGTTTTGGTCTGCGGTTATATTGAAGGTGGTGCGAAACCAATTATTATAAAGATAAAAATAGGTAACAAGCACCATAAGCACGGTACCGGTTACGCCCGTTATAAGAAATGCCCGTTGCGCCAATTTCAGCAATCGCCTTGCGTCGGAATAGCGCTTGGTGGCCATACTTTCGGCAACCATTCGGGATATGGCAACAGGCAGACCTGCCATAGCAAGAGAATAGATGGGCAAATAAAGGTCGTAGGCGGTTGAATAATAGCCGGTGCCCAGCTCACCCAGCATATTGTTAAGAGGAATTCTGTATATGGCACCCAGAATTTTAACCAAAGCTGTTGCAACGGCCAGTATCATTGAACCCTGCAACAAATTTTGATAGGTGCGTTTTTTTGCCGTCATCAGCCGACCTCCTCAATTTTGCTCAAGATGTTAATGAGCATCTCGGTCATTGAGGTTTCGTAAACGGCCGCATCAAGATAAAGTCCCGATGCGTCATTGCCTGCATCGTCGGATATTCGGCGCAAGGCCACTGTGCCCACGCCCATTTTATAGCCCACAGAAGCAACTGCCGCTGACTCCATATCGCAGGCGACTGCGCCGTATCGGTCGCGCAAAGTGTCTCTCAGCTTGTCGTCACAGACAAAGCAGTCACCGCTGACCATAACGCCCTTTGCGAGAGCGGGATATAAGCTTGTGATAATTTCGTTAACACCCTTGTGGGCATCATAAATATACTCTTGACCGGGCTTTACAGCCGGCTCGTAGCCCAAGGGAGTAAGATCAAAATCATGCTCTAAAAAGCGAGTGGCGAGAGCGGTGCTTCCGCGAGGTGCACCTGCAATTCCGCCCGAATAGCCGGTGCTTATAAGCAGCTGCACACCGTCTGCCAACAAAAAGGCGGCAGCAGAGGCAGCGTTAACCTTGCCGATGCCGCATAAAATCGCTGTGATTTTTACAGCCGATATATTAAAACGAACGCACTCCATACCTCCCAAGGTATCGAGCTTGCCCCCCATTTCAAGTGCGCGATCGCGCATTGGCTCATACTCACAGCCGTCGGCTATGACTATACCGATATATTCTATCATTTTATTCCTCCACTGATAAACGGGATGACGATAAATCATCCCGTTGTTTAAGTGCATCAATCAATAGCTTTTCCGCATTTGCAACAAAATTCCGACTCGCCGAGGTTGACTGCGCCGCAGCTGTCGCAGACCGTATTGCCCTTGGCAAAGGCCAGCTCAACGCGAAGCTCGCGCAACTTTTCGGTTTCAAGGTCAATTTCATCCACTATTGCCTGAATTGCGGTTGCATCAACATTATCGCGCTTGACACCGGAATAGTAGAGCTTGCCCAGCAGCTTGTAATCACTTTCAATCTGAGCTCTTACCTTAACTATATTTAATCTGATTTTTTGAACGGATACAAATTCAGAAACCTTTTGACCGGTAATATCCATAACCTCTTTGGCTTTTACAACGGTATCTTCAAGATTTATGCTCTTGTTCATACATCTGCCCTCCACCAATTACTTGATTTTTTCGCGTTTGATAACGTAGGTCTTGCCTGCTTTGATTTCTATGCTGTCAATACCCACCTGAGACTGCTTGCCATCGATATATATTGCCCAGAACTCGGTTTTATTATCAACGGTGATGCCCATAACGGTATCAACAAAAAGACCGTACTGAGTTTTTTTGCCCTTGATAAACTCAAGCTCCAGCAAAGACTCGCCCAAATATTTTTTGTCGGTTTTTACTATATATTTCTCTTTTGATTCAAACTCAAATGCATTTTCAACCACAAGAATATATTGAGTTTTGCCCTTGCCGATTTCGCCATATTTCATATTGGACGAGCTTGGAAGCTTGGGTACGGTAACTCTGCTTGATGTTGGAAAGGGGTACTCGTCATCGGAGCAGGAGCTTAAACAAAAAGCTGCCGTTACGGTTAAGACAAGCACCATTAAAAGAGATAAAATTCTTTTCACAATTGACACACCCTTCAGTGCTGATACTGTATTTTACCACAAAAACGCCCTAAAGTCAACCGCGTCTGCCTTTTTGACGGGGTGGCTTTTTGCCCTTTTGAGCAGGGCGGCTGCCTTGGCCGCCGCGAGTGGACGGCTGTGGCCCGTTTACAAGGCAATTAGGTCCTGTGCCTATTAAATCGGTTCGACCGATTTTTCTCAGCACCGTAAGCACCGTTTGGCGGTTTTCGGGCTTAAAATACTGAAGCATTGCCCGTTGCTGTGCCTTTTCCTCGTAAGTTTTCGGCACGTAGATGGGCTTTAACGTTATGGGGTCGAGTCCCGTATAAAACATACAGGTTGAGATGGTGCCGGGGGTTGGATAAAAATCCTGCACCTGCTCGGGGTGAAGCCCCTCTTTTTTGAGAAACAAAGCCAACTCCACCGCATCCACAAGGGTGCTGCCGGGGTGGGATGACATAAGATAGGGCACCAAATACTGCTTTTTACCACAGCTTTTTGTCAGCTCGTAGTAACGCTTTTTAAAGCGCATATAAGACTCTATTTGCGGCTTGCCCATCGCTGACAAAACGGCAGCGGAGCAATGCTCGGGAGCCACCTTCAGCTGACCGCTGACGTGGTGGGCAACCAGCTCTCTGAAAAAGCGCTCATCCTTATCCTCAATAAGATAGTCAAAGCGGATGCCCGAACGGATAAACACCTTTTTAATTCCCTTAATTTCACGCAGCTTGCGGAGCATTGCAAGATACTCACCGTGGTCAACCTGCAAGGCGGGGCAGGGCTTGGGAGCCAGGCACTTTTTATCCTTGCAAAGGCCTGCCGACAGTTGTTTCTGACAAGAAGGACCGCGGAAATTGGCAGTGGGGCCGCCTACATCGTGGATGTAGCCCTTGAAATCGGGCATTTTGGTGAGCAGCTCTGCCTCACGAAGAACAGACTCTTCGCTGCGGCAGGTTACCGCGCGGCCCTGATGATAGGCGATGGAGCAAAAATTGCAGGCACCGAAGCAGCCACGGTTATGAGTGATGGAGAATTTTACCTCCTGGAGCCCGGGGACACCGCCCAATTCGTCATATGACGGGTGCCAATTTCGGCAATAGGGCAAGCTGTAAACTCGGTCAAGCTCCTCGGTTGTGAGGGGCGGCTGGGGTGGATTTTGCACCACAATTACATCCCCGTGGCGCTGAATGACACGCTTGCCTCTGACAGCATCGTGCTCGTTTTGCTGAATGCGGCAGGATATGGCATATTGCCGTTTGCCGCCGTCGGTGGGTTGGCTGACCTGTTCGAAAGAAGGACACTCGGCACAAGGAGCAGGAGTATAATCGGCCGTTTTAACGGCATAGCAGGTGCCTTTTATATCGGTGAGAGCGGTTATATCCTCTCCCCCATTCAGTCGGTGAGCAATCTCGGCTACCTGTCGCTCGCCCATGCCAAACATAAGCAGGTCGGCACCCGACTCTATAAGCACAGAAGGGCGCACGCTGTCCGACCAGTAGTCATAGTGGGCAAAACGGCGCAAGGATGCCTCAAGGCCACCGATGGCGATGGGCACGTCACCCCATATGCGGCGGATGGCCTGACAGTAGACGGTGACGGCGCGGTCGGGGCGGTTGCCCGACTTGCCCCCTGCGGTGTAGGCGTCGTCACTGCGGAGGCGCTTGGCAGCGGTGTAGTGAGCCACCATTGAGTCGATGTTGCCGCCGTTGACGAAAAAGCCGAGACGGGGCTTTCCGAAGCGGCGGTAATCCTCATCACAGCGGGGTTGTGGCAAAATGCACACCTTAAAGCCCTCGGCCTCAAGCAGGCGGCTGACTATGGCGGTGCCAAAGCTGGGGTGGTCAACGTAGCTGTCGCCCGTGACCAGAACTATATCGGGGGCAGACCAGCCCCGTTTTTCCATTTCGGCCTTGGTGATGGGCAAAAACTCCACGGCGCTCACTCCTCTCGTTAATATATGAACAGTATAATGGATTTTCGATCTTTTGGCAAGAGAAAAAACAAGCCAAAAGCGCAGGCGGCAGATGATATTTTGGCAAAAAAATAACGGGAGGGCGTGGAAGCCCTCCCCTACAAAGGTTAATTTAATTGTGCTTTTACATACTCAATCTGCTTTTCAACCGAGCCGATGGAGGTGCCGCCTTCACTTATGCGCTTTTGGACGCAGGTGGTAAGGTCAATCTCGTTATAAAGGTCGGCGTCGAAAAGATCGCTGTACTCTTTATAAACCTCAAGGGGCAAATCCTCAAGAACGGTTTTGTCGGCAATGCAACGGGCAACAAGCTGACCCGAGATTTTATATGCACTTCTGAAGGGCATTCCCTTTTTAACAAGGTAGTCGGCAAGGTCGGTGGCGTTGATAAAGCCGCCCTGTGCCGCGCGCTTCATATTGTCGGCGCAAACGGTCATGGTAGAGAGCATTCCGCTCATAACGCCCAGGCACATTTTGATGGTGTCAACGGCATCAAAGACGCACTCTTTATCCTCTTGCATATCTTTATTATAAGCAAGGGGCAGACCTTTGAGGGCTGTCAGCAGAGACATTAAATCGCCGTAAATTCGGCCCGTTTTGCCACGTATAAGCTCGGCCATATCGGGGTTTTTCTTTTGGGGCATAATGGATGAGCCGGTTGTGAAGGCATCGCTGAGCTCAACAAACTTAAACTCCCAGCTTGACCACAGAATAATCTCTTCCGACAGTCTTGACATATGCATCTGCAAGAGTGCGATTGCGCTCATAAGCTCAACACAAAAATCTCTGTCAGACACGCCGTCAAGAGAGTTAAGGCAGATGCCGTCAAAGCCAAGGGCGGCGGCCTCTGCTCTGCGGTCGGTTGAATAGGTTGTGCCTGCCAAAGCGCAACAGCCGATGGGTGAAATATTCATACGCTTTTTGCAGTCGCAAATGCGGTCAATATCTCTGAGCAGCATCATTGCATAAGCCATCATATGATGGCCGAAGGTGATGGGCTGTGCCCTTTGCAGATGGGTGTAGCCGGGCATAATGGTGGCCTTGTTTTGCTCTGCCTGCTCAGTGAGAGCGGCAATTACATCCTTAGTCAAAGATACAATTTGCTCTGCCTCGTCACGCAGATACATACGAATATCAAGGGCTACCTGGTCATTACGGCTACGGGCTGTGTGGAGCTTTTTGCCCACATCGCCAATTCGCTCGGTAAGCACCTGCTCAACAAACATATGTATATCTTCACATTGCATATCAAACTGCAATGCGCCGCTTTCCAAATCAGCAAGTATGCCCTCAAGGCCTGCAATAAGAGTATCGGCATCCTCAGCCGAGATAATATTGCAGCCCGCCAGCATTGCGGCATGAGCCATACTGCCCTGAATATCCTGCTTATACATACGGCAGTCAAAGTGAATTGATGAATTAAAATCGTCTGCCAATTTGTCGGTGGCACCGTCAGTGCGACCTGCCCACATTTTTGCCATTATAAAAACTCCTGATTATTTGTTGTTTTTGTCAACCATTGCCTGAACCTTGATGGGCAGACCGTAAAGGTTGATAAAGCCGGCGGAATCGCGCTGGTCATAGTCACTTTCGCCGAAGGTAGCAATCTCTTCGCTGTAAAGTGAATAGGGGCTCCATACGCCTGCGTTAATCATATTGCCCTTGTAGAGCTTAAGGCGAACCTTACCGGTAACCTTTTCCTGAGTTTTGTCAACAAAGGCAGACAGTGCCTCGCGAAGAGGAGTGAACCACTGGCCGTTATATACAAGCTCTGCAAAGGTGATTGAAAGCTTTTGCTTTTCGTGCATGGTCATCTTATCAAGACAGATAGACTCCAGCACAGTGTGTGCCTTGTAAAGGATGGTACCGCCGGGAGTTTCGTAAACGCCACGGCACTTCATACCAACAAGACGGTTTTCTACAATATCAATAATACCGATACCGTTAGCGCCGCCAAGCTCGTTAAGCTTAAGAATGATGTTCTTTGCGGTCATCTTCTCACCGTCGAGAGCAACGGGCACACCCTGCTCAAAGTCGATGGTTACATAGGTGGGCTTGTCGGGGGCAGTGATAGGAGATACACCCATTTCAAGGAAGCCCTCTTTTTCATACATGGGCTCGTTGCCTGTATCTTCAAGGTCCATACCCTCGTGGGACAGATGCCACAAATTCTTATCCTTTGAATAGTTGGTTTCGCGGTTTATCTTAAGAGGAATATCGTGTGCCTCAGCATACTCGATCTCTTCGTCGCGAGATTTAATATCCCACTCACGCCAAGGAGCGATGATGGGCATTTCGGGAGCAAAGTGCTTGATGGCCAGCTCAAAACGAACCTGGTCGTTGCCCTTACCGGTGCAACCGTGGCAGATAGCATCTGCGCCCTCTTTAATAGCAATCTCTACAAGACCCTTTGCAATGCAAGGACGGGCGTGGCTGGTACCAAGCAAATACTCTTCGTATACTGCGCCTGCCTTCATTGTGGGGATGATGTACTCATCAACATATTCTTCGGTCAAGTCAAGCACGTAAAGCTTGCTTGCGCCGGTTTTGATGGCCTTTTCTTCAAGGCCCTCAAGCTCGTCTGCCTGGCCGACGTTGCCTGAAACTGCAATAACCTCGCAGTTGTTGTAATTCTCTTTGAGCCAGGGGATGATGATTGATGTGTCCAATCCTCCCGAGTAGGCAAGAACTACCTTTTTGATGTCTTCCTTTTTCATATTTATGACCTCCGTGAATAGAAATTCATTTAACACTGTATTATTATACACATATAACCCCGTTTGTCAAGGTGTTTGCGTATATTTATCCATTTTATACGGCTTTTATGCATTTTTATTGCATAATCACAGCAAAATATACATAAAAAGCAAATAACCTCTTTAATGATACTCTTATTCTTTAAAAAAATCAATAGTAAGTTTGGCATAACCAATAGCAAAACCGCAGTTCAAACGAACTGCGGTTTTTACGTTATTGTTGGGGTTGGTCGGGTGAAGGCGTTATGACTTTTGCTTTTTTAACAACAATCAATATTATAAAAACGGAACTATAACAACATTGCTAATTTCATTTAAATCATCCAAGAATTATACCCACAAAACAAATTGTATAAGTGCATATTAACAGTATTGTTACAATACGTTTAACAACACACATCGCTTGATAATTTTTTCTTTTTACAAAAGTATACCATAGAATCATAACAATAGTGATTGCAATAATAAACCATACCGCGGTTATGTTAAAGCCAACTTGGTTTTTTACGCGACTTGACCAATCCGATACATACGTTCCGCTTATCGAAATCAATCCGAACAGCGCAAGTATTACGCTGTATAAAAAGCTCCAAACACCTACTTGCTTGTTTTGTTGAACGGTATCATCAATATAACCAATAACGGTAAAAATCAAAGAAACTACCAATAGCAAAACAATATACAACGCTATACTTTTTTTAAAAAACATACCTGTTATGTTTTTATTATATGTATCGTTTATACCTATCGAAACAATCTTATAAATACAAATGCATGTTAAAGCAAAAAGCATATTTGTTGAAAACCAAAGAAGCAAGAATAAAAATATATTAGGTTGTTTGTCACAAAAAAACTCATCAGTAACAATGCCAAAACCAAACTTCATGGTAGCTTTGGCAAAGTGAACAACCGTTATATCCGCGACACCAAAAAGTTTAAGACTTGCCAAAACAACTGTAATTGCACCACCGCTTATCAACCAATGCTTAATTTTATCAGCATATGCAACAACAAAAAAGTACATCAAAACACCACAGACGACAGATAGTTTTGAAAGCCATAAGTCAGATAGTGTCATTGCTACTCGCAACGAATAAACTATGCAAGGCATTATCATTACTGTACCAGACAAAATATACTTTTTCGCTTCTTCGAATTTTTTAGCGTTGTTGATAAAAGCTCACCTCATTTAAACTCTAAACCAGATAGTTTTTTGGATAATACGATGTAAGATTCGCAATAATGTGGGTGTTCAATGTAATTTCTAATGCTAACAATACTATTTTTTGCATCCATAAGATACGGTGCGAAGGGGTTTATAGCTACATTTACTAATTTATCCACCGTTCCGCCAGCCATACCTTTGGCCAAACACTGCATAAGATACATTGGCTGTTGATACACACAGTATGTTTCAACATACACTAATCCTCCTAATTGAAATTCAGATACTACTACCAATTTTTCATATTCAGTTATCTCTACACGTTTACTAAACCCGACGTATCCTTCACTATCTTCTCTATATTCATAACAATTGTTACGATCCGTGGCTATTGTCGATAGTATTGCAACCGTATTTTTTAGTTGTGAAACATTTGAATTATATGTGGTTTGAAGCAGATTAGACCATTCTTGCGAATAGTTGTTTTCAATACTTACAACAGCAGTACGTCCATATCTTAAAAATCCCCATTCATTCATAGGAAGATACGGTACAAAATCGTCCTCGTTAACGATGTTTAAAATACAGTCATATCTTATTGCATCTGCATTAGTCGCAGTTGTGGTGTTTGGCGAAGCAAAAGTATATGCATAAACTTTTTCGTTATCATCAACCAATCTTGCAGAAAGAATGTTTGCAATAGCAGCTCCACGGGAGTGACCTGTAATCCAAAAAACATTTTCGATGCTTGTGTCGGTAACGTTTTGCTTAATATAAGTTTTCAATATGCTGTAAATTCTATTGGTGGCTATATCAAAGCCCATATGGTTATCTGGATTGTGCCAGCCACTGTTTAAAGCAAACTCATTGGTATTACCTATATCAAAGTTGCTTGACCATTCTTCAAGTGAACTGTTTGTACCACGTACAACAACACAAACAATTCTTTTTTGTTCGCCATTATATGTAACTATTTTTGTTCCAAAATACACTTGTGATAGGTGATCAGTATAATTTATATATTTGTTGTCATCCAATGGTATATTTTCAACAGACTCCAAACCTAACTTGTCGTTCATAAAAGCGGTTATTTTCTTTCCTCCAAATTTGTTGTTTTCACCGCCATATGCTAAAGAGGAAAGGATAATAGATGTTTGACTCAACCCTTCGTAATACATTGTGTTAGACTTAAAAAAACTTCTAAAATCCATTTTGTACTCTAACTGAGTAGTGCAGTTGTCACTTTCAAAGGCCCCCGTTACTATGTTTGAATTAGGATTGCTATCCACAGAATCCAACATTCCGTCGTAATCGCTATCGGCAGCAACAACCTCTACCACACAAGTCTGAGGCACGCCAAACTGCACCGTTGCCATTACGGTTGTAACTCCCAAACCGACTGCAGTTACTCTTCCGTCATTGTCAACGGTTACAATCGAAGAATCTTGTTCCGAAAAACTAACCGCTAACCCTTCTAAATTGGTTTTTGTCTCTAATAAGAAACTCTGTCCTTTCATTAACCATATTTTGCTTTTGGTAAAGGTAACAGTTTGAAGTTCAACATTCAACCGCCAAGTGCAAGAATAACGCTCATCCTTACCGGTAACGTTGTTGGGAACAGAAAATGAAACAATAACGTCGGTAGATCCAACGGACAGACATTTTACATAAGCTTTTCTGTCATTAGAAGATACAACCTCTGCCACTTGCTCGTCAACTGCCCTTACGGTACAAATACCGTTAGTAGGTACAATTGAATATTCAAATGATACGTTTTCACCAACAACTCCGCTTATGGCTGTTTCACCGTTTGGGAAAACACCATAATTTGCAGGCTCAAACTTCCAACGCTGATTATCCAAGCCTTTAACCTTGTCGTGGATTATCTGTGCGCCGTTGGCCTTGTTGTAGTTTTTGACCGAAACGGCCCGGTTATCGCTTGTCACAATGCGACGATAGCCGTTATCCTGGTCGACTATATAAAATGCAGTTTCATTTTCCAGTCCTGCAGGGGTATCGTTAGCGCCACGCCATGCAATAGTGTTTGGGTCTGTGCTTTTCAGATAATCCTTATACGAACCAACACTGTAAATATAATACATGCCTGTTTCTCCCAAACCGTAAAGCTCGTCAACCCGTTGAACGTACCATATCTGATTGGGGTCATCGTAATTGCGGTCGCCCAAAACGGCTCCGTTGCTCGTTGCAGTCATATAACGTGCATCGTCGTAATAATAGCCCGATTGGATGTAATAATAACCTGAATCAAGCAAGGTGTTACCAACGGTATAGCTGACTGCAACCGAAGGTGCATTATCTGAACCGGGTGACCACATAGTTGCATCCATTGGGGTCAAAGAGTAAAGGAAAAGGCCATCCTCGGGGGATATGGTGTTTTCGCGGCTGTAATATTTTGTATAGGCCGTCAACCACTCTCTGAATATATCTTTTATATGAATTTGGCTTTGGCTGCCCACTTGTGCCACGCTTTCAGTTTGTGCGGTGCATCTGGGTGATACCTCGGCCCAAGTCAAATCGGGGTCGTTCATGCTTGGCTCGCCATCAAAGTTATATGCGTTGGCGTAAATATAACCCATTCCTTCTGTGCTGAAACCGGAGAAGCTGAGATTTAAGGTTACGTCGGTTATCTCTTTGGGATTGATGTGAGCAAATGCAGTCATATTAAGCATTTGCAAATGGGTAACCGCAGAGCCAGATTCGTTGTAAACTATTTTGCACTCGTCTTCAGCGGTAGTACCGTTACTGTAATAGGTAGACGCCTTAAAACGCTGACTTTCGTCAACTCGACTGACAGTTTCAACCGTGGGGTCCACAACAACAGGATAGGCGGTGTCATCGGCGGCAAGAAATTCTTGGTCAACGATAAGGGTGACAAGATATTTGCCATACTCCAATTCTTCAACGGTATAG
>JAZRNV010000042.1:0-1352 GCA_045648425.1 Acutalibacteraceae bacterium | reverse complement strand
AAGGAGTTGGCTAAGACATTTGTCTTCCTAAGACCGCTTGGCCTCCGACTTGTCATCTATCCCTCCCAGGTGACAAAATGCAATTTTGGCTCAGATAGCGCGACGGCGCGAAAAGGGGTTGCCTTGCCCCCTTCTGAGCTTAAAGTCAAGGCACGATCACAAAGGTATGACAAGCAGAAAAGGAAAAGCAAAGACAGACAGCCTCGGCCGTGAAAACTTAGCCGACAAGATATGCGCGGGGCTTGCACCTGACATCAGGCCGCAAGCGGTCACCCTGGCCAATGCGGTGCTTGCAATGCAAGACAAAATTGAACAGACTATCCCCGAGTATAAGGCAATGCCCCTGTCGCAGTCAGTAACAGTGGGCACAGGTGAAACGGTGCTCAGGCAAAACCCTGGCGCCCAGGAATTCAGGGCAACGGTCCGCGACTATGCACAGGCGCTTAAAAACCTTGATGAGATCCTGGCAACGCATAAAACAGACACCGGGGAATCTGCGGTAGATGACCTGAGGGCAAGGTTTAAGGTGGGCTGATTATGAAGGGCAAGACTGAGCCGCGGTTATTTACACCGCCCTTGCGCGACCTGACCCCTGAAACGAGCCTCGGGTTTGCTTGCATAGAATATGCAAAAAGCATTTTGGGGATGACCCTTTACCCCTGGCAAGAATGGGCGCTGATACACGCGCTCGAGATCAAGGGTGATTTATCAAGGGTGTGGGTTTTCAGGTATAGGACCGTGCTGTTCTTAATATCAAGGCAAAACGGCAAAACAAGCCTTAGCAAGGTTATTGCCTCGTTTTTCTTGAATGTGTTACAAGTGCGCGCGGTTTTTGGCACATCGCTGTCAATGGAAAAGGCCGAGGAAGTGTGGGAGGCGGTCATCGCTGAACAAGAGCAACACGCGGCCTTAGCAAAAGACATTGAAACGATAGCGCGCCGCAACGGCGGCAAAAAACTTGTGCTGACAGGCGGGCGGTCGTATAAGGTCGGGGCACCTACAAGGCGCGCGGGCCGTGGCGATGCTAACGACCTTGTTATGTTAGATGAGGTCCGTGAGCACCGCGACTGGGAAACCTGGGCGGCGGCGGTAACCTCGACTAATGCTAAGCCTAACGGCTTGACCGTTTGTTTTAGCAACGCGGGTGACCCTGACAGCATAGTGTTGAGGCAATTGCGGTCATCAGCAATAGAACACATAAACGGCACAAAGGCGGCCGACTTCGGCGGTGATGTCGACGGGGCCACCCTGGGCCTGTTTGAATGGTCGGCGCCTGACAAGGCGGATATCACTGACCTTGAGGCCCTGGCACAGGCAAACCCCGCCCTCGGGTATGGGTTGCTGACTGAGCG
>JAZRNV010000041.1:0-18355 GCA_045648425.1 Acutalibacteraceae bacterium | reverse complement strand
TTTTATTGTGTTACTGCTTTGCCCGGTATTGTAAGTTCTGCTGTATCTTCCAAGATTTCATCAAACAAGGCGATGAAAATCATATCCTTTGTTTTATTAGCCGTATTTATTATTATATTTGTAGTTTTCGGCATTGCTTGGTTAAATTTAATGTAAAATTCTCGGCTTTTAGGCATATTTTATTCGTGTCATTAAGTTCAAACTACCCCAAAAATCTCGTTCTTCGGAACGAGATTTTTTATCCATTGCTTGCGGAATTGATGATATACAATGCTTCGCATTGATTTTTATTCGGTTTTGTGCTATGATACAACCAAGGCGGTGATGTGATGAGTAAAAACAAGATAATTTCGGTGATTATAGCTGTAATTATAGTGTTGTATATTCTCTTCTGTGGATTGTTAGCATACTTCGTTTTTAGTGATAGAGGCACAGTTAGTTATGATATAAACGAGTGGAGTAATCTTGAGAAAACTTATACATATCTTCCTTCTGTTGAGGAAATGGGCGAGTATGGTGAGTTGAAAGCCAAATACCAACACACAGATTATTTTATTTTTCAATCAGATGCATACATTTTAAAAGCTACATATTCTAAAGATGTATTCGATAGTCAAAAAGATATTATTATGAATAACTATTCTTTTCAAGAAACAGTTATAGATTATGGTAAAGAAACAATCGAAAAAGATGCATCTTTTAATTTTGATGGGTTTCGGTTTCAAATGTTATCTTTAAAAGAATATAATCTTTATTATCCAAAGCAAATTGTTTTTATTGGCTTTTCTGAAAAAACCAATGAAATTGCTTTTGTTTTCTTTGATGATATTGATTTAGATTATATTAGTGATTCCTTTGAAGATTTCCTTGTAGAAGAATGCGGATGGGAATAATCTAATAAAGTCGTTCTCCGGGTTATATTTGATATACTTAACAATAGGTGGTTATATAATTGAAATTGAGCATATCACAGATTAAAGCTGTTACTCTTGGGGCTGTTAGAATTGAAGAGAAGAAAGACGGGATCCACTTTTATCGTTTCACAGAGCAACAAGAAGAACTGTATAAAAAGCGTAGGGACGATTTTTATATTAAAACGTTTTCTGCGTCTGGTGTAAAAATTCGTTTCCGTACTAACAGTCAATCATTGTTTTTTAAGGCAGATGTAGCTAAGGGAAGTTCACGAACTTATTTTTCTTTTGATGTATTTATTAATGGGGAATTGTCAGATTCGTTAAATAACTATTCTGATGTAAAACTGCTTCGCGATTATACAAAAACCGTTTATCCTTTGGGAGAGTTTTCTAAGAGGTTTGATCTTGGTGCAGGTGAAAAAGAGATATGCGTTTATTTTCCATGGTCTGTCTGCGTGGTTTTAAAAGAATTTGAACTTGATGATGGCTGCTTTTTTGAGGCGGTAAAACCAGCAAAAAAGCTTATCTGCTTTGGCGATTCGATATCTCAGGGTTATGACGCACTGAATCCTGCTAACAAGTATACAACTCAGCTGGCAAAGATGCTTGATGCAGAGGAGTTTAATAAGGCAATAGGAGGAGAAATTTTCTTTCCTGAGCTGGCTGCTACAAAAGAGAGCTTTGAACCTGATTATATAACTGTCGCATATGGTACAAACGATTGGTATCTGTGCTCAATGGAAGAGTTCACACAAAACTGTGAAGCATTTTTCTGTAACTTAAATAAAAGTTATCCAAGGTCTAAAATTATAGTTATTACGCCTATATGGCGTAAGGATTTGAATGAACCCAGGCAATTTGGTGATTTTAAAAAGATTGAGGAGATTATAAAAAATCAAGTTTGCAGATATGAGCAGATGTCAACCGTTTGCGGATTTGAATTTGTTCCGTTTATCGAAGATTTATTTGCAGATTTACGCTTACATCCCAATGATAGCGGATTTACCTATTATTATAATAATCTTGTTAAAGAAATTAAAAAATTGTGATAATTAAAATACCCCCCATTGACAATATACCCGGGTAGGTTATATATTATATTTGTGGGATGAATATGGAGAGTAATTGTTGTAATAAAAAAACAAAACGCAGTTTAGAAGAGAAAAAACGTGTTATAAGCAGACTAAACAGAATAAGCGGACAAATCAACGGCATTAAGAATATGATTGAGGATGATGCATATTGTAATGATGTGCTGATTCAACTGAGTGCCGTTGAAAATTCGGTTAAAAGCTTGTCTTCTTATATTTTGGAAAACCATCTTTACACTTGTGTAGCAAGAGATTTAGAGAACGGTGAATTAGATACGGTTGACGAACTAATAAGTTTGTTTAAAAGATTTAATAAATAAGGAGGTGTAAGTATGAATAAATATGTAATTTGTGAAAAGTGCGGTGCTCTGGTTAAAGTTTTGATTGATTGCACTTGCGAAAATTGCGGCATTAAATGTTGCGGTGAAACCATGAAGGAGATTTCTGAAGAAGAAGCAAACAAAAAATTAGAGAACAAGTAATTTGTAAACACCCTTTGTGCATTTTTTGACACGGAGGGTGTTTATAGTATTATAGGACGGAGATTTAACTATGAATAAAAAGGTGATTTTGATTTCTATTGACGGCATGAGGGCTGATGGACTTAAACAGTGTGGCAGCAAGCATCTTGAAAAACTTGAAAAAATTTGTTCGTACACATATAATGCGCGATCGGTTAATCCGTCGGTTACATTTCCGTGCCATTTTTCTATGTCTCATTCGGTTACCCCTCAGCGTCACGGCATTCTTTCTAATACGTATACGCCTCAAGTCAGACCGATTGACGGAATATTTGAGAAAATTAAGGCGTTTGGCGGTGAAAGCGCAATGTTTTATGGGTGGGAACCTATTAGAGATATTGCATCACCCGGCTCTTTGAAGTTTTCTACTTATATTAATGCTTATAAAGAAGAAAGTTCAGACACAATTTTGACCGATGAAGCAGAAAGACTGATTGAGCGCCACAAGCCGGATTTTGTTTTTCTATATTTGGTTGAGACTGATGAAAAAGGCGGCCATGACAACGGCTGGATGAGCAAAGAATATTTGAACAGAATTGCAATTGGTGTAAACAACGCCAATCGAATGATAGATAAATTCGGTGATGAATACACCGTTATAATTATGGCAGACCATGGCGGCCATGATCGCACACACGGAACAGATTTACCCGAAGATATGATAATTCCACTCTTTATTTGCGGCTCTGATTTTGTGCCCGGTCAAATTATTGAAAATGCTTCTCTTTTGGATATTGCGCCCACAATTGCCGATGTTATGGGTATTGCAGTTGACCCTGAATGGGAAGGAAGATCATTAATAAATAAATAAAATCGAAAGAAGCTCCGTATGCATATGCATACGGGCTTTTTTTGTCTTAGAATTTTTAACAATAATTGTCAAGCTTGTTGACAATTTTAGTACAAAAGAGTATAATTGCTCATAATAGGGTGTATTATACCCTAATTTTAATTAATTTGGTTATTTATACCTAAATTTGTAGATTTTTTGATTAAATAGGAGGGGATATGATGAAGAAATTTGCAAATGTATTTTGTAAAATATCTTCATTAATTCTGGCGCTGATGTTTGCTGTAAGTGTTATGACATCATTGCCTACTACGGCTTCGGCCGCAACGGCTACCAAGGTTAACCGAAGTTATGATATTGCTGTTGTTTTTGATAACTCCGGCTCTATGTATAATGACCAAGCTTGGTGCCGTGCAAAGTATGCAATGGAAATTTTTGCAGCTATGCTCAATTATGACAACGGCGATAGATTGAGAATTTTTCCGATGTGGGAGGTTACAACAGATAAAACCAAGCCTACAAGGGGAGGAAGCTATGCTCCTATTGAGATACGAAGCAAAAGCGATATTGACAAAATCTCCAATATGTATACAGTCAACCCCAGTAATACTCCATTTGCACCTGTTAATGAGGCAAGGGATGCTTTGATGGCTTCATCCGCAACAGAACGGTGGTTGATTGTTCTCACTGACGGCGAATTTAATCAGATTGGAAGAAAAGACAAGATATCAACTATGTCAAGCGCAGCACTTAAAACCAATCTTATTAATGCTGCTGTTGATGGAATAAAGGTGCAATACCTCGGTTTTGGCAAGGCCACTGTGCTTTCGGCTGAGCCATCTAAAAACTTTTATGCCATTAAAGCGACCGATACAAGCTTGAAGGATGACTTGATTGGTATTTGCAATACAATTTTTCAGCGTGCTGTTTTGCCTGAAAACAGATTGAATGGCAAATCATTGAAAATTGACCTTTCAATGAAAAGTGTAATAGTGTTTGCTCAGGGCTCAAACGCCAAGATAACCTCCCTTGTTAACAGCTCGGGCAAAAAAATCAAAATTAAGCTTGACAGTGGTCAGCGAAAATACAGCACAATTAAAGCAAAAGGCAAAGAAAAAGCTCCTGTTGATAATACTCTGGCAGGTCAGGTTGTAACATTTTCTTCCTGCCCAAAAGGGGAATACACTCTGAATTATTCGGGTGCGGATGCTATTCAAATATTCTATGAACCTGATGTTGATATAAAAGTGACATTGACTGACAGCAAAGGCAAGGTGGTTGACGGCACTAAGGGCCAGATAACAGCAGGTGAATATACCGTTAAAAGCTCTATTGTTGACAGTAAAACCGGCAAAGATGTTACCAATCACGAGCTAATGGGTAAAGATGTTAAGCTGGTTACAAAGGTTAAAACTTCAGGTGATTCTGATTATACTGAATATGAAAACGGAGCTAAAATTAAGTTTAATCCTGATGAATCAACAGAAATCTATGTTGAAGGCAAGTACCTTACCGATTACACCATAACCAGCCGCAACAACTCAGATTTAGACTGGTTGTCGAATCTGAAGTTTGTGCCTAAGGATGTTGACTTTGCGCTTGATGCAGTGGTTACCCAACCGGGCAAATGGTATAAAACCAGCAAGCACGATGATTGGGAGCCGATAAAAGTATTGCTTACTGCTGATGGCAAACCCCTCACCGAGGCACAGCTCGAAAAAACAAAGCTGAAAATTGCAACCACAAACGGATTGAAATTCAGATATGAGCGCATTCCGGGTCAATCTGCCTACAATGTTTACATCGCACAGGATGAAAAGGGAAAGTATGTTAAGCCGGACACCGGTACATATAAGATTAAAGCATCGGCAGAGTTTGTTGACAAGTATGGAACTGTTTTGCAGTCGGAGGATACGGAAAAAATTAAGATCAAATGGTACAGCAGCTTTTGGCGTTGGTTGATCTGGCCGGTAATCATTTTAATTATAATATTACTAATTACCGCCATTCGTAATTATCCGGTATTTCCTACATCAATGTATCTGTTTGTCAAGAGAAACAGTCGCCCCATCAAAATTAACGGAACGTCAGTCGGTTTATCAACCGATCTTTATCCCGGAGAAATCAGGTGTGAGGGTAAGGCGTGCACTCCGCTTAAAAACAGAGGCAAAACTACGGCATCTGTTGAGGTCAAAAATATTCGCCCGGTGGGCAGCGTTAATTGGTATGAAATTGACGGTTCGCGCTTTAAAAAGGTTAACGGCAGATACGTTAACGAAGACGGTGATACAATCGACAAGGTAGTTCCTAAGGTAATAATCAGTGATGATACCGAATTGAAATGGAACACCAACCGACACACAGTAACCGGCAGAATTTATATAAACCATATAGATTAATACAAAAGGAGATAGTGTTATGTATATCAAAGAAAAAGTTCAGCCCAATAAGGTTAATGCCCCCATACTCTTTATAGGTGTTGGCGGTATCGGCTCAAAAATCATCAAAGGCGTTGCAGACAGAGCTATTTGCGATGACACATCTAACATCCGTTTTGTTGTAATGGATACTGACGTTAACGATCTTATTTCTGTTAATAAGGGCGCTGAAATTGTTGCTATTCAGACCTCTTCCACCAGCACTGTAGAAAGTTATCTTAAAAACGATAAGGACGCAAAGCAAAACTGGTTCCCCGAGAATAAGATGCTTGATCCTAAAACTGTATCAGAGGGTGCCGGTCAGGTGCGTGCTATTTCTCGCTTGGCACTTAATGATATAATTAAAACCGGTAAAATCAATAAGCTTTACAAAGCTATTGACGATTTGTTCCTTAAGGATGGCGGCGGACTTAAGCAGGCGGTTCGTGTGGTTATAGCTTCTACTGCTGCAGGCGGTACCGGTTCAGGTATTGCTATGGAGACAGGTATGCTTGTTCGTCACTATGTTAAAAAGAATTACCCCGAAGCTGCAGTTATGATTCGAGGATTTTTGGTTATGCCCGGTGTTCTTGATACAGTTATCAAGACCCAAAGCGAAAGAGACAGCTTGCGTTGCAACGGTTATGCAACAATTAAAGAAATCAATGCATTTATGATGAAGGGCAGCGGATTTTTTGATACCGTTCCCGAGCTTCATAGATACAAGGGTCTTAGCTTAACAATTCCCGGCACATCTACAGCTGATGAATCAATAAGCAATCTGCCTTTCGATTTCTGCTTCCTTATGGACAGACCCGACTCTAACGCAGGCAATATGACCACATTGCCTCAGTATATTGATTATGCATCTCAGTCTCTTTATGAGCAGAATATTGGACCTATGCATACTAAGGCCTCCAGCGTTGAGGATAATATTCTTAAGCTTTGCATTAATCCCGATAAGCTTGGCCGTTGCCGCTTTGCAGGTGCAGGCGCTTCTGTGCTTAAGTACCCTTATGAGGAAATCAGAGAATATATTGCTCTTAACTGGACTCGTGCAGGTATTATCGGCTCTTCTGCTGATGACCGTTTAACTGAAGAAGAAAGAAAGACCTTGCTTGAGAACTCTTGGCTTCAGTATGATGCTAAGTTTGCTCAGGAATTCAAGCTTTGGGAAGAGAATCCCAGCTCAAGCAGCAAAAACGAGCCCACTCGTGCAGGTGTATATATCAGCAGTATGGAGTCGGGTGCCGATCCTCAGAACGGCAATGACTTTACTATGATGCTTTGGGAGAAATATCTTAAGGCAAAGATTAAGACTCTTAGTGATGAAGAGGAAGAAAAAACCATTGCTAAGGTTTCTGAAAAGTATATTGAAGCTTTGATTCAAGGCGTTATTGAGGGCCAAATTGAGCGTGAATACGGACTTACCGAAAACAGAACCTTTGCACTTGGCAAAACCAACGCCTCCAATATGGGCTACGAGTCACGCTTTAACGCTATTTACAGCATTGAGGATATTGCATCCAGTGCCCGTTTTGTTGAGATTGTAAAATCCTTTGCCAAAGAGGTGTTCAGCAGCAAAGCTGTTGCTACCAAAGAAGACCTCGGTGAGTATATGCTTGAAAGATTCCTCTCTGTTCGTGGCGCTATTATGCATCCTAATGCAGCTCGCTATATGCTTTATAAGCTGCAACAGGCAATTGAAGCCAAGTCAGAGTATGCTGTAGAGGTTTTGGCATCCTTTGAAGATAAAAAGGCAAAGCTTACCGAAGTAGCAGATGCTGAAGACGGCAAGAGTGGAGACAACAAGTTTGAGGTTAAGTTCCACAAGGGCGCCGAGTCAACCCTTCGAGAGATGTGCGAGGCCTGCGATAAGCTTAAGAAGATGGATAACACAGGCGACCATGCCGGTGAACGCTGCAATAACCTTCTTAAGAAATACAATGAGATGGTTGTTAAATTCTTCAGAGCAGTTATCGCAAAGCATATTTGTGATACTGCAAGATCAACCATCAACAACCTCATTAAATCTTATGAAGATTTTTATGCTACCTTTGATAGCAAAATTCCCAGCATTGAAAAGAAAAAAGAAGATATTGTTACTAAGCTTACCTTTAACAACGGTGACTGTGTAAAATATGTTCTTGGCAGCAAGGCGATGCTTGATAAGCTTTCATCCAGTGTTGGCAGACCCTCTGATAGTGGTGAAGAAGCTTATAAGCTGTTTGCCAAGATTTTTGAGTCTCTCAGAAATAATGCTTATATTGAAGCAAGACGCAATATCAATCCTTTTGGCTATGAAGGTAAAAAGGATATATTTGATGATATTATCATTGAGTATTACAAAGACAGAGTGGATGCATCTTGCGATATTATTCACGTTAAGAGCATCTTGCACGCACTGAAGCTTGAATATGAAGTTTTGGCATCAATTCAGCTTGATTCTCTCAGCCCTGACAGAAAAGAAGAGAAGGCAGTTGAGCTCTTCGGCGAGGCAGGCATCCAGAAGCATATTAATTCCGCCATTGATATTTGCCGCAATCTTGCCAGCCCCGGCGTAAAGAAGAAGGATAATGAGGAAGAGCGCGAAGTAAGTCTTATTGCATGCAATGACGGTGTTAAGGACGGAGAAGGAATTCGCGTGCTTGACTATATTCCCAATGCTATTGCAACTCCTACTGTATCCAGATATGAGCTTTGTTTCTATCGCGCTGCATACAACATTATGCCTACCCAGCTTTCAAAGCTTTCTGCTCCCGAATATGATGATAACGTTGATGAGTTCACCGAAGAAAGTGACGTTAAGCAAGAGCAGCTTTTGGCAGGTGACTATTTCAGAATTTATCAGCAGTATATGGACAGAATCGGTCCCGACAGCAAGACTAATGCTGTTATCACTCCTCACGTTGATAAGCGCTGGAATGCTATTTCAACCCTGCCCGAATTGGATATGGAGTATCAGAAGCGCTTGATGCGTAAGATTCACAAGTCTTTGTTGTACGGTTTTGTTTATAGCCGTGTTCGTCTTTACAAAACCTCCGACCAAAACCCCAATGAAAAGGTTTATAAGTATCTTAACGCAGAAAATGATGCTATTGATTTGGTTGTTTCAAACAAGACCAAGTGCGATATTCTCTTTGAAGCTTTGGATTCACTCTATTTTGACCGACTTGCCGTTGCAACCATTCGTGACTATGTAAGCCGTCTCAGAAGAAAAAATGAAGAGGCCGGTTTCCGTTCTCACGAGGATATTGAGTTCTTTAAACAGCTTAAAGAGCTCAAGTTCAGAAAATTCATTAATGACGAAAAGCTGAACGGTGTAGATGATTGCGTATCTTTGTTCACCATTGTGCTTATGTACTGCAATTCTTTGCCTGTACAGAATAAGGATATGTCAGAAATGAAGACAATGGTTGAGGCAATAATTGAAATGATTTACAGCGAGATGAGAATTTGCACCGCCAATGATGATGCTCTTCTCGGAAAGGTTGCAGATGTGCTTGCAGAACAGTTTAACTGTATGATGAACAACTACAAAAAGCATGCTAAGCAGCTTCGTTGCGGTATGTTCTCTGAGCAAGTTGTTGAAGCAATTTACAGAACAATTTGCGGCTATTTGACCAAAAAGGATATAGAAAGCTACAAAGATAAGTTTATTGTTCCTGAAGAGGACTGCTAATTCTATACAATGATTATTCACTCTCTCGCCTTGTGGCGGGGGAGTGAAAGGCGGTGAGAAAATGTTTACAGTTATAATATGTGATAAACACATAATAAACGATTGTTATCATAAGTATCATATTTATTTAAAGCCGTTTTTTGACAGTGATAAATTTGCGTTTTGCGAATGGTACGCTGATGCCGACAACCTGGACGATGCGTTGCCCGGTTTGAGAGATATTATCCGTCATAAAAAAGAATGGCGCGCTATTGTTGTAAACGACAGTTCTACATGGGGTTTGGAGGCCGTCAACAAAAGTAATCCTTTTAATTTTGTTGATTCGGTTAAGAGAAACTATAATTTCTCTTCCTTTGATGACGCTTGTGCCTTTAGGGCAAAAGATGAGCAAAGAGCCGATGCTGCGCTGAGTAATCCTCTTACCAAGCTTTCTATCTGGTTGTGCGGAGCTCCTACAACTTCAGCCCCTATTTTGTGCTATGCAGATAGTGCTGAAAGTTTTGAAGCAATAAAGAACAACGAAGAATACGTTGAGTTTCTCAATAGCGCTCAGCTTAAGGTATCCGAGGTTGAGGAAGATAGAAGTCGTGATATGAGATTTAAAAAGCTATCACAGACCTTCGTGCTAAACGGTGAGCTTTTTAATCCTCCAAAGTCGGTTATAACAATTGCTGAAAGGATAAAGAATATCGAAGCTGAAATGACAGATTTGGCGTGGACTACACATACCGAATTTGACTATTCTCAGTTCTATATTGATAATCTGTATCCTGAAAAATTACGATACTTAATATTTGATGTTTCTTATATAAGAGGATGCAGAAATGAGAGCCAATATTTTAATTTTCTGACATCTGTATTAATGCTTGCAACATACGATTGTCCTAATGGCGCTTTGCGTTCAAATCGCGTTTACCGTGTAAATATAAATATCGATGTTGACCGTGTTCGCGAGCTGTGTAATAAGTATAATTCTAAGCTCTGGTCAACCCTGGCAAGAATAGACGAGATTTCCGAAAAGATTAAAGAAAGCGAATCTCAGCCGATTGATAAGCATACCGCAGAGGAATGCTTTGAGTCTAACATCTTTATTCCTATAGATGTCGTCAATCAGGAAAGCCGTAAAAATCTTATGGCTAAGTTTAATAAAATCGGTTTATCCAAGGATTGCCCGGGTGATGAGTACACTTATTGGGATGAGCAGTATCATGCTATAAACAAGTATTTTATCAGATTTTTACGTGAGCCACGTCGTGCTGTTAAATCTGCGGCAAAGGATGATCTTAGGTCTCTGTTCAGAATTGATGATGAACGCGCGCTTCGTCTTAATGAATTTCAGAAAGAGGACGTTTTGTTTATCCTTGAAGAGGAAGAGTGCAATATGGTTGCAACTTCCACTACCCGCTTGTTTGATACTGCGCACTATAATCAACAAATACGTGAAGCCGATAAAGAAATTCGCAGGGCTATCGCTCAGCGTATGACAAAAAGTAAAACTATATTTTACGGCGGGATGGCTTTGCTGGCATATTTTGTGGGCTTTTTGCCAATGATATTCAGCAACCTCAACACAACCAAATCATTTTTGTTTTCACTGCTTATCAGCGGTGTAACTATGGCGGTTTTTGCTATTATAGGATTTGTGTACTTATTCATACGCAAGCGCAAGCTGATAAATCGCTTTAAGCACTTTAATTATACCATGTCAGGCATACTCAATGAGATTGAAAAGGGCGTAAACTCGTTTGCTCACTATCTCAGCCACACCTGTAATGTTATGAGAGAGTTTTCTGTTCTTAATTTCAAGGAAAACGCCTATAAACAAAAGCAAAACATCCTTTCAAACCATAAGCGTATAATTATGGAAAAGATAAAAGAGGTGAACGAGCTGTTTGGCAGCTATATCAACTCTGATGATTTATCCCTTGATTATGAAGTTGAGCCCTACAGCTTTGACTTTACTGTTTTAGGTGATTATGAGTATGTTGTTCCTTATTCAAACATTCAAAACAATATTGAGTTTTTGCAAGAGGGCAACAGTGTAGTTATACCTGTAGACTATGTAGAAAACATTACTGTGATAAGGGAGGAGCTATATGATTGATAAAATACTTACAGTCGTAAAATTGTTGATCGCAATCCTGCCCTTCCTTCTCTTGTGTTTAGCAAACAGAAAAAACAACTTGGATAAGGTTGATCGAAGCAAGCAGTATTGGATGCCTGTCATTTCACTTGTCTATGTTATAGTGGCTATGCTTCTGGTTAACAATGTTTGTGAATGGATTTTAGAGTTTATACGCAACATTCCTGCTTGGTTTAAAAACTGGTCTAATGAAAGCTGGATGCCCGATTCAATCAGCGCATTGCTGTTGAAACTTTCGCGTTTTGTAAAACAGCTTATAAGGAGATTGAATCTTAATTTCTGGGTATTCTTTATTGCCAATACGCTGATAATATTAGTGTATATTATTGTCAAAAAAATATGTATTTCTATTCTCAACAGATCGGTTAAATTGGATGGTGAAATTCACGCTAAAGTTGCCGGCATCTTTTATGAGTATTTTCCCGAAAAGAGCAAATGGTGCATAAAAGAAGAATATGTGCAGGTTCGCGGAATGTTTAAGCTGTTTTACTTCAGTGCTGTGATCTTGTCGTGTTTGCTCATGATAGTCAGCCGATACTTCTATTTTGAAGAACTTATGTCGGCCGTGTTTTATCCTGTTTTCGGCATAATCTTTGTAGGAGAGCTGTTCTTCTTCCTTGACGGTTCCACCAGACGGGAGTATTCTCAAGATATTCTCGGTGAGGATGAAGAAGCATATAAAACAGTTAATTATTCATTGCTGCGGCGCTTTTTGCGTTCTGTTTTTGGTGACAAGCTGCTTGCTGAAAACACCGGCATTAACAATGCCCTTGAATACGGTATGACCACCGATGAGATTTTGCGAGAGCTTGAGCAAAGTGAAGACCAAAAGGTGGTAGCTTTTGCAACTTATTTCAGCGCTCTTAACAAAACCGGGTTTACGTTAGATCACAACTATATCCGTTCATCCTTGGATATGCTTAACGGCAAAAGCATACTGTTTAATAATCCTTTTTACAATGATTTGATTCCTTATGCTTTTTATCCTATGAACAGAACCTTGCTTCAACACAAAAAGGTTCTCGTTGTTCTGGGAAGGCACTCGGTTGAGGATGATATTAAAGGTTGGATTGAAAAGGGAATAGAGTCTATCACCAACATTCCTTTTATGTGGAATATCGGTGTTCTTGATTCTTCTGCTCAGGATTTGGATATCGGTATTGTAACCCGTTCCGATGTATTAAACATTGAGTTGCATAATGCAAATTCCGAATTCCTTGAAAACGTTGGATTCTTTGTGGTGATTGAGCCCTCAAAGCTTTTGTCATCTGCTCAGATTGGCTTGAATTTGCTTGTTAAAAAATGCAATTACGACGAAACCGTTTATTGCGTTTGCGATAAAAACTGTGACGGACTTGTTGATGCGTTGTCTCATGTGCTGATGACAAGTATTACAGAGGTTTCTGCCACTAAAAAGCATCTTGGTACATCTTCTTATATGTGCTGGGGTGCCGATGATGAATATTTGCATCACAGACTTTTTCCCAATGTTTCACGCTATTTAGGTGTTGGAACAGAGCTATCTTTTGCTGCTTTGAAAAATCAGGTTTCAAAAACTTACTGGTATGGCGGTGAGACTTTCCCTGTTACTGATATAAGCTGGATAAGCAAGCAGTATTACTATGACCTTACCAAGTACGCCAGCTTGGCGACTGCTCAGGGCTCTGTTGATGAAAGCTTCGTAACTTCGCCCAACCTGTGGAGCGCAGAACCTCAAAAGCACAGTTATATCACTGTTGAAGACGAGTCCTACAATATGTTCGAAATTTTGCGTGATTTTTCTACCAGAACAAGCGAACAGGGCTTTATAAACATAATCTCATCTGATTATCTTCTTCGTGATTATATGGCTGATAATGCTTCTATTTTTGAGGCGGATGCAAAAGCTGTTCCTTATATTGTTGCTGATTATACACGCAGTGGCCGAAATACATTGTTGCGTATTTTGCTTATGCTCAGCACTTTCCCTGTATGCGAAGATACCTTGTGCAAAGAGTTTTCGTTGCTTGGAATAAGTGTGTTTGATCTTAAAAAGCAGCTTTGGTATGAGCTTTCTAATTGCTTTGGTGATGCTTTTGTCAGGGCATCAAATGATGAATATAAACTGGCAGTTAAAGATGCTGATAGTTACTCGCTTAAGCTTGGCAACCGCGACTGGAGCTTTGATCTCATAAAAGAGTCGGCACGGTTTAATGTTAAATTGGGCAAAATGGAAACCGTCTATTATATAGATGACCCTGATTTCTTGAAGGTGTGCGTTGCAGACCTACGCTCTGCCGGATATATTGCAGAGGATGAGAAGGGCCAACAGTATTATCTTGGTTCTGAGCTTTGCGGACACATTTACCAAAAGTATCTTCCCAGTCAGTTCTTTACCTTCGGCGGCAAATATTACGAAATGCAATACCTCACCGCCGACGGTCAAGTTTTGGTTCGCCGTGCAGCAGACCATATTACAGGCAGACCTTCATACAGACAAATTCGCAACTATACAATAAAGGGCTTAAAGGCCTCTGATAAGATTGGTGCCTGCAAAAACATTCAAGGCCTCAGAATTGTCAAGATGTTTGCGGATATTTGCGTTGATACATCCGGCTATTATAATATGCAAGGGTATAACGACTTTGCTAAAGCTAAGAAAGTTCAATTTGAAGGTGAAAACAACGGTATTCCTCAGCGCGTATATCGTAACAAAGAAATACTTTGCGTTGAGTTACCTGATTTTGGCGGAAAACTTAATAATAATATCCGTTATACAATTACTGTCTTGTTTAACGAGATATTCAGAACACTTTTTGCTGAAAACCAGGCCTATATATGTGCTTTGACTGACGACTCTTTCATCGAGCAAAATGAGATTAACCCGCTTACTTACTCAATAACGGGTGAGGGATGCGAGCTTAACTCTAATGCCATTTATATTGTTGAGGACAGTCAGCTTGATCTTGGCCTTACCGTTGCGGTTGAGAGAAATCTGCAGAGAATTTTTAATATTATTTATGATTATCTCGACTGGCATATGGAGACACTTGATAAGAGCTTGAATCCTCCTGAGGATCCGCAGCCCGCAGTAGAGTTTGACTACGAAGATTCTTCTGAAAAGAAACGTAAGGGCTTCTTCGGAAAAATCGGCCGAGGCATCAAGAAAGTGTTTGGCAAAATCAAGGGCTGGTTTAAAAGAAAACCCAAGAAGGAAGAACCTGCAGATGCGCCTGAAGAAGCGCCTGAAGAAGCGCCTGTTAACACACCTGTTGATGCAGTAGATGATACCGCTAATGTTATAGTGGAAGATGCTCCTGACGCAACTAATGTTCAAGAGCCGGAGGTTCCTGCAGAACCAACACCACAGGACAGTGCTGTAGAAGATAAGGATGCAGCAACCGCAGCTGACAATACTGTTGCAGGAAGCGTTATTCCGGTAAAAGCACCTTATCACGAGCGATATTATATGCTTTATGGTGCTGAAACTGAACCTTCTTGTATTGATGTGGTTGGTGCATTTGAGTATCTTGCACAAATGGGTACGATTAATAATCCTCTTAAGCAGGCGAGAGACGGTAAAAACATCGCTAAACTTATTGAGGAAACCTACATACCCGATCGACCTGATTCAAGGTATTGCGATTTCTGCGGAACAGAAATTCTCGGTGTAGAATATGAAACATTGGCAGACGGACGCGACAGGTGTCTAGCTTGCAGCCGAACCGCAATTAAAACCGGAGAAGAATTCCGAAAGATATTTGAAGATGTAAAACGCAACATGGAATCCTTCTTTGGAATTAAGATAAACGTTGGCATTAAGGTTGAAATGGTTAATTCCAAAACCTTACACAGGCGTTTGGGCAAAGCATTTGTACCAACGCCCAAAGCTGACGGTAGAGTTCTCGGTGTTGCTATAAGTGATCGCCACGGCTATTCACTTTTAGTCGAAAACGGTTCGCCTCGTATGGCATCTATGCTTACTATGGCTCACGAACTAACCCATATTTGGCAGTATATTAATTGGGATGACAAGGCAATCCGCAAAAAGTACGGCAAAAATATGCGCCTTGAAATCTATGAAGGCATGGCCAAGTGGGTTGAGGTTCAATATGCATATTTGATCAATGAACCGGCCACTGCTAAACGTGAAGAGATTATAACCGCCCATCGTGATGATGAGTATGGCCACGGATTTTTGCGTTATTGCGCCAATTATCCCTTCTCTTATGGCACCGTTATCACAAAAGCTACCCCGTTTATGAATGTTGATACACCTTTGGGATTAGAATATTGTGGCTCATTTACAGTCAGAATGCCTACTGACGGTATTAATGCCGAAGATGTTGAAGCGGTCAGAAACAAATAACATATTACCCTGCCGTCCTTTTGGGCGGCAGGGTAGCAATATGCTGCGGTTAGACCTTTAGCTGAACTGTTAGAGCTTTAACCGCAATATATTCAATAAAAAGGAGTTTTTATTATGAAAAAAACAGCTGCTGTTGTAGTTGTAATTATTGTTGTTGTACTGGGTATTATTTTTATTCCAAAACTTTGCCATACCTGCGATGACTGTGAGGATTTCTTTGTCGGAAGGGGATATGAGCCGATTGCTATTGCAGAGTGGTTTACCGATGAAGACGAAGATTATACCATTTGTAAGGACTGTGCCGAAAAACATCACGCTATTGAAATTTTAGCGGGCGCTGATGTGGATGATTTCAAGAAGGATTTGTTTGACTGATTATTTACAATGTTCTTTTTGTGGAGGATAATATGAGCAGTCTGTTTTATTTGATAGTTTCTGTTGCATGTTTTTTAACATCAATTGTTTTTGCCTTTGTCAGACACAAGAAAAATGGAGCATTTAAACTTACCAATGCTTTATTTGTTGGTGTGGTGTTGTCATCGGTTATACTTTTTATTCCTATTTATCTTAATAATTTTAAGTCGGGCGATTGTGGTGTGTTTGAGACTGTTCTAATCTCGATTCACAATATGATTCGTCTTTTTATTGTTGACGGTGAGTTTGATTTTATAGTTAAAAATCTTCCCGATGCAGCTCCATGGGTTGTAAGAGCATATAGTGTTATGTTTTCTATATTGTTTGTTTGTGCTCCCATTTTAACCTTTGGATTTGTGCTTTCCTTCTTTAAGAACGCTTCGGCTTACAGACGTTATATCACTCATTTTAATCATGATACATTTGTGTTTTCTGAGTTGAACGAAAAATCGTTATCTTTAGCCCAAAGCTTATATGAAAACGATAAAAAAAGATTTTTTGTGTTTACCGATGTTTTTGAAAAGGATGAGGAAGAGGGCTTTGAGTTAATTGAAACAGCAAAGAAACTCGGAGCTGTCTGTTTTAAAAAGGATATTGTTACAATCAAATTCTCATTTCACAGCAAAAACAGTCAAATCTCATTCTTTGTAATTGGTGACGATAACACAGAGAATCTTACACAGTCACTTAAGCTTATCGAAACTTATAAAAACCGTGATAATTCTAACCTTTATGTATTTTCAACGCAGGTTGAGTCAGAGGTGTTGCTCTCTAACGCTATTAAGAACCTGTCTTCTCAGGATTCTGTTAAGCTTAAGGTGCGCAGAATTAACGAAGTGCGTTCTCTTATTTACAGAAACCTATATGATAAGGGCTATGAGACAATCTTTGAAAGCGCACTTGATGACGGAACCAATGTTAAAAAAATCAACGCTGTTGTTATCGGCTTGGGTCAGCACGGCAGCGAGATGACCAAGGCCCTCTCTTGGTTTGGCCAAATGAATGGTTATTTGGTGCAAATAAATGCGTTTGATATAGCTGATAATGCTGCTGATAAATTCACATCAGAATGCCCCGAGTTAATGAAATTCAGCGGCAAACTTGATATTAGAGGCGAAGCAAAATATACAATCAATATTCATCCTTCTTTAGATATTGATTCTGTCGATTTTGATGAAAAGTTTGCATCGTTGCCTCAAACAACTTATGTTTTTATTGCACTGGGAACTGACGAAAAAAATATTTCTGCCGCTGTAAAAATTAGAACTTTATGTGAAAGAATGGGATATAATTCTCAGATTCAAGCAATTGTTTATAACAGCGAAAAGAAAAACGCATTGACCGGCATTACAAACTTTAAAGGTCAAGAATATAAAATTGATTATATTGGCGATTTGACAGAGTCGTATTCTGAGTCGGTTGTGTTAGATTCAGATGTAGAAGCAGAAGCTCTTTCACGACATTTGAAGTGGGGTCAAGAGAGCGATTTTTGGTGCTACGACTATAATTATAAATCTTCGGTTGCTTCTGCAATTCATCATAAGATGAAGGTGCTGTGTGGCATTCCGGGCGCCGATAAAGCTCCTAAAGACCGCACTGATTATGAGCTTTGGGGTCTTCGTGAGCTTGAGCATTGCAGGTGGAATGCCTATACTCGTTCGGAAGGGTATGTATGGGGCGGAACAACTGAAAAATCCGGCAGAAACGATTTGGCTAAGACTCATAATTGTCTTGTGCCGTTTTATGATTTGCCTCTTAGCGATCAGATAAAAGACGACGATTGATAAAAAACACCGAGCAAAAGGGAGTTGCGGTTAGGGATAAACCGCCTAAAAAAGCAAATTTTTGCGGCCTAATATGTTAAAAAGCCACGATAGGGGTCAGCGTTATCGTTGCTTTTTGCCTTTTATTCCACTAAAATTTATCTTTAATATGCTCGGTGTTTTAGTTTTGCTATTACTGCTTGTGTTTTGTAGGCAATTAAGGCCCAACTACAGAAAGTGTTGTGAGCGATGTTGCACTTCACACCAACATG
>JAZRNV010000040.1:0-31418 GCA_045648425.1 Acutalibacteraceae bacterium | reverse complement strand
AAATCACAGCTGTTAATGTGGGTTCTGCCAAAGTTGTAGCCGATTCCCTTTTCGCGACTGAAATGCTTTTCTAAAAAGTCGGCCTTTTGAGCAGGGGATAGCAGTGAGTATATGTAAGCTGCTGACTCGGTAAAGGCACCGCCAAAGCCCTCTATTTGCTGATATTCAACCTCGTCAAAAAGGTTAACAACTGTTCTTTCAATGCCGACACGTTCGTTGCCGTCGGCAATGCTTTCTTCTTTAAAATAAATATTTTCTGCAGGAACGGACTTGATAATTTTCATACTTTCTCCTTAAACAGACAGTTCGCCGTCTTTATCAAAAACGCGCTTAATTACAGGGCGTTCTTTTGTAACATCATTTGGAATATGCATAACAAAGTTAAGCTGATTTTCATAATCTCTGAAAATCATACCGTGACCGCCGTCATCTGCCCAAAGAGGTGTCTCCAAAACGGTCCAGTTGCCGTCAATATCTCCGTTATCGCTTTTAGCCATTAACTCAGCATAACCTTTTGCGGTAAAGGAAGACCATATGGAAATTAAATCTCCGTTTTCGCATTTGTAAAGATAAGGGCCGTCGGTGGTGTATGTGCCTTTTTCCTTACAGGCCTCGTAAACGGCAGGATGGTCTGCGCCGCTCCAAAGCACGCGAGGTTCTGTAACGGGGGCGGACAGGTCGTCGGCAAGGGCCATTTCACATACGGTACCATTGTCAATCTGCAACCATTCGTGGCAAAAAACGATGTGAGGTTTGCCTTTTTTATCAACGTAAAGGGTGCCGTCAAGGCATTCCCAATCGGTGGGGGTGGCAGGCTTGTCTGACAGGGGAGTAAAGGTGCCGTCGGGAGTGTCACACACTAAAATGTGGGTGCCGCGGCACTTGCCCGCTGCCTTAAAAGAGGCAAGCATATAAAATTTGCCTTTGTATAAATGCACTTCGGGAGCCCAAAAATGATACTCTCCCCAAAAGCCATCTTGCTTTTCAAAAACAGATTTCGGCTCGCTCCAATTCTCTAAATCAGAACTGATATAAACGTCAAAGCCCGTTTGCTCGCCCCAACTGAATTGTTTGTTGGGGTCGGGAGTGCCGACTCGGGAACCGTACATATAATACTTATTATTATAGGGCAAAATGAATGGGTCGCGTATGTTTATTTCGCTCAGCTTCATAAATTTAAAACCCTTTCATTAATAAATTTAGTCAGGTCAGCAGCTCCCGCCTTGTGGCCGTCGGCAGAGGTATGACCGCCACCGCCTGAATAATCGGTAACAAGCGGGCAGTAGTATATGCCGTTTTCTTCACCGCCACAATTATTAAGCCCCGCAGTGATTTGCGGCTCTAACTGCCTACCCATCAAGCCGTATGCCCAAACTATCTTGCAGTTGGGATGTGCCCCCCTGATGGTTTCGATGGCCTTTTGAGTATACTCGGTGATAATGGCAATATCCGACTTAACGCGGTCGTTAGTGCCAAGATTAACCACCACTATATCGGGATGCCGCCCCACCTTGTAAACCTTGCCCGGGCGAGTCATATAGCAAGTGTTGGTATAATAATCGGTGAAAAGTATAGTCTTCAGCGAAAATCCCATACCACTTCGGCAAAGCACCGATATATCGGCACCCAAAGCCTCAGCGGTCAAAAATGCATAGGTACGCGTAGCATCCGAGTTATCGGCATGGCTGGGATTTTCGATTCCGCGCAACCCCATATTGCCGTAGCCTGCGGTGATAGAGTCACCTACAAACTCGATGTATAGCGGCTTGTCGGCAGGACGGTCAAGCAGTTTGCCCTTAAGGTTAATGGATTTCGCAATCATAGAGCCTTTTAAAGGCTCGTTTTGACGATATATCTCAATGGTGTGTATGCCTTTTCTTAGACCTTTGGCGGCCACAAGCACGCAATCTGTTGATTCGGAGGGCACCCCTGTAATATAGGGGCGGCCCTCCTGCTTAATTCCGTCAACGTATACGGTGAAATATAGGTTGCTTGATCCTACAACCGTTTTTAAAGATAAGCGCACGTTTAAATCGATGGTCACGTCGCCCTCGCATTCGGCAGTGAATCCGATGCAGTTGCAGGCGTTGTCCATAGTGATGCCGCTGATTTCGGCCTCGCGCACCTCATCAAATCGTCCTGTCAGCTTAAGCTTATCAAGCAGGTCGATGATGGGGTATGAGTGTGTGCAGCAGTCTTTGTTTAAATCCATGATTACAACACTTTATCATTTATAAACTTGGTCAATATATCTGCAGCCCTCTTGTGACCTGCCAATGAGGGATGGCTTTTACCGCCTGAATAGTCGGTTGGTAAAGCGCAGTAATAAACGCCTTTGGCTTCACCGCCAAACTCTTCAATACCCTTTGTAATTCTGCTTTGAACAGAGGTGCCGCCCATACCGTAAGCCCAAACTATTTTAGCATCGGGGTGAACGGCCCTTATAGTTTCAAGCGCCGTAACGGTGTATTCGGTAAGGGTGGTCATATCACCGTGATTTCCATCGTTGGTACCAAGGTTGATAACAATGATGTCGGGGTGACGGGTGGGGGTGTATTTAGTGTTGTCTCTAATCCAGTTAATCTGGTTGTAGAAATCGCTAAAGAGGGGGTTGGTGCCCGAAAACATATGTCCGCTGCGGCAGGTGGCGGTAATATCTGCATTCAAATTCTTTGCGGTAAGGAATGCATAGGTAGAGGTAGCGTCAGAGTTTTTGGAAAATCCGGGGTTTTCTTCACTGTTTGATACAAGATTGCCAAAACCGACGGTGATAGAGTCGCCTATAAACTCAATAAGCAAATCTCTGTCCTTGGGTCTTTCGCAGGGAACACCGTTCATAGTGATGGATTTAAGCAGTATCGCGCATATGCTGGCCTCGTTTTGACGATAAACCTCAATGGTGTGCTTACCCTTAGACAGACCCTTTGCAACGGTGATGGTTGACTTTGAATAGGTTGAAATTTCGCCTTCTGCCGCCAATCTTTCCTCTTGACGAACGCCATCGATATAAACGGTAAAGTAGCAATCGCAGGGAGCGTCTTTATCGTCAGTGAAGAACTTAATGCCCAAATCGATGGATACGTCGCCTTCACAATCGGCTACAAATGATATGCAGTTATAGGCATTGTCATAGGTGATGCCCTTGTTGCCGTGATCATCCTCGCCCTGTCTGTATCTGCCATCCAACTTAAGATAGTCGAGAATGTCAAGCACAGCGTAGGTGCGCTTTGAATAGTCGTTAACAGTAGGCACAACGGGTTCTTCTGAAGAGGTGGTAGACTCGTTGGTTGATGCCTGTGATGAAGTGGGGACTTTTGAAGCGTTTGATGAGGCAACGTCTTCGCCACCGCAAGAGCAAAGTAATAAACAAAGCAACAAAGCAAAGCAAATAATTTTACGCATAAAAAACACCTTCATTTAGTTGTCTACGAATATGAGCGGGCAGAGTAACTCCCATTGCGTAATGATTACAACACTTTATCATTTATAAACTTGGTCAAGGTTTCTGCGGCCTTGCTGTGACCTGCCAAAGAAGGATGGCCGCCGCCGCCTGACCAGTCGGTCTGGAGAGCACAGTAGTAAACACCCTTTGCCTCGCCGCCAAAGGTTTCAATGCCTTTCTTGATTTGATTGGTAACATCGGTGCCCATCAAGCCGTATGCCCAAACAATTTTAGCATCGGGATGAACGGCTCTGACAACCTCAAGGGCTTTTACGGTGTAGTCGGCAAGGGTTGAATGGTCAGCGTGGGAAGCATCATTTGTACCAAGATTAATAACCACAATGTCGGGGTGACGGGTGGGAGTGTATTTAGTGTTGTCTCTGATCCAGTTAATCTGATTATAAAAATCGCTAAACAAAGGATTTGTGCCTGAGAACATATGACCGCTTCGGCAAGTAACAGTAATATCTGCATTCAGATTCTTTGCAGTCAAGAATGCGTATGTAGAGGTTGCGTCGGAGTTTTTAGCATGACCGGGACTTTCGATTCCGCTCATTCCTAAGTTACCGTAACCCGCGGTGATAGAGTCGCCAACAAATTCGATCAGCAAGTCTCTGTCCTTGGGTCTTTCGCAGGGCACGCCCTTCATGGTGATGGATTTGAGCAGCATTGCGCAATGGTTGGCCTCGTTCTGACGGTATACCTCAATGGTGTGCTTGCCTTTGGAAAGGCCTTTGGCAACGGTAAGTGTAGATTTAGAATAAACCGATGAACCGCCCTCAACCGAAAATCTTTCTTCTTGACGAACGCCGTCAATATAAACGGTAAAGTAGCGGTCGCGCCAACCGTCTTTATCGGACTTAAACAGCTTAACGCCCAAATCGATGGTGATATCGCCCTCGCAGTCGGCAACAAAAGAAATGCAGTTGTAGGCATTGTCATAGGTGATGCCCTGGTTGCCGTAATCATCCTTACCTTGTCTGTATCTGCCGTCCAGCTTCAGATAGTCGAGAATATCAAGCACGGCATAGGTGCGCTGAGAGTAATCATTAACAGCGGGAACAACCGGCTCTTTGGAAGAAACGGTAGATTCAACCTCAGATTCTTGAGAAGAAACAGGAGCTTTTGATGTGGTTGACGAAGAAGACGAAGAAGCACCGTCACTTCCACATGAGCAAAGCAGTAAGCAGAGTAACAAGACACAACATAATATTTTGCGCATAAAAAACACCTTCACTTTTATATTAATGATGATAATACTTTACCACAAGAGCTATGAAAAATCAATATACGCCAAATAAAAACAGAGCAAAAATTATATTAAAAACCAAAAACTCAAAAAATAGTGTCAAAATGTATAAAAAATTATAATTTTAACTGTTTACAAAAGCGCTAAATGATGCTATAATCCATATAACACATCAAAAGGAGAGTGCAAAATGAAAAACGGAATACTGTTTATGCCTCACGGCAACCTGCAGTACTCACAGCTTCCCATCGAAAAGCGCGCTTGGGTTGCTAAGGAATCTTATGAGAAAATTTATGACATTGCAGAAAAGCTTGACATCAAACTTGCTTTTGAAGCATCAGGCGAAACACTTGAGATAGTTGCAGAGCAGACCCCCGATGTAATGAAAAAACTTGTTGACGGCATCAAGGCCGGTCGCATTGAGCCCGTTGCATCACCCCAAACCCATATTATGCTTGGTAACATCGACCCCGAAATCAGCTATCGCTCATTGGTTGAGGGTCTTAACACTTGGGAAAGACTTACCGGTGTGCGTCCTGTCGCCGGCTGGAACCCCGAGTGCTCATGGGCATCTTACATTCCCGAAATTTATAAGAAGGCCGGCTTTGAAATTCTTATTGCCGACGCCGACAGCTACTTCTTGTCCTCTGTTGAGGGTGTAAGAGAAAAGACCGGCTTGCGCTTTGACGTTCGCGGTCACTCAAACAAGAACGAGCTTTTCAAGCTTGAAGACATTATTGCAAGCGATCCTTCATTGCTTGCAAAATATACCCATCCCGGCGTGCTGCCCAACGGCCTTAAGGTTATCCTCCGCAGCGATATGATGTGCAACATTATGCTGTGGTACCTCATGGGCGCAACCGAAGGCAACCGTCCTAACCCCGTAACCATCGAAGAGGTTCGTGAGGTTATGGGCAAGTGGCAGGCAAGAATTGCCGACAAGGGCGGCTTCCTTATGCCCTACGCAGAAGATGCTGAGTATGTTGGCACCACCGCTTACTTCTATGTTAAGCAGTTCGGCCAGGCACGCTTCTTCGAGTCTGAGCCCGCCAGCGTTGATCGCTTTGAGCAGATTCTCGCTTCTGCTAAAGATATGGGCTTCGAGTTCCTCACTCCCTCTATGGCAGTTGAAAAATATGAGGCCGTTGAAATTGACGACTTTGATAAGATTGAGAACGGCTGTGCATGGCACGGCGGCACATCACGTGCATGGGCAAACACCCCCTATTCTCGCATTCTTGACCCCGTTTGCCGTGCAATGTACGATGCACTCAAGGCAGTTGCAAAGGATTTGGGCAAGGATATTTGGGACGATAAGGGTATGAACGCCGTGCTCAAGAGCATCACCACCGCTTACGTTTCCGACGCTCGTTGGCCACCTGCACCCACCTCTCCCGGTCGCTTCAACGTCCGCGAGGCATTGGATGCACTTTATAAGGCAAACGAACAGCTCAAAAAGGTTATGGAGGATAACGGCATTGCTCACAAGTGCGGCCTCCACTCCTACAACATTATGCAAACTCAGATCGCTGCTATTGATGACGAATTGATGGCAATGACCTATTTTGAGGAATAATTAAAATTAAAAGCCGACACTCAATCGAGTGTCGGCTTTTTGTTACATATCTTATATATCTTATCCCATAATCTTTTTCCAGAAGGCGTCAATTTCATCGTCACTTCTGGCGTCCGGAGTGCCGGGGTTGGCCTTAAGACTCCAATTTTCTTTAAATTCGCTGGTAGCGCCGGGGGCCACCACCTTAACGGCATCCATCATCTCAAGCTCAAGCACGCCTGATGCGGTGTAGGTTTCAAAAGAAACGTTGCCGTCGGGATATGTAAGGTTATCGTGGTCAACCTCTCTTGTTTTGATAAAAACAGTGTCTTTAGCGCAGTATAAAGCCGCACCGCTACGGTTGTTGGTGCCCATCTTAAATGCACAGGGGGCAGCGGGGTCTTGCTTAACGGTCATATACTTTTTGCCGTTGTAGAATCTGTAATCGTTGGGGTTGGTGTATGACCAAAGAGAGATTACACGGTTGTGTAAATAGCCGGTGTCATTGGTGTTCTGTGGGAATATTTCAAGACCGCCGTGCTGCATAACAGAGATGGTCCAAACTGCAAACTCCTTGTCGCAGGCGCCTACGTTCTTAACGCGGTTAAAAACCTCCATATCTGCACCGCTGTCTGCCATGCGAATTTCGATAGAAACCTGTATGTCATTTTTAATCTGAGGGGGAGCAGTGAAAACAGCACCCTTGTCGGTATATTCAACGGTAAGGGGCTCGTTGTCGGGATAATAGGTTTCGGGTGCGCCCTCGGGGGTTACCCATATTCTGTGGCCGCCGTAAATATAGGCCTTGGCACCCTCGTAATAATATTCATCCCACTCTTTTCCTGCCCAGTTGGGCTTCATCGAA
The DNA here is from genome assembly GCA_045648425.1 of Acutalibacteraceae bacterium. GTDB lineage: Bacteria > Bacillota > Clostridia > Oscillospirales > Acutalibacteraceae > RGIG2206. The sequence continues at coordinate 24,307 of JAZRNV010000040.1, read as the reverse complement.
TGGTCCTCGTGAAGTACATTTTCCCCGTCACAAAAACCGTAAAAAAGGATACGGGGGCCAATGTCAGCGGTAACAACCGCTTTTACAGTGCCGTTTGTAATTTCTACGCACTTGCCGTAAACCTCATAATTTTCAATAACCTTGCATTTTACAGACATATATATTTACCTCCAAAATGAATTATTTGATAACTACAACTTCCACATCGTCAGGGTGGGGAAGAGGTCGGTGAGCGGCCAATGCCGCAATTCCGTCAGCCGTTGCTTGCAGGTCAAGCATCTGTCTGGCTTTGCCGGAAAGTGCCGCAGCATCCTTTGCTCTGGCAATGATGGGTAAAGAGGGCTTGGCGGCCGACAAAATTTCGCGTCCTTTTTCGTTAAAGCCCAAAACTCTGATGTACTGGGGCTCAAGAGCATAGCTTTGTTTGTCAATTCCCAACAGGGCCGACAATAATATTCGCCTTATTCGCGCGTGGGTGTATCTTTTGGATTTAACAGCGTCGGCAACATCAAAAATAGAGCCATTTTCTCTTACTGCCGAATAAATTTTGTTTTCAAGACCTTCGCTTATGTCGGGCAAATTTGCTATTTCTTCCAAGCTCATACTGCGAAGGCGAGCCATAAATGCCCTGTCAAGGCGCGACAGCATCATGGGGCAATGGCCGGAATCAATCTGCTCTTGCAGAATATCTGCAGCAGTCGGCGGCATAAATTGCGCAAAGCTTTCTCTGTCTGCCACTAGGGCACGTATGGCAGATGCACTGGCAAATTCACCTGAAACTCCGCCATCGTGAGCAACACCCTTGCGCTTGACCGCCATTCTTTCAAGGCAAGCATTTTGTTTATATATTTCATCGATATAGCAAACGGCAAGGGTATCGTTGGCGTTTTGTAAAATGTTACCTTCATATCCGCACATTTCAAGGGCCGATTGACGGGCAGAAGCGAAACTCATACCCAGTGCCAGGTTGGCGCGCATTTTTTCAACAACATCGGGCTTGTCCAAAGCGTTGGCAATTTTATCGAGCAGCTTGCTGTTGCCACACTCTGACCCAAATGCCAATGTATCCACACAACCCAATGCTTTAATAATTGACACCGCCCCGTGGGCAAAGCGTTGAGCGGTTGCGGCAGCAAAGGTAACAGGTAATTCAATAACCAAATCGGCACCGCCTGCAATGGCCATACGGGTGCGAGAGTATTTGTCACACAAAGCCACGTCGCCACGCTGAACAAAGCTGCCGCTCATGACAGCAACAATATGAGTGCCGCCGGCCTCGCGCACCTTATCTATCATATACTTATGGCCGCTGTGAAAAGGATTATATTCAGCAATAATGGCACAAATTTGCAAATACCTCACCTCTTTGGTTAAAATAACTATTGAAAAATAGAGTAATATGATTTATTATATTATAGTTAATATTACTCCACGCTCATTTTACTACAAACGGGCGAGGTATGCAATAATTATTTAAAGGATGGATGTAAATTATGAAGATTTTGGTAGTTAACGCAGGTAGCTCATCCCTTAAGTATCAGCTTATTGATATGGAAGGCGAAAAGGTAATGGCAAAGGGTCTTTGCGACCGCATTACCACCAAAAACGCCGACGGTACACCTGCAGGACACATCAAGCATAAAACTGCTGACGGCAGAGTGTTTGAGGCAGATATCCCCATGCCCACCCACGCTGAGGCATTTGATGCATTTATGAGCGCAATGACCGGTGAAGAGTATGGCGTTATCAAGTCTCTTGATGAGATTGATGCTGTTGGTCACCGTATCGTTCAGGGCGGTGCTATATTTAAAGAATCTTGCCTTCTCGATGAAAAGGCAATCAACGACATTGACGAGCTTGGCGAGCTTGCTCCTTTGCACAACCCTGCCCATGTGCTTGGCATTCGTGCTTGCCGCAAGTGCTTTGGTGATGAGCTTCCCCAGGTTGCTGTGTTTGACACCTCTTTCCATTCAACAATGCCCCCCGAAAGCTATATGTTCGGTATCCCCATGAAGTATTACCGTGACTACAAGGTTCGTAAATACGGCGCACACGGCACCTCACACCGTTATGTAAGCGGCCGCACCATTGAGCTTATGGGCGTTCCTGCCCAGGGCAGCAAGGTTATTACCTGCCACCTTGGCAACGGTTGCTCAATCACTGCTGTTAAAGACGGTAAGTGCTTCGACACCAGTATGGGTCTTACTCCCCTTGATGGCTTTATGATGGGCACTCGTTCCGGCGCAATCGACCCCTCAGCCGTTCTTTACATTATGAAGAAGGATAACATTTCTCCCGACGAGATGTCTGCCATTCTCAACAAAAAATCCGGTGTTCTGGGCGTTTCAGAGCTTACCAGTGACAACCGCGACATTGTTGATGCCGCTAACAACGGTCACGAGGGCGCTCGCCTTGCCAAGGATATGCAGACCTACCAGATTATCAAGGTGGTCGGCTCCTACGTTGCTGCAATGAACGGCGTTGACGCAATCGCCTTCACCGGCGGTATTGGCGAAAACAACGAGGATATTCGCCGCGACGTTTGCAAGAGTCTTGAATACATGGGCCTCAAGGTAGACGCAGCCCTTAACGCAAGCACCATCCACGGTGCCGAGGGCCTTGTCTCTACCGCTGACTCTAAGGTTAAGGTGTATGTAATTCCTACCGAGGAAGAGCTTATGATTGCTCGCGACACTGCCGCTATCGTAGCAGGCAAGTAATTAAACAATAAAAATCCCCGACTCATTCGAGTTGGGGATTTTTTGCGTCTTATTCGGCTTTTTCGAAGGTGAAGCCGTTGTCTTTGAAATCACAGATTATCTTGTCGCCCGATTTTATCTTACCCTCAAGAATCTGCTCGCTGAGGGCATCCTCAATCTTGTTTTGAATTGCCCTGCGCAGGGGACGGGCGCCGTATACGGCATCAAATCCGGCGTCAGCGACTGCACTTATGGCTGAAGGTGAGAATTCAACCTCAATGCCCATATCGGTCAGCCGCTTTTTAAGCACCTCCAGCATCTTGGATGCAATCTCACCGATTTCACCCTGGCTCAACTTGCTGAATACTATAATATCGTCGATTCGGTTAAGGAATTCGGGCTTGAATGTGCGCTTGAGCTCATTCATCACGTTATCTTTTATGCTTTCGCTGTCTGAAGAGGATGTGCCGAATCCCATAGATTTTTTGTTGTCGGTTATCAATCGTGCACCCACGTTGCTGGTCATAATTATAACGGTGTTTTTAAAGTTGACCTGCCTGCCTTGGGAATCGGTCAGTACGCCGTCCTCCAAAATCTGCAGCAGCATATTGAAAACGTCGGGATGTGCTTTTTCAATTTCGTCAAACAGCACCACCGAGTAGGGTTTGCGACGCACCTTTTCGGTCAGCTGACCGCCTTCGTCATAACCAACATAGCCGGGAGGGGAGCCCACCAATCTGGATACGGTGTGCTTTTCCATATATTCCGACATATCCAGCTTTATTATGGCGTTTTCGTTGCCGAACATCGCCTCTGCAAGAGCGCGGCAAAGCTCGGTTTTTCCTACTCCAGTGGGGCCTAAAAAGATGAACGAGCCAATAGGACGCTTGGGGTCCTTAAGACCTACTCTACCTCTGCGAATGGCCTTTGCCACAGCAGAAACAGCTTCTTGTTGACCTACAACGCGCCGGTGCAGCTCTTCTTCAAGACGCAGCAGGCGCTGACCTTCTTCTTGGGTTAATTGCACAACGGGCACACCTGTCCAGCCGGAGACGATTTTTGCAATATCCTCTTCGCAAACCTCACCGGAGGAATGCTCGTTTTGCTCTTGCCACTTGGATTTTAGTTGAGCAAGCTGCTCGCGCATTTGCCCTTCTTTATCTCGTAACTCGGCGGCCAGCTCAAAGTTTTGAGCGTTAATGGCTGCTGTTTTTTCATCCTCAAGCTGTTTGATTTTTTCTTCAAGGTCTTTTATGTCGGCTGAAGGGGTGAGATTGCTTAGCCGCACTCGAGAGCAGGCCTCGTCTATCAGGTCGATGGCCTTATCGGGCAAATATCTGTCGCTGATGTATCGGCTCGACAGCTTAACCGCTGCAACGATTGCCTCATCGGTGATTCTTACCTTGTGGTGTGCCTCGTAACGGTCGCGCAAGCCCTTAAGAATCAAAACGGCATCCTCTTCATCGGGCTCACCCACCGTAATGGGCTGAAAGCGTCTTTCCAGAGCCGCATCCTTTTCGATGTGCTTGCGGTACTCATCAAGGGTGGTGGCACCTATAACCTGAAATTCTCCTCGTGCTAACTGGGGCTTGAGCATATTGGCAGCATCGGTTGAACCTTCGGATGAACCTGCTCCCACGATGGTATGCACCTCATCGATGAATAAAATTATATTGCCTGCCTTTTTAACCTCGTCAATAATCGACTTGATTCGTTCTTCAAAATCGCCGCGATATGTTGTGCCTGCCACCATACCTGTCAGATCGAGAGCAACCACCCGCTTGTCCTTCAGCAGTTCGGGCACTTCGCCCTCTGCGACTTTTATTGCAAGTCCTTCAATAACCGCAGTTTTGCCTACGCCCGGTTCACCGATAAGGCAAGGGTTGTTTTTAGTGCGTCGGCACAAAATCTGTATAATTCTTTCGATCTCTTCTTCTCGCCCGATAACGGGGTCAATATTGCCCGCTTTTGCCTCTTCCGAAAGGTCGCGGCCGAATTTATCAAGAGTGGGAGTTTTTTCTGTCTGCTTCTTTTCTTTAACCGCATCACTTTCCTTTGCATTACCGCTGTTGCCCGATGCTTTGATTGCTTCGTTGAGTATGGCGGTGCAGTCGCCGCCCAACTCGCTGATAAATCTTACGGCATAATTGTCGCCCTCTTCAAGAATGGCTAACAGCAGCTGCTCAGTGCCTACAAAGGAAATGTCTCTGCTTTTTGCGGCAGCAATCGACATCTCAATAATTCGCTTTGCTCTTGGAGTGAACTGGGCAGGGGACAGATTGGTTTTTTCGCCCACGCCCACAGTGGCAGCAAGCATCTCCTCAATCTGTTCGTCGGTGATACCTTTTGATGCAAGAATTTGAGAGGCGGCACCGTTGCCCTCCTTCATAATACCGATAAGCAGATGTTCACTGCCAATATAGGTATGACCAAAGTTCTGAGCGGATTCAATGGCTAAATTAAGAGCTTTGTTGGCTTTTTCGGTAAAACCGTTAAATTTGTACATATAACCTACAACCTTTCGCGAATGAGTTTTGCGCGCAACAGGTCTCTTTCTTGAGCATCCATGGGTTGTCCTGCATTGGCCTGCAGAGTTGCGGCCCCTGCATCAATAATAAGCTCCTCAATCTTTTCAAGGTGGATATCTTTAATGACATCCATCGCAACGCCCAAACGGACCCGTGATATAAGCTTCATGAATTCGTTGCCCGACAAAACGCGGGCATATTTAAGGGTGCCCAAAGCGCGGTAAGTGCTGTCTTCAAGGGCTAAAGCATCCATACTTGCTCTTGCACTGTTTTCCTGTGAAATGGCCTGTGCGGCAATGGATTTAAGGTTTTCTATGGCTGCTTTTTCCGAAATGCCCAAGGTGACTTGATTAGAAAGCTGATACATAGAAGCGGTAGCTTTGGAGCCCTCACCGTAGGTGCCTCTGATAGTAAGACCTATTTTGCTGACTGTGGCAGCAAGACGGCTGACTGCTCCTGCCATTTCAAGAGCGGGCAGGTGAAGCATAAGGGACGCCCTAAGACCTGTTCCCAAATTGGTAGGGCACTCGGTCAGGTAACCCAGGCGCTCATTAAAGGCATAGTCTATTTTTTTACCTAAAATGTCATCTATGCGGTCGGCCTCGGCATAAGCATCATCAAGAGCAAGTCCTGAACGCATAACTTGAATACGTATATGGTCCTCTTCACAAAGCATAATGCTTACCGACTCATCGTGAGAGAGAATAAGGGCCTTACCGCTTCTCTTTTTTGCAAATTCGGGGCTTATGATGTGACGCTCCACCATTGACATAACAGTTATATCGGGCAGAGTGTCCATCTCAATATATTTATAGATTTGTGCCGATTGCTCGTCGCATATTATGGCCTGCTTGACGGTTTGATTTACTTGGGCTATTTGCTGAGCATTCATACGTGAGGGGAAGGGGAGTCCTGCAATATTTCGAGCCAATCGAATGCGGGTGCTTATTACGGCTTCTGCATTGTTGCCACAAGAAGTATACCATTTATTCATTGCTTTCTTCCTCCTTTTTAAGCTCCTTTATTTGGTCGCGCAGCTTGGCTGCCAGCTCAAAGTTTTGAGCATCGACTGCTTTTTGCATTTCTTCTGAAAGAGCGATGATTTTATCTTCAACGCTTTCTGTGGGAGCTGTGCGGTTAGGAGTTTTGCCTGCGTGGCGTGAGCGGCCGTGCATTCTCTGCAAAGAGGGCAACAGCTGCTCCAAAAAAGTATCATAGCATTTATCACAGCCCACCTTGCCCAAACGGGATATATCGTCAAAGCAAAGACCGCAACCCTCACAGCGTCGGCGGTTGTCGGTGATGGGGTTGCTTTTTAAACTGTCACCGAAGAATGAACCGATTAAGCTGTCAAGCATAATGCTGCTGCCGCCGGAATGCTCTTTTGCACATTCGGCACAAAGATGATGCACCTCAACAACTCCGTTAATGCTTGTTTTAATATGGGTGGTAGCAGTCTTTTGACCGCATTTATCACATAACATAGTTTGTTACCTCCTTAAACTTGAGTCATAAGCATATGCTTAAATATAGAAGCTCTGACCTTGTCGCGATTAATCGGCTCAACCTGTCTCAAGGCAGAATCAGAAATGGCGGCATTCATAATGGCTGCTGCTTTAGGCGTTATAAGGTCGCGAAAGACCAAATTTTCAACGATAATGCGCTGGGTGCGCATATCCATGCTGTCGCCTATAGAGTTGATAATGTGCATCAGTGCAGGCACCGAACCGGTGCGCACCTCGGTGATGCGAATATATCCGCCGCCACCACGCTTGCTTTCTACAATGTATCCTTTTTCGGGAGTAAAGCGTGATGATATAACATAATTTATCTGACTGGGTACACAGCCGATGTTTTCGGCGAAGGTGTTTCTTTGAATTTCTGTTATTCCGTCCTCCGAGCCCTCTAAAAGCTCGAGAATTCGTTTGGCAATAAGATCGCTGATAAGCATATTGTGCCTCCTTTGACTTTCTTTGACTAATTACATTTTATATAAAAAGTCAATAAAAGTCAAAGTCAACAAAGGTCAAAAAACAATTTAAATCAGTTTAAATTTCGGCAAAAATCAAAAACATCTCTTGATTGCTTGATTTTTCTCCGTTTTTCATCAAATATTAGCTTAAATAAATCTCAACAGGTCGTAACCAAAATCGAAGCCATTCATAAAATGATATCGAAGAGCAACAGAGTTGAGCGATGCTCACGGTTGCTCGGAAAGGGGGTAGCGCGTAATGTGTAACGGCTTCGGCGGAAACTGCAGCTGGATTATCATCCTCATCATCATATTGTTCTGCTGCTGTGGCAACTCCGGTGTATCCACCGCCAACGGTGGTTGCGGATGTGGCTGCAACGGTTGCAACGGTTGCAACAACGATTGCTGCTGCTAACTGACTGACAAGACGGAAGCCAATACATAGCTTGTATTGTCTTTCGTTGCTACCTGAAAACTCCGCTCTGTGAGCGGAGTTTTTGGCTATTTAATGACCGTTACAGCCACTGTAATGTCATCCTCGTGCCCATCATCTCTGCGACGCCTGGCGCAATCACACAGCTTTTCGGCTAATTGCTGCGCTGAGTTACCGGTGTCAAAGGATTGCAGCTCGCTGATAATCCACCTGTTAATTTGGGAATCAACACCGTCAGAGAAAATCACGGCTATATCTCCTTTAGATAAATTAACTGCGGCGCGGTCAAATGAAACTTCTCTTAATATACCGGCAGGGAATGAAGTGCATTCAGCAACTCCGACCTGACCCGAACGCAGCACAACGGTAGGGCACGCACCTGCTTTAAAAAGCTCGGTGCGTCCTGTGAAAAGGTCAACAGAGCATATATCCAGTGTGGCCAAGGATTCATCGGCCGATTTAAAAAGCAGGGCAGAGTTAACAATTTTCAGCGCACTGTCATAGCCAAACCCTGCCTTTATCATTCTTTCCATAAGCCCCGTAACCATGGCTGAGTCTACTGCTGCGCGACCGCCGGTGCCCATACCGTCGCTTATCATCATAATGCTGTGCCCTCTGCCGTCACAAAACACCGAAGCGGTATCTCCGCACAACTTGCCGCTGCCACTGCTGATGCTTGCAAGGCCTACATCGGCAGTCAGACGGGCCTTTTGGGCCAGAGTGATAAGGGTGCCTCTGTCGGATGAATAAATAGAAGGTGGATCAAAATCTCTTCCGCAAGCCCTCTCTACCTCGGTAAGAATGGTCATCTTGTTAAACCTTGCTTTGTTGCCGCTTTGCACCTTAATTTCTACCGTCATACGACCGTATTTGTCTACTGCACAACCCACATCGGATGGTATTATGTCAACTGCGCGAAGGGCGGATTCGATGTTTTCTGCTGCTTTATGGTCAAAAACTCTTTCTCTTTCAAATTCATCGGCAACCTCAGCCAGCAGATCAGCAACTCCCGAAAACTGATCAGACAGTGCCTCTCGAATTTCTCTTAATCGATTGGCGGCCTGATTTCGGCTTAAATATTCGCTGTATTGATGCTGCGCCGATTGTAGCAAATCTGACCTTCGGCCGCAGTCGGTCAACATATCCTTTTTTCCGTCCTGCAAGGTGGAAATGATGGCAGATACGGTATGCTCCCGTCTTTCTTCCCAGCAATAGCACCGCATAGAGCAACCCTTGCATACCGATTGCTCAAGAGCAGTGATAACCTTTTCTAAGGGAGGATTGTCTATTTCGTCTAAGCGTTTTGCCACGCTTTCAACAGTATCAGATACGTCGCAAAGGGCCTTTGATGCAAAGCTTAAGCGCATTGAAACGGATTTTTTCAATCCGTCAAGCCGTGGCAGTTCAGCGGCAGGGGCAAAGATAAGTGACACCCTGCACCTTATTTCCTTTGGTAAAAAAATAAAAATCAGCGCGGCAAATATTCCTTCAAATATAAAGCCCCGTTCACCGCTTCCGCTTATCAAAGTATATATGACCGTTGACGCGGCATAGCAAGCACTGCTTGCCCAATAACCAACGCGAGAGCTGAGCCCTGCAGTAAGTCCGCTCAAAACCATTGCGGCAGGTATCCAGGGCTCTGCTCTGCCCGTGACGCAAAATGCAAAGCCCAAAACTGCACCAACGCAAACCCCTGCAGCTCCTTGCCCACCTACAGCGGCGCACAAAATAAGCAAACCTGCCGCGATACCCGACAGACCCACACCGCCGATCTCAATCCAACCCAACGAAGCCAAAATAAGACCGGCCACAGTGGTTATGCACAAACTGTCACGTAAGGGTAACGCAGAGGATTTTGGGTTTTTAAAATATCCTGATGAAATGCTGACGGCGGCCGCGGTGCATCCGCTTATGACGCATTCTGCGCATTTCACGGTCAACAGTTCAATAGAGAAAGAAGCAAAAACCGTGGGCAATGCGGCAACCAAGCAACCTGATAAGCCCAGCAAAGCTGAAAATATATGCTTACGCTGACCCTCAAATTTGCCGTTTAGTACAATCTTTACGGAAAGCACCGCCAAGGCAGCGGCAACATATCCGAATCCGCCCATATCAGAGATGGGAAAAAAGTACCCAATGGCCGCACCGATAGCTGCGGCAAAAGAGCTGACACCGCTAAATCCTGCACAAAATCCGATGCCAAAGGGCACACTTTGCCCGAAAAGAGCTGTACGAGCCAGCATAAGACCGCAACTCCCGATAAGAGCATAAACCAAAACACGCCTTGCTTTTATGTCGCCTAATACCGCCGATTTTTTAGTTTTAGAGTCTCTTATAACATCTTTCATGGTTTCACCGCCTAATAAGATGAGCACATTATAACTTGTCCTTTATGACAAATTTGTCGCAAATAGGGGGGAGAGTCAAAAAAACAAGCATTACATACTTGCATTATGAGCGGCGCTTTGTTATAATACATAGGTTAACAAGACTAATTTCAGAAAAAGGTGACTCTTTTATGTCAGGACATTCCAAATGGAACAACATTAAGCGCAAAAAAGAAAAGACCGATGCCCAAAAGGCAAAGATCTTTACCCGTATCGGCCGTGAGCTTGCAATGGCTGTTAAGGCCGGCGGTCCCGACCCCAACGTTAACGGCAAGCTGCGTGATATAATTGCCAAGGCAAAGGCAAACAACGTGCCTAACGATAATATTGACCGTATGCTCAAAAAAGTATCTAACGACGACTCAAGCAACTACGAAGAAATCATTTACGAGGGATACGGCCCCGCAGGTATTGCCGTTGTTGTCGAAACTCTTACCGACAACCGCAACCGCACCGCAGGTGAGATGCGCCACTATTTTGATAAAAACGGCGGCAATCTTGGCCAAAGCGGCTCGGTTATGTTTATGTTCGAGCGCAAGGGCATCATTATTATTGATAGCGAAGGCCTTGATGAAGACACTGTTATGGAAGATGCACTTGAAGCAGGCGCCGACGATTTCAATGTCAACGACGACTCTTTCGAAATCATCACCGACCCCAACGCTGTGGATGCAGTCAGCGCCGCCCTTTCTGCAAAGGGCTACGCCTTCCTTTCTGCCGAAGCAGAGTATGTGCCCAATATGACCAACGACCTTACCGATGAAGAGGCAATTTTCAAGATGAACAGACTTCTTGATATGCTTGAAGAAAATGATGACGTTCAAGGCGTATGGCACAGCTGGAATCAACCCGAAGAAGAATAATTCAAAAATCTCCCGTTCAACCGAACGGGAGATTTTTATATCATCATTTAACTATCTCGCACTCAATGCCAAGAGCTTGAGCGATTTTGGCAATGGTATCGCTGTGATGACCGATGCCCAGGGCAAAATGGTGAGTCGGCCCTGCCAGGCACCAGCGCTTTATAAAATCAGGAGTGTCGGTGCCAAACACACCTCGAGTGTTGGTGTTGCCCGTTGGAGGAATTTCGCCCTCTTGAGATTCACCCTCTGCAGTAACAAACTTGATTTTGCCTTCTGCGTTAAGGGTAATGCCAAGCAGGGTGATGGGGCCCTCCTTCAGCTTGAATTCAACCGAAGCGCCACAGCCGGGCTTGCCGTGGAATTTAAGTAGACTGCGAAGGGCCGGCTTGCCGTTGGCAACGGCTATGTGATGGGGACCGTCATGACCTACCAGCACGGCGTTTGCAGTTAAATCAAAGGGATGAATTTCCGCAAAGCTGCCTCCGATGTTGAGACGGTCCATAATAAGCATGGCAATGCAGGTTTTTACGTCGTACTCACCGCACATAGGCACGCCCTTTGCGTTAAGAATTGAGTTGCCTACAATAAAGGAAGAAATAACCTTTTGCTGAATGCTTTCGCTTTTGCCCTCATAATAATAGGCCATACCGGTCAGATTATAATCCTCTACCAGCTTGTGCAAAGCGGCGGCACCGATGGCCGCCTGACGCAGGTCAGTATCGGTCAGCTTGCGCGTGAGAGGGTCACTGACGGGGTCGGGCATATCAAATTCTGCCTTGATTATCTCCTCATAGGCCTTGATTTCCTCCTCGCTGACCTTTTCAAAGCGCTCAACGGCATCCTCAATTTCCAAAAGCGGAACGTGCAGACCGAAGGCGTTGGTAAGTGCGGTGAAATCAGCGTGCATATCATACATCGCTTCCATAACGTGCCCCATGGCGGCAATGCGTGCGTTTTTAAGGGAGTTGAGCACGTGACCTATTGAGCACCAACGGGCTATTTCTTCATCCGCCTTGCTGTCGTTTCTCAGGGTGCCAATGATAATATCGGCAACCTTCTTGCCCAGACGTATGGCCACTCCGGTAAATTCGGGCACCGAGCAAATGTTGTCATTTTCAAGCTGCATACGGGTGTTGGCCTTGGTGCAATCCATTTTTTCAAGTGGCTGCAAGGCAACCAGAACAACGGGAGCGTTGGCGGCGCGCATAATAGGTGCAAAAACCGATGACGTAGCATAGGTGGTCATATTGCAAAATATAATGTCGGGATTGATTGCGCTGATTTTTTCAGCCACCTCGTAGGCCAGCTGAGAAGAATCGACCATACCGAAATCGGTTACCTCAACGGAGTTTAAATCAAGCTTGTTTGTAAATTCTGAATGATAACCCAAAAGAGTCTCTTTCAAGCCCTCAAATTGTCCCCAATAGGTTTTATGGCCTACACAAAAGGTGCAAATTTTTGCGTACAACGGCTTTGCTCTGTTAATCATATACTTTCTCTCCTACAGAATGTTTTACTTGATTTTAACCTTAAAATCATATATACTACATATAAAAAATTAGCGAACATTTGTAAAAAATAAACTTTTAGGGTGACAATTATGCGTTTAAATGACATACAACCCTTTGTAAGATATTCTCGCACACAGAAAACCATTCCGCTTTGGAATGGAGCGGTTGGGCTCGATAACCGATTTTTTGTTTGCGTTTCAGGCAGCGGAGCAATTTTCGTTGATGGGGCAAGCTATCCTCTCACCTGCGGCACGGTTATCGGCTGGCGAGCAGGAATGACCTATGCCTATCACCCCGGCAAAGAGGGTATGACTCTTATCGGCTTTAACTACGATTTTACCCAAACCGCAAGTGATATAACGGTGCCGGTTCCTCCCTGCAGGGCAGAGGATTATACGGCCGATAAATTGGTTGAAACGCCTGTAGTCATTGATGATGCCCCTGCCTTATCGGGTGTCTTTTGCCTGCAAGCCAAGGGAGATATTATTGAAAAAATAAACCTTATAAATTTTGAATTTTCCCGGTCTATGCTTTTCAGCAATGAGCGGTGCAACAGCTTGTTTAAGGATGTGCTTGTTCAATGCGCCCGCTTTACCCAGATGGGTGATACCGATGCCTTGTGCAAAACCGCCGAGATGGTTATAAAGTACGTGGGTGAGCACCTTGACGAAAATCTGACCAATGCCACCCTTGCCGAGCACTTTAACTATCATCCAAACTACATAAGCCGCGTTATGCGCGAGCTAACGGGGATGTCTCTTCACCGCTATGTGCTTGACCGTCGCATATGCAAGGCCATTGAATTGCTTGAGTCAACACGCTTTTCGGTTACCGAGATTGCTGCGCAGACAGGATTTGGTGATGTAAGCCATTTTTCCAAGCTTTTTCGTAAAAAGACAGGCAAACGCCCCTCCGATTTCAGAGCTTGACAGAGGTGCCCCATGATATACGTAATGCCCGATTTGCACGGCCAATACGGTATGTATTGCCGAATGCTTGAAAAAATCAACTTTTCCCATAACGATACCCTTTATCTGCTGGGGGATTTGTGCGACCGCGGCCCCGATTCCGCCAAGCTGTATCTTGACGTAATGAGCCGCAAAAACGTCTTTTCCATCAAAGGCAATCACGAGCTGATGGCTGAGCATGGGCTTAACTTTTTGCTTCGTGAGGTCAGAGCCAAAGAGTATAACCCCCATCAGCTGGCCTATTATACCGAGCTTAATTTGTGGCTCAAAAACGGCGGTGCCACCACCGTCAAGTCGATTTACGACTGTTCCCAATATGAGCGGATGAAGATCTTGCGATATATGGAGGATTTACCCTATTACCGTACCCTCGCGGTGGGGGATAGGCAGTTTGTGCTGGTTCACGCATCTCTGCCCGATTTCAGAGCCGATAAGCCCTTGGATGAATATGATACCTATAAAATGGTGTGGAACCGCGACAGCTTTGACTTAAAACTGTGGGATGACCAAAATAAATATCTGCTTATCGGTCATACCCCCTTGGTCATATACTATCCCTCTTATGCCGAGATAAAGATATATCATGGCCAAGGTAATATAATAGCCATGGATTGCGGCGCCGCATATCTTGAAAACAGAGGCAGACTTGCCTGCCTCTGCCTCGATACCATGGAAGAGTTTTATATTGATTAAAAACTGCCGGGGTTTGGTGACCTTGGTAGTTTTGTTATAGTTAAAATAGTTTTACTTTTTGTTAATTTAATAACTTTACTTGTTGATTTAATATTATATACTAAAATCAAGATGCAAAAAAATCAGTACGAGGTGAATTGTGTGAGAGCCGATATTGAAAAAATGATTAACAACGAGTTGATGGCTTTAACAAGACCCGGCTGGACGTATCATCCGCCCGTCTATGATGAACAAGGCAAGTTCCGTTTGGGTTTTCCCGATTACGATGCATATACCGGCATCAACAATCGCTTTCGCAAAGCCGGTGTAAGAATATTTTTAAGCAATCTGCCTGTTGGTTGGGTGGATGAAGATAAATATGATTTTTGCTCAATGGACGAAACCTTGAGCAAGATTTTTACCGCTACCCCCGATGCATATTATATTCCCCGTCTAAGATTGGATTCGCCTTTTGCATGGATGGAAAAGCATCCCGAAGAGGTTTGCGTTTTTTCTGACGGTCCTCGCGATCCTGCCGAGGTAAAAAAACTGATTATCGAGGGCAAAGTAAATACTACCTATGATATGACTAAGTCTCCTCAACCTAACGGCTTGCAACCCGTCAGACTTGAAGAACTTATAGGTCTGCAAAGTTTTAGCTCAAAACTATGGGTAAAAGATGCCTGCAAAGCATTAGCTGCAGCGATCGATCATATGCTTAACGGTACTTATGCAGATCGAATTATAGGTTTTCATATATGCTTTGGCGGTACTTGTGAGTTGCTCCATTGGGGCAACGGCGGGTCAAAAATCGGCGATTTCAGCATTAAACACACTAAAGATTTCTTTAACTATTCTTTGAAAAAATACGGATCGATTGATGCGTTGCGAAAGGCCTGGGATGATCCGTGTTTAACCGCTGATACTCCTTGCGTACCTATGCCTTGCGATCGTCAAAGTGTTAACTTAAGCCCCGAATCCATATACCAACAAAACGGTATCGGAGCTAAATACAGAGATTATGAGCTCTTTCACAGTGAGACGGTTAAAGATGCTTTTTTGCAGCTTGCCCAAACCGCAAAGCGTCTTGCCCCCGATTTGGCAGTAGGAGTATTTTACGGTTACGAGCATTACGGCCACGAGCATCTTGACGAGATTTTGGCAAGTCCAAACGTCGATTACATATCTGCGCCAAAGTCATATTTCAGTCCTCAGCCGGGTGGCTATGGTGGCAGTGTGCCTAAAGTAGCCTCCATTATGAGCAAGAAGATGTTTATTGAAGAGGTTGATAACCGTCCGCATACAGCGTGGGATCCCAGAAAGCACGCGGCACATATCAACGTAACTCCCGCAACCGATTTAAACGGATCGGCCAACGTTTTGTGGCGCGAGGTGTGCAAATTAGAGCAGGTCAAAGCGGGCTGGTGGTGGATGGAGCAGGGTGATGCAAAACACCTGTGGTATAATGATGATGATTTGATGTCTGTTGTTGCCGATCAGGTCAAGGTTCACACTCGATTGCACGAATCTCCGGCAGAGGATATTTGTCGTGTTTTGCTTATCAGTGATACCGATGCCAATTATTACGGCGGAATAGATGTAAAATTACGTTATCGGTTGCTTTATACAGGCATACCCTTCAACGAATACAGAATGAGTGATATTGACAAGCTGGATTTGTCAAAATACAAATTGCTGATATTCTCTCAACCAATGCTTATCAGCAAAGATAGGTTAGATGCCGTAAAGAGCAAAATAAGCGACGATTGCCACTTGGTTTTTGCCGATTTGCCCGGTGTATGCAGCGATGGGTTTTCGTTGGATAAGGTTTATGAATTAACGGGCATGCGCGTGCGTTATAATAGTGAATTAGCCACACCTCATTGCATTTTTAACGTCGTTTCAGGTGCAGATGAAAATGTGTACGCAGACCATACAGGTGTCAGAATAGCCAAAAAAGGCAATCTGTGGCTTATGCTTGATACCGAGATCGATCATATTCGCTTGTTAGAGATTATCAAACGCTGTGGTGTCAAAACTGTAATAAACGGTGAAGGCGTGGTTCACGGCAACAGCAAACTTTTAGGTGTGTTTGCCACGGCTACAAAGGGCGTGACCGATTACGTATTCTTGCCGCAAAAAGGGGACTGGTACGAGTGGTTTACTAAGACTGAATATGCCAATGTTGATAAAGTGGCGATTGATATTGCTCCGTGTCAAGCCAGAGTGTTTATTTCAAAAGAGTTAATGGGCTGATAACTTGCCATCAATTAAAAAGACTGTTCAAATAAATGAAACAGTCTTTTTTAATTTTATATTTATATCTCGTCAATTATCGCATACAAATTTTCGTCAGAATATTCGATTTCGCTTGAAAATGCCCTGGCAATGTCAACACGTTCATCAAAATCGGCTTGCCCCTTTTGAGTATACGTGGCTGCGCCAAGGGCGTAGATTATATTTACCGCCAGCGCGGCAAATTTCGCTCTTTTTACACAGCTTTCCATAGTGGGTGCGTTGGCAAAATGACGATAGATAAAGTATACCGCCAACTGCTCATATTCATATGCGCACTTTTCTATGTGCCGTGCATACCCCTCAAAATCAATGGCAGCTTCAAGCATATCCAGTCTGTCTGTCCAGCTTTCGTCAAGACGCTCCAGCTTGTGCAATCGGTCGGCCCAACTGCTTAAATTTATATTAAAGCTTTCCTGACCCAAAAGCCAAAGCATATTGTCAAGGCGTTCAAAAATATCAAATTCGCGGTCTTGCAAAATATCAATAATTGCATCGCGCAGGTTGATTGTGCTGTCATCATCAGAGGCGCTGTCGCGGTCGCAAACAATCTTAATCTTGTGCCTTTGACTCAAAATTAAAGCGGCGGCTGCCTCACAGCAAAGTCCCAAACCCATTTCGGTGCGGCATGGCAGCTCGTTTCTGAATCGTGGATGGTCGGCGCAAATGCCGCAAAGCCCCTCTTCGCCCAACTGCAAAATAATGTCGCACAAATTATCCTTGTTTAAAAAGGGACAGCGCTCATCCTCACCGAGTATGAAGCATTGCTCATTCCAATCAATGCAGTTGTTAAGCCGCCGACCTAAGCTGCCCTTTGCTTCTTTGTAAAATTCTGCAGTCTCATCGTCTATTTCAATTTCCCACCCGATGCAGCAGTTGTGCTTGCAAGCACCTTTAATGCAATGAAAATCTCTGTAATAATCGGGGTAAAAGGTCATAATTCGTCACCTCTTTTTATCATTGTATCACAACAGACAACTAATTTAAAGAGCTTTGCATAATTTATCCTTTAGCTCAAAAAATAAATAAAAACGCAAAAGGGTGATTTAAATGGCTTACAGAATAGGCAGAAGCACGGTCGTGCTTGAGCACCGCCCAACCATAATTGAGTCGGCGGCTGTAGTTGGCACAAAAGAGGGAGACGGTCCCATGGCGCCGTATTTTGATTATATTTCAGACGATGACACTATGGAGCAAAAATCTTGGGAGAAGGCCGAAAGTATATTGCAAAAAACCGCCGTTCAGCTTGCCCTTAAAAAAGCGCGCCTTGCAGCATATGATGTGGATATGATGTTCGCAGGCGATTTGCTTAATCAATGTATCGGTTCCACCTTTGGGCTTAAGGATTTTGAGATACCCATGGTGGGTGTTTACGGCGCCTGCTCTACCATGAGCTTGTCGCTGATAATGGCGTCTCTTGCAGTGGAATCCTCTGTCGCGCGCCGAGCAATAGCGGTCACATCATCCCATTTTTGCACCGCTGAGCGCCAGTTTCGCTTTCCGCTGGATTACGGCGGAGTGCGTCCTCCCACAGCTCAGTGGACGGTGACGGGTTCGGGAGCCGCCATTGTAGGGGAGGGGCAAGGCCCGCGCATAAATGCCTTTACCGTCGGCCGCGTGGTTGATATGAATATTACCGATGCCAACAATATGGGCGCTGCGATGGCGCCTGCCGCGGCAGATACCATATCCCGATTTCTGAGAGACACCAACACCCGTGCCAATGATTATGATATGATTTTGACGGGTGATTTGGGTGCTGTGGGCTCCCAACTGCTTTACACTTTGCTCAAAGACACAGAGCCCGATTTTTCTTCTGTTCACCAAGATGCAGGGCTCATGATGTTTGACCTTGAGGGTCAGGATGTGCATGCAGGCGGCTCAGGGTGCGGATGTATAGCAAGTGTTTTTTGCTCTTACATTATGGGACGCCTGAGAAAAGGCGAGCTTAAAAACATTTTGGTGTGCGCCACCGGGGCGCTGATGTCTACCACATCGGCACAGCAAAAGTCATCCATTCCCGGTATCTGCCACCTTGTAAATATAAAAGCGTAACAAAAAAGGATATTTGGTTAATATTTATATTGAAACCTGTAAAAATATGTAGTAAAATAGGTTGTACCAATTTAAGCAACGGAGTAGTAAAATGCTTGAACTTATTAATGTTTCTTACAAAACTCCCGAAGGTAAGCTGATTCTTGATAATATCAATCTCACTATCAGCGAGCGTTTCGTGGCAATAACAGGCCCCAACGGCAGCGGCAAATCTACCCTTGCCAAGCTTATTGCGGGTATTATTCCCGTAAGCGAGGGTAAAATTCTCTTTAACGGCGAGGATATTACCGATTTGTCAATAACCGAGCGCGCCCAAAAGGGCATCGGCTTTGCTTTTCAGCAGCCCGTTCGCTTTAAGGGGCTCACCGTTCTTGACCTTATATCCATTGCGGCAGGCAAGCGCCTTTCTCAAACTGCCGCTTGCGAGTATTTGTCAGAAGTGGGACTATGTGCAAAAGAATATGTCAACCGTGAGATTAACTCCTCTCTTTCGGGCGGCGAGTTAAAGCGAATTGAGATTGCAATGGTCAACGCCCGTTCAACCCCTCTTACCATATTTGACGAGCCCGAGGCAGGTATCGACTTGTGGAGCTTTAACAGTCTTATCAAGGTTTTTGAAAATATGTACGAGCGAAACAAGGGCAGCATTATGATTATCTCTCACCAAGAGCGCATACTTAATATTGCCGACAAAATTGTTATGCTCAAGGGCGGCAAGGTTGATGCTATCGGCAGTAAGGACGAGCTTTTGCCCGCACTTTTAGGCAAGGGCAGCGTGTCTGCCGCCTGCTATAAGCAAGGGGGTGCTGAGTAATGGATGCAATTCAAAGACAACTGCTTGAACAGGTTGCCGATCTGCACGGTGTTCCCAGCGGAGCATACAGCATCCGCGTTAACGGACGTCTTGACAGCAAGGCCTCAAGTGAGAACATAACCATCGTGCAAAAGACCGACAAGCCGGGCATTGATATTTATATTGCCCCCGGCACTAAAAATGAGAGTGTGCATATTCCCGTCGTTTTGTCTCAGGCAGGCATAAAAGAGCTTGTTTATAACGATTTTCATATCGGCGCTGACTGTGACGTTGTAATTGTTGCTGGTTGCGGCATTCATAACGGCGGCGATGAGGATAGTGACCACAGCGGTATCCACCGCTTTATTCTTGATAAAAACGCCCGCATTAAATATGTTGAAAAGCATTACGGTGACGGTGACGGCAACGGCAAGCGCATTATGAATCCCACCACCGAGTGTGAGCTTGGCGAGGGCGCTTATATGGAGATGGAGACTGCCCAAATTAAAGGTGTTGATTCCACCTCTCGCACCACCAAGGCAAAGCTTCAAAAGGGTGCAACTCTTATTGTGCGCGAAAAGCTTATGACCCACGGCGACCAGGTGGCCGAAACCTATTTTGAGGTTGATATGGATGGGGAGGATTGCTCTGCTCATCTTGTTTCACGCTCGGTTGCTAAGGATAGGTCAAAGCAGGTGTTTACCTCTGTTATGAGGGGTAACGCCCGTTGCAACGGCAGAAGTGAGTGCGACGCCATAATTATGGATGAGGCGTCCGTTGGCGCAGTGCCCCAGGTGTTTGCCAATCATATTGACGCATCAATGGTCCACGAGGCC
Organism: Acutalibacteraceae bacterium; assembly: GCA_045648425.1. Taxonomy (GTDB): domain Bacteria; phylum Bacillota; class Clostridia; order Oscillospirales; family Acutalibacteraceae; genus RGIG2206. The sequence continues at coordinate 4,295 of JAZRNV010000040.1, read as the reverse complement.
GCCATCGGCAAGCTGGCAGGGGATCAGCTTATTAAGCTTATGACCCTGGGCCTTACCGAACAAGAGGCCGAAGAACAAATTATTAACGGATTCCTTAAATAATACAAAAAACCGACTTCAACAGAAGTCGGTTTTTTACTTTTAAAACAGCGGATTGTCTTCACCTGTAATAAGGTTAGCGATGTAACGGCTTACGTATACACCCTCTGCCGATGCCTGTGAAAGTGAGTGGGTAGTGCCCGAACAGTCACCGATGAAGAAAAGGCCTCTTTCTTTGCTTTCAAAATGATTGTCAAGTTCAACCCTTGAGTTATAGAACTTAACCTCGGTGCCGTAAAGCAGGTTGCCGAAATTGGCGGTGCCGGGCACAAGCTTGTCAAGGGCAAATATCATTTCAATGATGGTGTCAAGGGTTGCCTTGGGCATACATAGTGCGAGGTTGCCGGGGCTTGCATCCAAAGTGGGACGGGTAAAGCCCTCGCGAAGGCGCTTTGCGTTAGTTCTGCGGTCCTCCAGCAAATCACCGAAGCGCTGCACCATAACACCGCCTGCCAGCATATTTGTCAGCGCGGCAACGTGCTCACCGTACGCATTCGAATCCTTAAATGGCTCGGTGAACTTGTGGGTAACAGGCAGAGCAAAGTTGGTGTTTTCGGTGTAAAGGGAGGGGTCGTCATAGCTGTGGCCGTTAACGGTCACGATGCCGTTGGTGTTTTCTGCAACCACCTCGCCGTGAGGATTCATACAGAAGGTGCGGCACACACTGCGTGTCTTGGGCGAGCGATACATAATTTTGCTTTCATACACCTGGTCGGTGATTGGCTCCCAAATTTCGGCAGGGCATTCAAAACGAATGCCGATGTCAACGCGGTTGTTGGCGTTAACAATGCCAAACTGCTTGCAGATGTCAGCCGTCCATTTTGAACCTGATCGGCCTGTGGCAATGATAACGTACTTGCTTTCGTAGGTTTCACCCTTTTCGCAGGTAAGAGCCCAGCCGTCAGCGGTTTTTTCAACCGATTTAACATCGGCATAATACTGAATATCCACCTGCTGTGAGACAAATTTGATGATGTTTTCAAGGATGAAATAGTTGCGTTCGGTGCCCAAGTGGCGCACCTGAGCGTCAAGCATATGCAAATCGCACTGCAAAGCTCGGCGCTTCAAATCGGAGCCGACGGTAGAGTAAATCTTTGCACCTTCACCGCCAAACTCAAGGTTGATGGCGTCAACGTATCTCATAAGCTTAATTGCCTGCTCGTCGCCTACAAAGTTGTATAAATCACCGCCAAAGTTGTTGGTGATGTTGTACTTACCGTCTGAGAATGCACCTGCGCCGCCTATACCCGTGGTGATAGAGCAGTGCTTACAGTTGATGCAATTTTTGATTTTTACGTTATCAATAGGGCATTTGCGAGTGTTGAGAGGAGCACCTTTTTCCAAAAGGCAGACCTTGATGTCGGGATTTTTTTTGGCAAATTCGTAAGCAGCAAAAAGGCCGCCGGCGCCACCGCCAACAATAATAACATCATAACAACTCATACTAAAACCACCTTTGTTTACTCTTTCTTCGATTCAATATCTTTAATGAATTTATCAAGCAGCTTAATGTTTTTCTTTTCCGATGCGATAAACTTTGCGTTGCTTTCATAATCGGTGCCCTTAACCACTCGCTTTGCAACAAAATAATCGTGGTTGATAAAGCCGTCGCGAGCATCGTTTATCTTGTCGGTCAATTCGGTTTCTCGCAGATTATAGGCAAACCCGTCTTTGTCTGAAAACACCTCTTGCTTTTCGAAAACGTCAAGACTGTGCAAACGGGTAAAGCAGGCCTCATCTGTAACAAACAGCATAATCTCGCCCCGCTGAAGCTCGGCCATCAATCGGGTGGAGTTGGCATTTTGAATGTCGCGGTCGGTGCCGGCAGATGCATCGTAAATATGAACGATTACTTTTCCGTCGCCGTTAACATCTTCACCGTATTGCTCAAAATATTTTTCAATTTCATCGGTCACTTCACCGGGCACATATTTGTCAAAAACGGTCATAATGGTGTAATCGGGGCTTTCTTTTGTGCTGCACTGAGCTACACCAAAGGCAAGCACAACAGCAATAAACAGGCCGATTATTGTGTGCCACTTGTAATAATACCAAAAGTTTTGCAGCTTTTCCTTGACTGTCTGAGGAGCAACCTCTTCAACCTTCTCTTCGGGAGTGAATGAGGATTCTACCTCTGCACGGCATCTGAATTGCTTGTCGCTCATAAGTAAAGACCACCTCCGACAGAAAAATCAACCCATTAATACCGAATGAGATTATAACATAAAGCTTCAATTTATTCAAGTGAAAAAGCAACAGTGACAAAAAAAGGGTAAAGAGGGGTGAAAAACTAAATTTTCCTTGACATAACGCGGCAAAAAATATATAATAATACAGTATATTTTTCAGCCGTGCAAGCGGTAATGAATTATTAGAAACGGAGTGTCAGTTTTTATGGCAAAACAGTATAAATTTACAGAAGAGGGCTTTAAAAAGCTTCAAGAAGAACTTGACTATCTTAAAAACACCGCCAGAACCGAGATTGCCGAAAAAATAAAAGAGGCACGTTCATTCGGTGACCTTTCCGAAAACAGCGAATATGATGAAGCCAAAAACGAGCAGGCACGCATTGAATCTCGCATTTCAGAGCTTGAAAATATGCTCAAAAATGCCGTCATCCTTGATGACGATGCAGATGCAGGCAAAAAGGTGCGTTTGGGCTCAAAGGTGCGTGTGCTTGATGTCGAGCTCGGCATTGAAGATGAGTTCACCATCGTTGGTTCAGCAGAGGCCGACCCTATGAACGGAGCAATTTCAGACGAATCACCTGTCGGCAAAGCAATGCTTGACGCCAAGGTGGGCAAGACAGTTATCGCCGAAACTCCCGCAGGCGAGCTTAAGTATAAGATTGTTGCTATCTTAAAGTAATATTGAATTTTGACGGCGGGTTTGGTAACAATCCCGCCTGTTTATTGAATAGGAAGTGCACTTATGGAACAAAACAATACTCCCGAAATTCAGCAAGATTTAAGCGAAATTTTGCAAGTCCGTCGTGACAAGCTGGCACAGCTTCAGGCCGATGGCAACGACCCCTTTGTGATTACAAAATATCCGCAAGACAGCTATTCTGCCGATGTAAAAGAAAAATACAGCTATCTCGAGGCCGAGCAGGAATCGGGCGATATGGTTTGCATGGCAGGCCGTATGATGTCAAAACGCGTTATGGGCAAGGCCAGCTTTGCTCATTTACGTGATGACCGCGGTGATATTCAGATGTATGTTCGCCGCGATGTTATCGGTGACGAGGCCTATGCCGCCTTTAAAAAGATGGATATAGGCGATGTTGTGGGAATTAAGGGCGAGATTTTCCGTACCAGAATGGGCGAGCTCAGCGTTCGTTGCACCGAGCTTACTCTTCTTGCCAAGAGCTTGCTGCCCCTGCCCGAAAAGTTCCACGGCCTTAAAGATACCGATACCCGTTACCGTCAGCGTTATGTTGATTTAATTGTAAACCCCGAGGTTAAAGAAACCTTTATTAAGCGCAGCCGCATTTTACAGTCGGTGCGCCGTTATCTTGACAGCAAGGGCTTTTTAGAGGTTGATACTCCTATTCTCACTCCTTTTGAGATTGGCGCATCTGCCCGTCCCTTCACCACTCACCACAACACTTTAGATATGGATATGGTGCTGCGTATTGAGACCGAGCTCTATCTTAAACGCCTCATTGTTGGCGGTATGGACAGGGTTTACGAGGTCGGCCGCATCTTCCGCAACGAGGGTATGGATACCAAGCACAACCCCGAGTTTACCAGTGTTGAGCTTTACCAGGCCTATACCGATTATTACGGTATGATGGACTTGGTTGAAGAGATGATGAAAACTGTAGCCCAAGAGGTTTGCGGCTCTTTGGTTATTCCTTATCAAGGCCACGAAATCGACCTCTCTCATTGGGAGCGCCTCACTATGGTAGAGGCAGTCAAGAAATATTCCGGTGTTGACTTTAACGAGGTTGAGGACGATGCCGCAGCTGTTGAGTTGGCGAAGAAGCATCACGTTGAACTTCCCGAGGTTGCTACCAAGGGCGCCATTTTGGCAGAGTTCTTTGATGCCTTTGTTGAAGAAAATCTGATTCAGCCCACCTTTATTTATGACTATCCCGTTGAAATCAGCCCCTTGGCAAAGCGTAAGCCCGAGGATCCTGCTTTCACCGAGCGCTTTGAGTATTTCATCAACGCCACCGAGTTTGGCAACGCCTT
>JAZRNV010000039.1:0-1105 GCA_045648425.1 Acutalibacteraceae bacterium | reverse complement strand
AAGGCCTGCGCCGGTGGTAAGGTTTATCTGACTGGTTACATCCTTAAACCCGCACGCGATAAAGGCGGCCCGCATATTCTCGGTGTATGTCGCACCCGCGCCCATTACATCCAGACCGGCATTTTGAAACGCCGTAATAACAAAGCTGCTGCAATCGTAGTCGGGGCCCCATCGGTTAACCTGAGAATAACCGTGGCTATCGTCTTGAGCCGTAGAAACGGCCCAAGCGATAGCATTGGAGATAATACCCATTAGAGCATACCCCCCAGTTTTTTAACACTGGGTAACTCGGCTATTTCGGCAAGGCATTTTTCAACCTGTTTACCAATCTCAGAATAATTTTTTGTTGACTGCTTGCCGGGGATAGTGAGCACCCAGCCCACGGTGATTTTATTGACGTTCTTTATTCGGTCGGGGTTCGCGGCGGCTATTGCCGCCACGCTTACCCCAAATTTTGCTGCGATACCCGAAAGAGTGTCGCCGCGTTTAACGGTGTAGGTCATTACTCATCCTCCCTCATATGATGGGTTTCGAGCTTTGCAAGGGTAATATTTATCTGCTCCAAAACAGTGGTAATTGTTTCATTAAACTTAAAGTCCTTGAAAAGCATATAGGCGATAATAACCACACTCATACCATTGGAGACAATAAGGTTTACAAGGTCATTCATTTTCTCGCTCCTAAATCTATGAAATAGTCTGAGTAATTCGCCATAGCGCGCTCAATGACTCTGCGCATTGCCTTTGCCATACCGCTATACACAAGGGGCATCGGGTGGCCCTGTCGCATATTATTGAGGTAAAGCTCAGAGTTAAAGAACGGGTCTTCGCTGGTCGCGCCATACGCCACGCCCAATGCGTCAGCAACTTTTTTCATTGCCGTGTTAAAGTCGCCGTAAATTTCACGGGTCTCAGCCATTCCACAAATTAGGATTTTATGCGAAATTGTCTCATTATAATCGGAATAGGTTGCCTCTATTCCCGTTTTAATGTGATTGACCAGGCGGGTGAGGTCGCTATAAAATGACGTTCCCTGCGGTTTGAGTGTGGTTATATCAGCGGGTGAACCGAGATAAGAACCACCCTTTTTCTGAACATCATTAATA
>JAZRNV010000038.1:0-31182 GCA_045648425.1 Acutalibacteraceae bacterium | reverse complement strand
TCAGTTCTTAAAAGCAATCGCAGGGGACACACTGCAGCTGATGTTGTTAAAGCATCAAAGCTCATAAAAGACCACGGCTTTTCTTTAGGGCTGCAGATGATGACAGGTCTTTACAATGACGACGATTCAGGTGCGCTGTATACTTGCGAAAAATTTATCGAAATAAACCCGGCCTGTGTCAGAATTTATCCGACCGTTGTGTTTAAAAACACACTTTTGGAAAAACTGTTTTATGAAGGAAAATACACACCTCAAAGTGTTGAAAAAGCAGCTCATTTATGTTCTGCAATTATTCAAAAATTCAGTTGTGCTAATATTCAGGTTATTAGAGTTGGTCTACATACAATAGATGAAAAAGAATATGTGTGCGGTCCGTGGCATCCTGCATTTGGTGAAATTTGCTCCGGTTATATTCAACTGAGCAGAATAAAATCTCTTATTAAGAGTTGCGGAAACTATTTTGTCTATGTTAATCCGTCAATGCACTCAAAAACGATAGGGCACAAACGTGCAAATATTCAAGAGCTTGCACAGCTGGGAATAAATATCAAGGTAATTTCAAACAAAGAATTATATTTAGATGAAATAATTATCAAGGAAGTGAGATAATTGAGGTTAAAATCCATTGAAGTACAAGGTTTTAAATCTTTTGCAGATAAAACTTCCCTTAAATTTGGTGAGGGTATGACTGCTGTTGTCGGACCTAACGGAAGCGGAAAAAGCAACATATCCGATGCCGTACGTTGGGTTTTGGGCGAACAATCAAACAAGACCTTGCGCGGCAACAAAATGGAAGATGTTATATTTAACGGCACTGCTACAAGAAAGCGATTGGGCTTTGCTGAAGTAACCCTTATTATTGATAACAGCGACAGAAATCTTCCTTGTGATACCGATGAAGTGGCTATTTCTCGTCGTTACTTCAGATCAGGCGAGAGTGAATATCGCATAAATAATGCCAGTGTACGTCTTAAGGATATTCATGAAATATTTATGGATACAGGACTGGGACGCGACGGTTATTCTATGATAGGTCAAGGTAAAATTGACGATATTGTCGGTACAAAAACCTCTGCCGAAAGACGAGATATTTTTGAAGAAGCCGCAGGTATATCACGATATAGATACAGAAAAATCGAAGCAGAAAAGAAGCTTTCTCAAGCTGAAGATAACTTAATTCGTTTACGTGATATTCTTACCGAAATCGAAAGCAGAATCGGCCCGTTAAAGGAACAAAGCAGAAAGGCAACCCTTTTCCTTGAATATGCCGAAGAACAGCAAGCGCTTCAAATTGGTCTTTGGCTGTATAATCTTTCAAAATATAAAGATCTTTTGCGAGAGCAAGAGATGAAAATTGCTGCCGTCAGAAACCAATACGATGAAATAAATTCAAAAATTGCAACTCTCGACAGTATGATTGATAATTCTGCCGATGAAACGCTGCGCTTAAATGCAGAGACCGACGAGGTAAGACGCAGTGCATCCGCATTTGACGAAGAAGCTTCTAAATTTGAGTCGGATGCTGCTGTATTAAACAACACAGTTGAACACAACAACGATACAATTAAGCGCATTCAAAGTGAAATTGATGATCTTTCAATGGGCTCTGAGACAACTGATTTTGAAATAGAATCAAAACGCAAATCAATAGAGGCAAAGAAGCAGTCTATAACTGACGAACAAAGCTTGCTCGATCAGGTAAATGATGAGCTGCTGAGCATCATCACAGTAAGCGATGGCTTCTCATCAATCATTGATTCATTGACTTCAAAGCTAAACACCTTGTCTCTATCGCTATCTGACGGCAAGGTTGCTGTTATGACCTCACGCTCAACATCGGAAGAAATTAAAGCACGAGTTTCGGTTGTTGAGACTTCCATAGCAGAAAAGCAAGAAGCTTTGTCAAAACTGGAATCAGAGTTATCAGCCCTTGATGATGATCTTAGTGCATGCGATGAAACAGTTGAAAAGTGTGCCAATTCTTTAAAGGGTAAACAACTTATTCTTGAAACTCGCACCGAGAAGGCAGATAAAGTTAAAGCTGAAATAGACCGACTCACACTTGAAGAGGGCGAAACACGGCGCAGAGCTGCAATATTAACTGATTTAGATAATAATATGGAAGGTTTGGGCAATGCAGTCAAAACCGTTGCCAAGGCCGCTTCATCAGGAATATTGCGCGGCATCCATGGTCCTATTTCTAAGCTGATTTCAGTAAATTCCGAATACAGTCTTGCTATTGAAACAGCCCTTGGCGGTTCGATTCAAGACATTGTTGCCGATAATGAAGAGGATGCAAAAAGAGCAATATCTTATCTTAAAGACAACAAGGCAGGTCGTGCAACTATTCATCCGTTATCAGTTGTAAAGCCACGCAGATTTGACGATCCCGGCTTGGATAATTGTTACGGTTTTGTAGGAATGGCTGATAAACTTCTGCAGTGCGACTCAAAATACAAAGATGTCATTTCATATCTCTTAAGCGGTGTAGCAGTTGCAGAGGATTTAGACAGTGCTGTAACCATCGGACGAAAGTTTCATCATAAATTCCGCATCGTCACATTAGACGGCCAGGTGGTTAACGCCGGCGGTTCTATGACAGGTGGATCTGTAATTAAAAACGCAGGTATTTTAAGCAGATCAGGTGAAATTAAAAAACTTTTGGACAAAGCCGATAAAATCAAAGCCGAAATCACCCAATCAACAGAACGCCATAAATCATTGCAAAATGAGATAGCACAAATAAACGCAGATATTCTTATTATGCAAAGCGCTGTAACCACTGCACAAGAAGATAAAATTCGTGTGTTAGGTGAAATCAAGCGAGTTAACGAACAAATTTCTATTGTTAAAGGTGATATATCCGTTCTTGATGGTGAAAAAGCATCATCGATCAAGCGACTGGAAGAGCTGTCCGCATTAGAAACCAAATCTGCAGCCGATGTTGAAGCAATCACTGCCGATATATCTGCCGCGCAATCATTGCTTGAAGAAAAAATGGGCGGACGCGATAAATCAGCTGCAAAGCGAGAGCTTTTAACCTTAAAGGTAAGCGAGCATAAAACCAGGATATTTGAGCTCAACAAGGATATTGAGATTTTGGAAGGCGCAATCTCCGATATAATCGGCAGGTCTGCCGACCGACAAGAGAGAATCGCACGCCTTACAGCAGAAATTGAAGAAATCACTGCAAGAAACAGTGAACTTGTAATTAAGATAAAAGAAGTTACTGCCACTGCAAGCGAGCTGAGAAGCAAAGCAGAGAGTTGCAGAGAATCAATAATCGATATTATAGCAAAAAGAGACGAAATCGACTCAAAAATTCAGCAGATGCGACTTGACTCTCGCGGTGCCGGTGAAGATAAAGAAAAAATCAGTGGCGAGCTTGTACGTCTTGAAGAGCGCAAAATCTCAATGGTTCACGAGTATGATGACACCATCAAAAAGATGTACGACGAATACGGTCTTACTCGCAGTGAAGCGGAAGAAAAGGGCAAAATTCCCGACGATATTCCTGTCGCACAGCACCGTCTGACCGAATTAAAGGGCAAAATTCGTTCACTTGGCAATGTTAATGTGGCTGCCATAGAAGAATATAAATTCGAGAGCGAACGTTACGAATTTATGTCTGCACAGGTTTCAGATATCGAAACCTCCAGAGATGAATTAAACAAAATTATTGCTCAGCTCAAAAACCAAATGGAGCAGCTGTTTACCGAAAGGTTTAATGCAATTAACGCATATTTCTCAAAGGTATTCACAGAATTGTTTGGTGGCGGTAAGGCAGAACTTAAATTAACCGAGCCGGATAACACGCTCGAATCAGGGATCGAAATTATTTGTCAACCTCCCGGAAAGAATGTATCTATTATCGAGCAGCTGTCAGGCGGTGAAAAAGCACTTATCGCAATTTCAATCTATTTTGCCGTAATGAAAGTAAATCCGCCTCCTTTCTGTATGCTTGATGAGGTTGATGCCGCGCTTGATGACGTAAACGTCAACAGATTTGCTCAGTATTTAAGAACTATGAGTGACAAATCTCAGTTTATTGTTATAACCCACAGACGCGGTACAATGGAAGAAGCGGATATGCTTTATGGTGTTACAATGCAGGAAAAAGGTATTTCTAAACTGTTACAGTTAAACGTTTCAGAATTAGAAAGCAAACTAGACTTAAAGCAGGAGTGATCTAATGGGCTTATTCAGCAAAATAGGAAACGGTCTGAAGAAAACAAGAGATTCTTTTTTAGGTGCTCTTGGATCGGTGCTTTCAAGCTTTACTAAAATAGACGATGAGTTATTTGAAGAGCTTGAAGAAATTTTAGTTATGTCTGATGTTGGTGTAAAAACAGCACAGGACATTTGCAACCAAGTTAAAGAGATTGTAAAAAAAGAGCACATAACCGATCCTGAACAAATAAAAGCACTTCTTAAAACTACTATTTCAGATATGATAAAGGGTGACGAAGCGCTGAATTTGAGCACAAAGCCATCTGTTATTCTTGTTATTGGTGTGAACGGAGCAGGCAAAACTACCACAATAGGTAAAATGGCTGCACAATATAAGCGCTCAGGAAAAAATGTAATTTTGGGCGCTGCCGATACCTTCAGAGCAGCCGCTATTGAACAGCTTGAAGCTTGGGCTCAGCGTGCTGATGTAGCCATTGTTAAGCATAACGAAGGCAGTGATCCCGCATCGGTTGTGTTTGACACAATTTCATCCGGAAAAGCTAAAAGCACCGATATTATCATCTGTGACACTGCAGGAAGACTGCACAATAAAAAGAATCTTATGGACGAATTGGCTAAGATTGCACGTATAGTTCGCCGTGAACTGCCCGATTCAAGCGTAGAAACCTTGCTTATACTCGACGCTACAACCGGTCAAAATGCAGTCAATCAAGCACGTGAATTCAGCAAGGTCGCAGATATAACAGGCATAGTGCTGACAAAACTGGACGGAACGGCCAGAGGCGGCGTTGTTATAACTATAAGAAACGAGTTGGGGCTACCGGTCAAATTCATAGGCGTAGGCGAGGGAATTGATGATTTGCAGCCATTTAATGCCGAAGAATTTACAGAAGGATTGTTTTCAGATTAACAGAGGTTATATTATGGATTTTGTTTTGGCTTCTAAAAACGTTAAAAAGCTTAACGAATTGCGACGCATACTTGAACCACTGGGTATAAACGTGCTTGGAGAAGGGGAAAGAGGAATCAAATTCCCCGAGGTCGAAGAAAACGGTAAAACCTTTGAAGAAAACTCAATGATTAAAGCTAAATCAGCGTGCATAAGCTGTAATTTACCTGCAATTGCCGATGATTCCGGTCTTTGTGTAGATGCACTAAACGGTGAGCCGGGCATTTATTCGGCTCGATTTGCCGGGGAAGGTCATAATGATGATGACAACAACTCAAAACTACTGGAGTTAATGAAAAATGTTCCTGACGAAGACAGAACAGCTCGTTTTGTAAGTGTTGTATCATGTTGTTTTCCTGATGGCAGACATTTTTCCGTAAGAGGAGAGTGCGAAGGGTACATTGCTCGCTCCCTTGAGGGTGACGGTGGCTTTGGATACGATCCGTTATTTTTGGTGAACGGTGTCTCATTCGGCAATTTAACTGCAGAACAGAAAGATGCACTCAGTCACAGAGGCAAAGCGTTGAAGCTGTTTGCCGAAAAGATTAAAGAATATATTTAAGGAGCAAAATATGCTGACAAGTAAACAAAGAGCACAGCTTAGAGGTATGGCTAATTCTTATGAAGTAATTGTTCATATCGGAAAAGGCGGAATTAACGAAGCAATGATAAAGCAGGCAGATGATGCACTTGAAAAGCGCGAGCTTATTAAATGCGGATTGCTTGAAACAAGCCCCATTTCAGTGCGTGAGGCCGCTGATTCTATGGCAAGCGAGCTGTCTGCCGATGTAGTTCAGGTAATTGGCAGAAAATTCATTTTGTACAGAGAGAGCAAAGATAATAAACAAATTTATCTTGTGAAATAACATGAACAAAATACTTGTTTTTGGCGGGACATTTAATCCCGTTCATAACGGTCACGTATATATGTGCAGAGAAATTGCAGATCAAATCAAAGCAGATAAAACATTAATTATTCCAACATATTCTCCGGTTCACAAAACTGTAGATAAATTAACAGGTTGTGATCACAGAATTAATATGTGCAAGCTGGCTTTTGATTTGCCGACAGAATCGGTCTGCACTATAGAAATTGATAAGGGAAGACCTTGCTATACCTATGAAACGTTATCCTGGTTGAAAGCATCTTATCCCGATTCTGAATTATATCTCGCTTGCGGGTCAGATATGTTTTTAACTCTTCACACATGGAAAAACCCTGAAATAATATTTGATTTAGCAACTGTTTGTGCCGTTTCAAGAAAAAATGATATAGACCGACTTAAAGAATATTCAAACAAATATCACAGCATGGGTTTAAAGAGCATTGTTATTGACTGTCAACCTGTAATAATATCTTCAACCGAAATAAGAGATCGATTGAAATTAGGAGAAAATGTTGATAATCATTTGTCTCCCAAGGTGGCTTCTTATATCAGAAAGAACGGTTTGTATTTATGATATTTACTATTGATAAAGCAAAAGAGCATCTAAAATCCCGTCTTAATGAAAAAAGATATTATCACTCTCTATGCGTTGCAGATGCTGCTAAAGCTATAGCTGAGCAATACAGTTATCCTACAGATAAGGCCTACATTGCAGGATTAATTCACGATGTGATGCGCAACGAGAGTCAAGATAATATGCAATCATATATAAATAAGCATGCTATCGTTTTGGATGATATAACTCAGAACTCCGTAATGCTGTGGCACGCTGTACTGGGTGCCGATTATATTCAAAGATATATGGGAATTAACGACTTGGATATTATTAATGCAGTTAGATACCACACTACTGCAAGAAAAAATATGTCTACTCTTGAAAAAATCATTTATCTCGCTGATTGCTCTTCTACAGACAGAGAATATTGGAATGTAGAGGATATAAGAAAATTGATATTAAAAGATATGAACAAGGCGATGTACGAGGTTTTGGATTTCAGTATAAAAGACCTCACCGAAAAAGGTAAACCTGTTCATCCGGATACTTTAGAAGCAATCAAAGAATATATGGTTTAAATGTTGAAATATTATTTTCAATGATATATAATAAATTTATGTTATTTTTCAGAGGTGTCAAATGGACGAAATCAGCATTTTAAAGATAGCCGCCAAAGCGCTTGACAGTAAAAAAGCGATTAATATTTGTGCGGTTAAAATAAGCGAGTTAACCGTTTTAACTGACTATTTTTTAATAGCAAACGGAACCTCATCAACCCACGTAAGATCACTTGCGGAAGAGGTTGAAGAAAAACTTAAAGAAGCAGGAGCATTACCCATTGGAATAGAGGGTAGAGCAACAGGTTGGGTTTTGTTGGATTACGGCAGTGTTGTTGTTCATGTGTTTACCCCCGAAGCAAGAGAAACCTATGGTCTTGAGCATCTTTGGGCAGATGGTGAAAAATGTGATATAAACGCTTTAATCGAAGACTAAAAGGAGCAATTTATATGAGATACGATTTTACAGCAATTGAAAAGAAATGGCAGCAAAAATGGGACGAGCTTGATGTTTTTCACGCTGAAACAGTTAGTGACAAACCAAAATTTTACGGTTTGGTTGAGTTCCCATATCCCTCAGGCCAGGGCTTGCACGTAGGCCATCCGCGTTCATATACTGCATTAGATATTATTTGCCGCAAAAAACGACTTGAGGGCTATAATGTATTGTATCCCATGGGTTGGGATGCTTTTGGTCTTCCCACCGAAAACTATGCAATCAAAAATCATATTCATCCTGAAATCGTAACCAAGCAAAACATTGCTCGTTTTAAACAGCAGCTTAAATCTCTTGGCTTTTCTTTCGACTGGAAACGCGAAATAAACACCACCGATCCTTCCTATTACAAATGGACGCAGTGGATATTCTTGCAGATGTTTAAAAAAGGCCTTGCATACAAAAAGGAGATGTCTGTTAACTGGTGCACCTCTTGCAAATGTGTTCTTGCAAACGAAGAGGTTGTTAACGGTGTTTGCGAACGTTGCGGAAGTGAAGTAGTACATAAGGTTAAGAGCCAGTGGATGCTTAAAATCACCGCTTATGCAGAGCGTCTGTTGAGTGATCTTGATACAGTTGATTATATTGAAAGAGTAAAAATTCAGCAAAAGAACTGGATAGGTAAGTCAACAGGTGCAGAGGTAAAATTTGCTACTACCATCGGTGAAGAACTTGTTGTTTACACAACTCGTCCCGATACACTTTTTGGCGCCACCTATATGGTAATTTCACCTGAGCATCCTATTATTGATAAAATTCAAGACAGTATTAAAAACATTGATGAAGTACGCATTTACCAAGCAAACGCAGCAAAAAAATCTGATTTTGAGCGCACCGAGCTCGCTAAGGATAAGACAGGTGTTTGCCTCGACGGTGTTAAAGCAATCAACCCCGTAAACGGTAAAGAAATTCCCATCTTTATTTCAGATTATGTTCTTATTTCATACGGCACCGGTGCTATAATGGCAGTTCCCGCACACGATACCAGAGACTGGGACTTTGCTAAGGCGTTTAACCTTCCTATTATTGAGGTAGTTAAGGGCGGTAATGTTGAAGAAGCTGCTTTTACCGACTGTGAAACAGGCGTAATGACCAATTCAGGATTCCTTGACGGTTTATCAGTTGAAGAAGCAAAGGTAGCTATTATTGATTATCTTACCGAAAAAGAGCTTGGCGTTAAAAAGACCAATTACAAACTTCGCGACTGGGTATTTTCACGCCAGCGCTATTGGGGTGAGCCCATTCCGATTATTCATTGTGAAAAATGCGGATTTGTTCCGGTTGATGAAAAAGATTTGCCTGTTACCTTGCCCAACGTAGAATCATATGAGCCCACCGATAACGGTGAGTCACCCCTTGCAAAAATTACCGATTGGGTTAATACCACTTGTCCTAAGTGCGGTGGTGCTGCAAAAAGAGAAACTGACACTATGCCTCAATGGGCTGGTTCTTCGTGGTATTTCTTGCGTTATATGGACCCTGACAACAATGATGCACTTGCTTCTAAAGAAGCACTTGAATACTGGTCTCCTGTCGATTGGTACAATGGCGGTATGGAGCACACAACACTCCACCTGCTCTACAGTCGATTCTGGCACAAATTCCTTTATGATATCGGTGTTGTTCCAACTGCAGAGCCATATGGCAAGCGCACCAGTCACGGTATGATTCTCGGTGAAAACGGCGAGAAGATGTCAAAATCAAGAGGAAATGTTGTAAATCCTGATGAGATAGTAGAGCAGTACGGTGCAGACACAATGCGTCTTTATGAAATGTTCATAGGCGATTTTGAAAAGGCCGCACCGTGGAGTTCTTCCTCCATTAAAGGTTGCAAGCGATTCCTTGAGAGAGTGTGGAGCTTGCAAGATAACATTGTAGATGGGGCAGGATATTCAAAAGCTCTTGAAACTGCAATGCACAAAACCATCAAGAAGGTTACCTCAGATATTGATGCAATGAAGTTTAACACCGCTATAGCCGCTTTGATGGCTCTGCTTAACGAAATCGGCAACAACGGAGTAACCCACGATGAGTTAAAGACCATTGCATTGTTGCTCAGCCCCTTTGCTCCTCACATTGCAGAAGAGATCTTCGAAGGTCTGGGTTATGAGGGCACCGTCAATGCTTATTCTTGGCCAATATACGATGAAAGCAAATGTGTTGATAACGAAATTGAAATAGTTGTTCAGGTAAACGGAAAAGTACGCACTAAGCTGCTTATACCTGTTGACGCCGAGTCTGACACTGTAATTGCACAAGCAAAATCGGACGAAAAGCTCTTACCGTTTATTGAAGGAAAAACTATTATTAAAGAACTGTATATCAAAGGAAAGCTTGTTAATATAGTCGTCAAATAATTAGCAAATCACCACCTAAATGTGTAAAATGCATTAGGTGGTGATTTTTTGAGCAAAATTTATTATTCTAAATATAATCCGTTAGCAAAATGTATAGCTTTTATTTGTATTATAGCTGCGGTGTTGCTTTTGTTATTAGACATAAGGTTGCGGCCAATGATGAATACCATTGCACAAAATGAATCTAAAAGACAAGCGCTTATATTAATAAATTCATCTGTTCACGAAGTGTTAAATAATCATATAAATGAATTCAAATCAATAGTTTCTCTGTCAACAGATGATAAAGGCAATCCAAAAGCGCTGCTTACAGATGCCACAACACTTGATAATTTGATATGCAAAATATTTGACAATATACACAGCAAAGCGAATGAAGCAGTTCACGCAAAATATTCTATAAATATCGGCTCTCTTACAAACTCACCCTTACTATATGGAACAGGTCCGAAAATAAACATAAAAATTCAAGTTTCGCAGTACATTAATTACGAAATAATAAGTACATTTTCAGAAGCAGGTATCAATCAAACCAAAAACAGTCTATATCTTCGTCTTTCGACAACTATTTACACAGTTATGCCGGGCGGAAAAAGCTATGACACCGTAACAAACGACTATCTGTTTTCAGAAACAATATTGTTGGGGGATGTTCCCGAGGGATACACAGAAGTTATACAAGTTGGAACAGGGGAGTTTGATACAGCAGATACTTTGGTAAACTTTGGTCAATAATTTTTTTCAAAATTCGTCAAATATTGCGTTTATATGGTTGAAGTTATACAATTTATAGTGTATAATTACTTTATATACTATAGGAGGAATCAAAATGAAAATTAGGATAACATCAATAATTTTAGTATTAATATTTATTTTATCATCCTTTGTTGCTTGCACAGATGACTCTGCAAACAACGCCCCCTCATCAACCACATCGGTAAATTCAGAAAACGTATCCTCTGTTGAGCCGGAAGAAATTAAATATCTTAACAATCTAACAGGTTGTTACGAATTCACAGATTCCTCAAAGAGTGACTTAAGACCGGTCGCAGTTATGATTAATAATCTTTCATCTGCTCAAAAGGTACAGACGGGCATCACAGGTGCATCCATTGTATATGAAGCACTTGCAGAAGGCGGCATTACACGTTTGCTCGCAGTTTATAAAGACATTGGCAGTATGGGCGAAATCGGCACAATACGTTCTGCACGTTATTCCTTTGTTGACCTGGCCAACGGTCACGACGCACTATATTTCCACTGCGGCCTTGATAAAACATATTGTGGCCCTTACATGAAGAGTATGAATCTCGATGATATAGATATTAACACCGGCATTTATGAAAAATACGGTTACAGATTCAAAAACGGTCTTGCCTGGGAGCACACTATGTATACCTCCGGTGAACTTATTAAACAGAGTATGATAGAAAAGAACCGCAGAACCACACAAGACACCGGTCACTCAAGTCCTTGGCAAAATTTTGCTGCAGAGGATAAATCCGTTACACATTCAGACGGTTTTGCCACCACTGCAAGTGTATATTTTTCAGGCAGTTATATTACTACTTTTAAATATGACAGCACAAGCCAGAAATACGTAAAACACAATAAAAGCGGAAACAATACAGATTATCGTACCGGTGAAAATCTAAGCTACAAAAATGTTTTGGTTTTGTTTTCGGCATTAAGCTATTTTGAAGGCAACTATCGCGTAAAAAACGACCTCAGCAAGGGTGAAGGATATTATCTTACTAACGGCACCTTAAAGAATATCAAGTGGTCAAAAGGCGGTAGTTACGATTCTATTAAAATTACCGATGAAAATGGAAACAATGTTGAGTTTAATGCAGGCAACACTTATGTTTGCATACCTCCTCTCAACCTGAAAAGCAAAACCACTATATCTTAATATGTTAAATATGTTGATTAAACCCGGTAGATATAGACACTTAAAGGCAATGAATATTTTGTTATAGGCATCGCAAAGCATTCAGAAACCACCGAACCAATGGTTGTATATAAAGCTCTATACGGTGAACAAGAGCTTTGGGTCAGACCTCTTTCGGAGTGGAACGAAACTGTAAACAGAGACGGAGTTGTTTATAAGCGATTTGAATATATCTCAGATACTTGAAAATGCTGATAGCTCTCAGTATATTAATGCAGATTTAATTAACAACAATTTGCGTTACAATGCCAATATTATAGCTGTTAACCAATTAAGTTCTACCAACACTGTTCTTAAGAATTTGGCTGAGCTCGGGGCAGAAGATAAAACAGTTATCATTGCGGACCGACAAACAAAAGGAAAAGGTCGGGCAGGGAAGAGCTTTTATTCACCTAATCGCACCGGCATCTATATGTCTGTTTTGATGCGCAAATCAATTTTAAGCTCTTTACTGGGATATGTTACACCGGCAGCTGCTGTTGCAGTATCAAACGCTCTTAAAAGCTACGGCTTTGATACAAAAATAAAATGGGTAAACGATATATTTATATCAGATAAAAAGGTTTGCGGTATTTTAACATCAACATCATTAAAGAGCAACGAAAACTATTCCGAATATACAGTTATAGGTATTGGTTTAAATCTTGAACCGCCTGATGACGGGTTTCCGGATGAAATAAAAAACGTTGCAACAAACCTATACAAACATTGCTCAAGGGAGATTAAGCACAGAATAATTTGCGACATTCTTAACAATCTGTTTGAAATTTTAGATCGATTTGATATTGACGAAATTATTAGCACCTACAAAAACGACTCTTATTTGGACGGAAAAACCATTATAATTACTCAAGGTGAAAAATCGTTTACGGCCAAAGCAATACGCCTTGACGAAAAATTAAATTTGGTTGTTTCAACAAGTTCGGGAGAGACCGTTTCAATAAATTTTGGAGATGTAAGTATAGCTACTGAGAACATATGAAAACCAACACAAAAATTCAAAAAATAACGCTTTCCGCCTTATTAACAGCGGTGCTTTGCATATGCTCAATTCTTTCTATAAATTTAGGCGGTATTTCTTATTCTTTAGCACTTCTTGGAGTTTTCATAATCGGAATGACTCTCTCTCCGATATACTCTTTAATTTCAGTTATAATTTATATTATAATCGGAGTTTTTGGTGTTCCTGTTTTTGCCAATTTCAACAGTGGATTAGGCGCATTGTTTGGGCCAAGCGGCGGTTTTATTTTGTCATATCCCGCAACTGCATTGATAGTTTCACTTCTTACTAAGAAGCCATCCTTTAATCATATAAAGGTTACTGTTGTATGCATTTTTGCATTAACCATAAACTATATATGTGGATGTCTTTGGTATTCATACATATGTGAAACAGGATTTTTAAACTCAATATATGTGTGCGTATTGCCCTTTATAATATTTGATTTAGTTAAAATACAGCTTGCATATTTAACTTCAAAGATCATCAGGACCAAACTGTAAAAAAACAACTTCAGCATATGCTGAAGTTGTTTTTTTATTTGCTTGCAGCGTAAACGCTCGGTGTCACCCCTTTTACCTTCTTAAATACACGGCTAAAGTACAAAGGGTCAGAAAATCCGGAAGAATAGGCCGCCTCACTTATATTAATATTTGATTCTCGCAAAAGCTTACATGCAATAGTAATTCTATACTGAATTAAATACTCATTTGGGGTAATATTAAGCTCTTGCATAAATAGGCGATAGAGGTGTGATCTGCTAACGCCGGTGCTTGAGGCGATATCATTCACACTGATAGGTCTTGAGTAGTTATGTTCAATATATCTTATTGAAATGTTAATGTAATCTGCACTTCTTCTATGCTTACCCGAATTGTTACTGCTTGACTTAATAAGGTTTGACAAACACTTGTATAGATTCCCACTCATTTCAATTTCATTATAAAGCTCTGAACCGTTTGAATTGTAAATATCCATAAAAGACTTAACAATCAAATCTTTATTTTCACAATGAAAAACAGGATTTTCAGAAGAAATACCGGTTGCACCAAGAAGCCAAGATACATCAACACCACTAAAGCCAACCCAGTAATACTCCCAAGGGTCTTTTTCATCGGCTATATAGTAAACAACTTCGTTTGGGGGACAATAGAACCCGTCGCCAACCGAAAGAGTATATTTTTTATCACCTTTGATATATACACCTTGACCTGAAGCAACAAAATGTAATATATGGTGATTTCTTAAAGCAGGTCCCCAGCTAAATTTAGGTGTGCATTTTTGAAAGCCGCAATTATAAACAGAGAGCCCCAGACTATCATGGTGCAGCGTAAAAAATGAGTGTTTATTGGGTGTATTCGCCATTTTAAAACCTCGCAATTTTAATAAAATAACAGTAAAAATCTTATTATTATATATAATAACACACTTAATTAAAAAGTGCAACAATTATCCATAATTGTGAGACTAAAAGCGATATGACAAGAATGTGTTTTCTGTTATATTTATTATGAGTTAATTTGTAGATTAATGTAATGATTTGATTAGGAACAGCCAAAAAGGGGATATGAAATGAGATTAACAGATATCAGAAAAAGCACTCTTGACGGTAATTTTAACACAATTTTTGAAACTTTGTATTCTGATAGTAAAAAGGGTATTGCACGCTTTTCTAAAGCTTGTGATGAATTTGAGCTTTTGTACGGTCAAGATTATGATGTTGAGTTCTTTTCGGCTCCCGGACGCACCGAGGTTGGCGGAAATCACACCGATCACCAGCTTGGCTGTGTTTTAGCGGGAAGCGTCGACCTTGATGTAATTGCGGTTGTCGCCAAAACTGACAATATGATAATCAACGTTAAGTCGGAAGGGTTCAAAATGGACACTGTTGACTTGAACTGTCTCGAACCCGTCGATGACGAAAAAGAGCACGCAGCTGCACTGATAAGAGGCGTGTGTGCACGACTTAAAGATTTGGGATACAATATTGGCGGATTTAACGCCTACACTACTTCAAATGTGCTAAAAGGTAGCGGCCTTTCTTCGTCTGCTGCATTTGAAGTTCTTATTGGCAACATTATCAGTCATCTTTATAACGACGGAAAGATTGATGCCGTTACTATTGCAAAGGTTTCACAGTATGCTGAAAACGTATTTTTTGGCAAACCTTGCGGCCTTATGGACCAAATGGCCAGCTCTGTTGGCGGCTTTACCGCAATCGATTTTGGTGATAAAGAAAATCCCATCATCGAAAAGGTTGATTTTAATTTTGCAGCCAGCGGACATTCTTTGTGTATAGTTAACACAGGCGGAAATCATGCCGATTTAACAAACGAATACGCAGCAATAACCGTTGAGCTTAAAAACATTTCCAACTATTTCGGTCAAGATGTTTTGAGAAAAGTTAACGCAGATGATTTTTACAAAAACATTTCAAAGCTGCGTGAGCTGTTTGGTGACAGAGCAGTGTTGAGAGCTATACACTTCTTTGAAGAGAATAAAAGAGCTATTGATGAAAAAGAAGCCCTTAAAAACAACAACTTCGACTTGTTCCTAAAGCTTGTTAACGAATCTGGCCGTTCTTCATTTATGAAGCTGCAAAATGTATTTTCTACCTTAAATACTGCAGAACAAGGCCTTACATTGGCACTTTCTGTTTCAGAAAGAATCTTACAGGGCAGGGGAGCTTGTCGCGTTCACGGTGGTGGATTTGGCGGTACTATACAAGCTTTTGTACCAAACGACATCTTGGATGATTATATCAATAGCATTGAAGCAGTGTTTGGACAAGGAAATTGTTATGTTTTGAATGTCCGTCCTATTGGCGGCACAAAAATATCTTGATATTTAATCGAAAGGTGGACTAAAAAATGGCAGAATTAAGATATCATCCGCTTATAAAGGATTGGGTAATGATTGCATCTCACCGTCAAAACAGACCTCAGATGCCTAAGGACTATTGTCCTTTTTGCCCCGGTTCAGGTAAGGTTCCTGATCAGTTTGATGTTTATGAGTATGATAATGATTTTCCCGCTCTTTCTCAAACTCCCCCTACACCCGATGATGTAGCAAACGACTTTTTCAAGGTTAAAGAAGCATATGGTAAATGCGAGGTTATACTCTATTCACCTAACCACACTGTTACACTTCCCGAGCTTCCTACTGAGCATATAAGAAAACTTGTAGATTTATGGGTAGAGAGATTTGAAGCAATCTCAGCCGATGAAAAAATTAAATATGTATTTATTTTCGAAAACAGAGGCGAGGCAGTAGGTGTAACCATGCCCCATCCTCACGGCCAGATTTACGGCTATTCAGTTGTTCCTAAAAAGCTTGAGCTTGAGCTTGAGTCGGCAAAAGAGTTTTACGAAGAGAAAAACGAGTGCCTTTTCTGCACAATGCGCGATGAAGAGCGCAAGGATGGCCGCAGAATTATCTTTGAGTCAGAGCACTTTGTAGTATTTTTACCCTTCTTCTGCGAGTATCCTTACGGTGTTTACATTATGTCAAAGCGTCACATTGGTAACATCGCACAATTTACAGATGCAGAAAAAACTGATTTTGCAGAGGTGCTTCGTCTTACCACAGGTATGCTTGACAGCTTGTTCGGCTACAAATTCCCTTATATGATGTGTATGCATAATGCGCCTGTTAATGGTGAAGATACAACTGACTACTATCATTTTCATGTTGAATTTTTCCCGCCCATGCGTTCGGCAGACAAAATCAAGTTCAACGCTTCCAGTGAGACAGGTGCTTGGGCACACTGCAACCCCACCGCACCCGAAATTAAAGCCGTTGAATTGAGAGAAGCCCTTGAGCGTTTTAAAAACACCTGATATAACGTGAGGTAAGTAAAATGTTAACACTTGCAAACAATACTAATAATTATCCCGATGTTGCCAGCGTTGTTTTAACCGGTGTTGCCATTGTTTTCGGTATGCTTATTATCTTTGTTTTGGTCATATCTTTATTTGGTCTGTTTTCAAAAGCAAAGAGTAGTGCTCAGCCCGACAAAAAGGAAAAACCGGTCAAAGCAAAACCCGTAAAAGCAACACCTGCGCCTAAAGCTGCCGCTGTAGTTACAGCAGAAGACGACGAAATCATTGCCGTAATCTCTGCAGCAGTATATTCTTTGTATGAGGGAACAGGTAAAAAACCGGTTATACGCTCAATCCGTCCTGCAACAAGAGCAGGAAGATCTGCCTGGGCAACAGCCGGCCTGCTTAATAACGTAAAATCATTTTAAGGAGGGTATTTAATATGATCAACGACTTTTTAGATGCCCTTTTAGGCATACTTGAAAAATCAGGTGTTGCCGCATTTTTTATTGGTGACGGTTGGAAAAATCTTATAATGATTTTTGTTTCCTGCTGCTTATTTGTATTAGCAATCAGGTTTAAGTTTGAACCGTTGCTCCTTTTGCCAATAGCGTTTGGTATGCTTTTGGCAAACCTTCCCAACGCAGGAATATATCACCCTGAGATTTGGCAAACCACACTCGAGGACGGTGCTCTTAATGCCGCTTATTGGACCCAAGACGCTGAAGGCCAGTTTCACATATTAGCGGGCGCCGTCTGCCAACACGGCGGCTTGCTCGATATTCTTTATCTTGGTGTAAAGCTTGGTATATATCCACCTCTTATCTTCTTAGGTATAGGTTGTATGACCGACTTTGGTCCTCTTATCAGCAACCCCAAAAGCTTTCTTTTAGGTGCAGCAGCACAAATTGGCATTTTTGTTGCCTATGCAGGAGCAATTCTGCTTGGCTTCACAGGTCCTGAGGCCGGCTCAATAGGAATAATCGGAGGAGCTGACGGTCCTACCGCCATATTCACCGCATCAAAGCTCGCGCCCGATTTGCTTGGACCTATTGCTGTTGCCGCCTATTCGTATATGGCGCTTATACCTGCAATTCAACCGCCCATTATGAAGCTTCTCACTACAAAGAAAGAACGTAGCGTAAGAATGGGTCAGCTTCGCACCGTATCCAAGCTTGAGAAAATCATTTTCCCCGTTTTGGTTACAATTATTGTTTCATTGCTGTTGCCCGATGCTGCTGTTCTTGTTGGCATGCTTATGTTGGGCAACCTTATGAAGGAATGTGGCGTGGTTGAACGTATATGCAAAACTGCTCAAAATGAGCTTATGAACATCGTAACAATATTCCTCGGTCTTACAGTAGGTGCAACTACCACAGGTTCCACCTTCTTGACAGTTTCCACTCTCGGAATTGTTTTGTTAGGACTTTGTGCATTTGCCTTCAGCACTGCAGCCGGTGTATTGTTTGGCAAATTAATGTATGTTCTTACAGGTGGCAAGGTTAACCCTCTTATCGGTGCTGCAGGTGTTTCTGCAGTTCCTATGGCCGCACGTGTTGCAAACAAAATCGGACAGGAAGAAGATCCCGGCAACTTCCTTTTGATGCACGCTATGGGACCCAACGTGGCCGGTGTTATCGGCTCAGCTGTAGCTGCAGGCGTTCTTATTCAAATGCTCGGTTAATTACACTAAATACAAAAACCTCTTGCCAATTGGCAAGAGGTTTTTTCTTTCACATATTATAAAACTTTAATGCTTTCAATAATTACATCGAACAAAGGAGCGTCCTGCATATTAACCTTAACACCGGCAATCGAATCAACGACATCCATGCCCTCAACAACTTGACCGAAAACAGTGTGATGATAATCTAGCCAGGGTGTTCCGCCAAGCTGCTCATAATCTTCAACGCAATCAGCAGGGAAGTGGTCGGAAAGCTCTTTCATTTGAGCTACAAGACTCGAATTTACCTCAGGCGCCTGAACGATAAAGAACTGACTTCCGTTAGTGCAAGGGCCTGCATTGGCCATAGAAAGAGCGCCTCTGATATTGTGCAATTGGGGAGTAAACTCATCCTCAAAAGGCAAGCCCCAAATGCTTTCACCTCCGGTGCCGTTTCCAATCGGATCTCCGCCTTGAATCATAAAATCTTTAATAACGCGGTGAAATTTAAGTCCGTCATAGTACCCGTTTTTTGAATGAGTTAAAAAGTTTTCAACAGCTTTGGGTGCATACTCCGGGAACAACTTAATGGTAATATCGCCCATAGAGGTCTTCATAACAACTGATATGTCGCCATCATTGAGCATTGCGGTTTGATAAGACATTATTATTTACTCCTTTTATAATTTACTATGATTTTTCCTGCCTCTATTGCAACAAGCGGTAACAGCGACAAGAATATTAACAATACAAGATACTTGTTAAAAGATCCACCTGCAATTAAGCAAGAAAATACATAAACAAGTAAAAATGCACCGGATGACAAAAACAAACTGAATTTATTATTTAATATGTTATGACCTATTACACTGTATTTACTTTTAAACCCTAGTATTGCTGCAACCGAGCCACAAATAAAGGTTGACAAACAAGCCAGTGAAGTAACAGAGTGCGTAAGAGCATAAGCTATCAGGGAAACTATTGCAATAACAGCACTGTGCCAAATAACATTAATTCTCTGATCGGCATTAAGGCCGGTATCATTTGATGCTCTTTTTGTATTTTTAAGAGCATCAAAGGGCTCAAAAGCTATAGCAAAAATTGTGAAAATATTAGTAAGCAAACAAGCTGTAACAATCTGTAAAGGATTTAAAACCGACTGTTGCCAAATAAAATAACCAAACAGCTCGATTAAAACAAGCGCAATATTAACAGTTAACACCGCGCCTACAGACCGACGCATATTTTCGTAGATGCTTCTTCCGCCCTTAATCATCGAAACAATAGAATTAAAACTATCATCATTAAGAACAACATCTGCAGTTCGTTTGACTGCATCCGAACCGCTCTCACCCAGAGCGCATCCAATATTAGCAGTATCCATAGCTGCATTAATTGTAGAGCTTCGGCCGGTAGCAGCGATTACATATCCTGCATTTTTAAGGGTTTGTATAATCTTAATTCTGAGGGAAGGCAATACTCGGGCAAATGTGGTATGATTAACAACTGCATCCAAAAATTCTTCATCATTTAATTCTTCAAGCTCGCAACCGAGAATTGCCTGATTATCGTCATTCAATATACCTGCCTGACGAGCAATTGCCTTTGCCGTAAAAATGCTGTCACCTGTAAACATTTTTACTTGGATGCCGGAATCCAGACATTCCGAAACAGAATTTCTGACTTCATTTCTGATAGGATCAGCAAACCCGACCAAACCTAAAAAGGTTAAGCCACCGTACAAATCGTCTTTAGATGGGCTAACGGTATCGGAAACACTGGACAAAACCTTTACGGCAACAGCAATAACATGGAGAGCTTTGGTACCCATTGCTTCAGCGCTTTTTATAATATGTTCGGTATCACCTACACAGAATTTGGCAACACTTTCAGCAGCGCCTTTAACTATTGCATAAGGTTGCCCGTCGATCATATTAACAGATACAGTAGTCATATATTCATCGTCAAAAGGAACATAACTTAGAAGAGGATATAGGTTGTCAACCTCTTTTTTATCCATCATAGCTAAATTCTTACAAGCAGTTATCAGGGCGCTATCAGTTGAATCACCATCTTCGAGACTTGCCGCAGCAGCAAGGCGCAAAAGCATCGCTGTATCAGATGAGACACCACCTGTAATATCAAGTATATCCAATCCGTTATAAATTTCGGTTGCAACCATATTGTGGGCGGTAACTGCGCTTTTATCTACACAAATACAATTTACATCGCCCATCTCATCAATAACGCTAATATTGGTAACAGATATATTTTTCTTTTTTAGCTTTAACAAGCTGATAACAGTGTTAACGGTTGCCGTGTCGGAAATGCTGACAGGAGAAAACAAAATCGAAACAGCAGATGATACAAACAATACATAAGAAGCAACAGTTAACCAGGTGTAGGATCCGCCGTTTGCCGAAAATTTTGTTACAAGCATACAGCAAATCAACACAAATATAAATACAAAAAATGAAATTTGAGACATCAGCTTTTTAAGCGAAGAAAAAGATGACTCAACGTCAGACAATGCTGATTCTCGGCTTATTGCAATTCGCTTGCCAAACTCAGTATTGTCGCCGGTTTCGGTAACAACGGCAACTCCGTAACCGTGAGACACCCAGCTACCTGAATAAACCATATTTGCTCGTTGTGAAAGGGGAGTTATGTCAGAACAAACAAACTCGCAATCTTTAACAACAGGCGCTTGCACACCTGTTACAGCCGATTCATTGCAAGTAAGTGTTTCAGACTTAATCAATCTTGCATCAGCAGGCACAGATTTACGTGGTTTTAATATAATAAGATCGCCGGGAACAACATCCAAAGAACTGATAGTCTTTTCAACACCACCGCGTATAACCGTAGCTTTAGGCGCAGTTATCTTCTGCTCGTGAGCCATAAACCATTCGCAAGAGTAACCAATCAAGGATTTAAGCATAAGCAGCGCAACAATATAAACTATTACCCATAAAGTAGTGTTAACGAATGGGGTAATGGTTGAAGGCATTAATGCTTCAACAAAATAAAACAAAACCGCTGATACAATCAACAGTATAACCATGGGCTGTTTAGCTAAAAATGCGAATCGGTTGATAAAAGGCGTAACCGAAACAGACGAAGAAAAGTTTTCATTAAATTCTTTTAATCTATAATTGGCAATAGCATCCGACAAACCCTTTTCATAGTTGGTTTGCAGATCTTCGTTCATCTCATCGAGGGTAGCGCTGTGCCAAATCATAACATCAACTCCGAATTAATATAAGTATTTACTAATATTACAATAATTTAGGTAAAAAAGCAAGTAAATGATTACAATTTAGTAATAAATACCTATTATATACCTTGCTGCCATTAAATTATCGCTCAAACCAAGATGGGCTTTGTTGACATTATAAATAAAATGTAGTAAAATGTAATAGATTGTTCACGGAGGTGATAAAGTGAATAAGTTTAGAAGAACAATCCCTTTTGTATGTCTTATGATATGGGATGCACTGAGTGCCGTCTTCTCTTTATTTATAGCTATTAAACTGGACAACCCTCATTCAACTATTGAAACATCTGCCGATTATGCCAATCTTCCGGCATATTATGTTTTTTATATTGTTATACTTATAGCAGTGAGTTTGCTGTTTGGGTGTTATTCAACCGTACTACGTCACGTTGGATTCAGAGATGCCATCAGACAGTTTATAGCATCAGCAATCACTGTGGTGGGTTTATATGTTTTAGACTTAACTGCAGTTGTAAACATCTTGTTGCCAAGCCGCGGTTTTTCATATGAGCCAAATATATACATGATAGCTTTTTGCTTTATCTTCTTAATGTCTATTTTTGGCCGTTCATTCATAAAACTGCTTAGCGCTCTTAAATCGAAGCTTTCAGAGTTAAACGAGGTAAACTTCAAGCGCGTTCTTATTTACGGTGCAGGTGAAGCCGGCGTATTTCTATACTCAAAGATGATCAATCATCCTGACGAAAGATTGCGACCTATTGTATTTATTGACGATAACGAAACCTTAACACGCAGAAAAATCAATGGAGTAAAGGTTTACGGTAACGGCAGCAAACTTAAAGAAGCAATTGAAAAATACAGTATAGATCTTGTAATTGTTGCTATTCCTACAGCAACCCGCGATTTGCTTAAAAGCGTAATGGATGTTTGTACCGAGTGTAAATGTAAGATACAACGCTTTGGAACAATAAATAACGTCGATCTTAACAACGCTGCCATTACCAATATAAATTACGAGGATTTGCTTCGTCGTGATCAAGTAAATCTTGATATGGATGCAGTTAATTCGTTTATTAAAGATAAAGTTGTGCTCGTTACAGGCGGAGCCGGTTCCATCGGCTCTGAAATTTGCCGTCAGGTGCTCAAATATGAGTGCAAAAAATTAATCGTATTTGATTTTAACGAAAACGGATTGTTCTATATAAATAACGAACTGCTTGAGTCATATGATGCCGATCGGTTTGTAATGCGCCTTGGCTCTATAAGAGATATTGACCGTCTTAACGAAGTGTTTGATGAATTTCATCCTCAGGTGGTATTTCATGCAGCAGCCCACAAACACGTGCCTATGAGTGAAATTAACCCCCGTGAGGTAATTAAAAACAACATATTCGGCACATTAAAAACAGCATCTGTTTGCGGTCAACACAACGTTGAAAAATTCATTTTGATTTCAACCGACAAGGCAGTAAACCCCACAAATATTATGGGCGCATCAAAAAGAGTTGCCGAACTGGTAATCAGATCACTGAACGAAAAATACACAACCGATTTTGCCGCAGTAAGATTTGGTAATGTTCTCGGTTCTAACGGCAGTGTTGTTCCATTCTTTCAAAAGCAAATTAATGCCGGTGGTCCCGTAACTGTAACGCATCCCGATATGCGAAGATACTTTATGACCATACCTGAAGCCGTTCAGCTTGTGCTGGAAGCAGGCGCAATGGCTAACGGCAGTGAAGTGTTTGTGCTTGACATGGGCAAACCGGTTAAAATTTATGACCTCGCCTGTGATTTGATACGACTTTCCGGACATGAGCCAAACGTTGATATTAAAATAGAATTTACCGGCTTGCGGCCGGGCGAAAAAATGTTTGAGGAAATATCGGTTAAAGGTGAAAGCTTTAATAAAACCTCGAACGAAAAAATCGTTATTCTCAAACCTGATGAACACGATTTGGATGGTTTTTCGACTGCGCTGGAAAGCTTGTCATCAGCGGTTGAGGATGAATCATATGATTCGTTATATAAAATAGTTAAGGGAATTGTTCCTACTTTTGTACATAAGTTATGCTGATATGAGGTGTTGATTCATGGTAATCAGAGATGATTTTATATATTATTCTCGCCCTTTTATAACTGAAGATGCCATTAAAAAGGTTGAGGAAGTGCTTCGCTCAGGATGGTGGACTTCTGCAAAGTGTGTAAAAGAGTTTGAGGCGCGTTTCGCAGAAGCGGTCGGCGCTAAATATGCAATTGCAGTTAATTCTTGCACAGCAGCATTGGAATTAGCCCTGTATGCTCTTGGCATTAAAGAAGGCGACGAAGTAATAACCACACCTATGACCTTTTGCTCAACAGCCCACTCAATTATAAGGTGCGGAGCCACTCCCGTTTTTGTTGATATTGATGTAAATACAGGTCTTATTGATATTACCAAAATCGAGCAAGCAATAACAAATAAAACAAAAGCTATTTTACCCGTTCATTATGCAGGTCAAGCTTGTGATATGAACGCATTGCAAAAAATAGCCAAAAAGCACAATCTTTTTATTGTTGAGGATGCAGCTCACGCTTTTGGCACCTATTACAGCGGCAAACCCATTGGTTCAATGGGTAACCCCACTGCATACAGCTTTTATGTTACCAAAAACCTTGCAACAGGTGAGGGTGGCATGCTAACTACCAACGATGAAAAGCTTGCAGATTTATGCAGAAAGCTTTCTTTGCACGGTATGAATAAAGATGCTTGGAACAGATACGGAAGTCACGGCTCTTGGTTTTATGAGGTTGACGAATGTGGTTTTAAATTCAACATGCCCGATATATTGGCTGCAATCGGTCTTACTCAGATGGACCACTTTGCTGAAATGCAAAAAATCCGCATAGAATATGCCGATTATTATCGCAAGCGCTTTGCCGAAGTTAATGGAGTGGATTGTTTAACAAATGCTCCTCTCAGTACAAACGCAGAGCATTTGTTTGTCATTAAAATCAATGATGATTTATCTATTGGAAGAGATGAATTTATTAAAGAATTATCCGATTACAAGGTTGGAACAAGTGTTCATTTTATTCCTGTTCACCTACATCCGTACTACAAAAACAAACTTGGCACAGCTATAGGAGATTATCCCGAATGTGAAGCTTTTTTCAACCGGATAATTTCAATCCCCTTGTATCCTTCTATGACTTTTGAGGAAGTGAAGTATGTTGCAGATGCAGTTGCAGAAATCGCCGCTAAACATTCAAAGTGATTTAATTGATAACTGTAAAGATATATTAAAAAAGAAAAAATTCACTCTGTTCTTTAAATCTTTTTTTGATATATTTGCAGCAATATTTATGCTTTTGCTTTTATCACCGGCGTTTGTCGTATGTGCTATAGCAGTTGCGTGCGTAAAGGATGGCCCCGTGTTTTTCAAGCAAGAACGAATAGGTAAAAACGGCAAGCCCTTTAAAATAATTAAATTCAGAACGATGACAGATAAAAATGAGGGAACAGCTGTAACCGTCAGCAATGATTCCCGTGTAACAAAACCGGGCAGAATTCTCAGAAAATTCCGTCTGGACGAGTTACCGCAGCTTATTAATGTTATAAAAGGGGATATGAGCTTCGTTGGCCCCAGGCCAGAGGTGCCTCATTATGTCGAAAAATACGAGGACGATTGGTATGCAACCCTTTTAGTAAAGCCGGGCATAACATGCCGTTCATCAATTTATTTTGCAGACGAATCGGATTTAATGGAAAATGCCGAAGATGCCGATTCTTTTTATACAAATAGTATATTACCCGACAAGTGCAAAATGAATATTGATTATATAAGAAACCTTTCGGTTATTGAAGATGTTAAAATTCTATTTGCAACTGTCAAACGCGTTTTAAACTAGCGGAGGTTAAAACTTTAAATGGAAAAAATCCTTATTGTTGACGATGACAAAAATATATCCGAGTTGCTTAGACTTTACTTAGATAAAGAAGGATATGAAACCGTTTGCGCTTTTGACGGTGAAGAAGCTTTGACGGTATATCAAGAAGAACATCCAAATCTTGTTCTGCTTGATATAATGCTTCCTAAAATTGACGGCAGACAGGTTTGCAGACAAATAAGAGAATCTTCTGACACACCTATAATTATGCTTACCGCTAAAAGCGAAACCTTTGACAAGGTTTTGGGGCTTAATCTTGGCGCTGATGACTACATAACAAAGCCCTTTGATTCGAAAGAGGTTGTAGCAAGAGTTAAAGCTGTTTTGCGCAGATTTCACCCAAACACAAACGAAGCTAAAGAAGTAAAATATGATAAACTTTCAATTAACCTTACCAATTACTGTATGATTGTTAATGATGAAAAGGTAGATACTCCACCAAAAGAACTTGAGCTTATATTCTTTTTAGCGAGTAATCCCAACAGAGTTTTCACTAGAAATCAGTTGCTTGACGAGTTTTGGGGATTTGACTACTACGGCGACTCCAGAACGGTAGACGTACACATTAAGCGATTACGAGAAAAGCTTGAAGATGTCAGTGATAAGTGGGAACTTAAAACTGTCTGGGGCGTTGGATATAAATTTGAAACGATATCGTGAGGTTATTTAAATGATTCGCTCGTTGTTCGGCAAACTGTTTTCCTTTACATCTGCAATTATATGTTTAGGTATAGCAGTGTTAGTGTTGATGTTTTCGATAATATCGGCACAAGCTTGGAACAGCGAGCGTCTTTCTGCTCTTGAAAGCTGTGTTAATTCTATTTGCTCAACATATAAACAGCTATCAACAAACGGTGATGCAGATGATATTGAAATCACCGCTTATACTGTGTCCAACGCTTACAACGCAACGGTCTTTATTGTAAACACCTCAGGTTTAACAGAGTATTGCAGTGATTTTATAAATCACCAGAACTGTATCCACTTACATAATAAAATCGATCCTGACATCATGAAAGTTGTAACTGATACAGGAAAATATAAAGAAACCGGTCGCCTAAAAAATATTTATTCTAAAAATTACTACACTGTAGGTGCTGCTTTAATCGGTTATTCAGGGAATGTTGACGGAGCTGTTTTCGTATCATTTGCTACCGATGCAGGTTCAAACTATTCTTCGCTGATAATATCTGCGACTGTTATTGTATCTTTTTTCGTGTTGATGGCACTGATGATTCTTCTTTACATTCTTTCTAAAGGAATGCTGGCGCCTATCCACGAAATGACCGATGCCGCAAAAGTAATGCAGCGTGGTGATTTTTCCCGACGCGTATCTGTAAAGAAAAGAAATGATGAAATTAAAGAACTGGCTGATTCATTTAACGCAATGGCAACATCTTTTGAATCTCTCGAAAAAATGAGCAGCAGCTTTGTATCGAATGTATCCCATGAACTTAAAACTCCAATGACTACCATCGGAGGATTTGTAGACGGCATTTTGAACGGAACCATCCCTCGTGAAAAATCAGACCATTATCTTAAAATAGTTTCTGAAGAAATTAAACGTCTGTCATCCGTAGTGAACTCGATGCTTGCTCTGTCAAAGCTTGAGTCGGGAAGAGAAGTATTATCTTACTCAAAAACAGACATAGTAGATATAATTTGCAGAGTTATTATTTCTTTTGAAAATCAACTTTATAGTAAAAAAATTGATATTATAGGTATTGAAAACCTTGATAGATTTTATATTGAATGTGACAGCGAATTAATATATCAAGTGATTTATAATCTTTTTGACAACGCGGTAAAATACACTCCCAAAGACGGCTACATTTCTGTTTTTATTAATGAGAGCAATTCTAATTTTGAGTTGTATATAAAAAACAGCGGTGAGGGTATAAGTGAGGAAGAGCAAAAATATATATTTGACCGTTTCTACAAAATAGACCAATCAAGGTCGTTGGATAAAACAGGATTCGGTTTAGGTCTTAACATTGTTAAAAGTATAATTTCATATCATAATGGTAATATTCAAATTAAGAGCATACCGGGCCAATATACACAATTTTGCGTTATGCTTCCGTCAAAAAGAATTAACGGAGATAATAATGAATAAACACACCTATATTGATATTTATTCTCATTCAAGTACAAAAACAAGGAATTTTAAAAGCAGAGGAAAGATTAAAAGCATCCTCTGCTTTTCATTTTGTTTATTATTGTTTCTATCAACGTTCGGATTTTACTTTTTAGGCGCAACTGTTGAAAAGCATAAGAAAAAAACTGACCCCATTGACATATCGGGGGCAGTTCAGCAAAGTCAAAGCAGTGCTTACAATAAAAATATATCAGAAGCTTCAAAATGTATTGTAGGCATTTATGTTTACAATGATGTAAACAGCTGCTACGGTTCGGGAATTGTTGTATCACAAGACGGATATATAGCTACTTCGGATCATATTTTTAAAAATATTTTTTCACCTAAAATTTTAGTTTGTGACGAAAAAGGGGAATACATTTCCGCCGCTTTTATCGGCGGTGATAAAAAATCAGACA
Organism: Acutalibacteraceae bacterium; assembly: GCA_045648425.1. Lineage (GTDB taxonomy): Bacteria > Bacillota > Clostridia > Oscillospirales > Acutalibacteraceae > RGIG2206. Next base: position 3,033 of record JAZRNV010000038.1, on the reverse strand, counting down.
TAGCTGTAATAAAGATTGAAAAAACCGGAATGCAGTTTGCCAACATCTCAACTGTTGAAGCTAAAGCAAATGTAGGAGAGACAGTATATGCCATCGGATGTCCTATGAATAAGTCACTATCAAAATCGGTAACCTCAGGCATTTTATCCGGAAAAGACAGACGATATGTTGATGAACACGGCAAAAGGTCGCTCAAATCACTTCAAACAGACGCTCCTATAAACCCGGGCAGTTCCGGAGGTGGATTGTTTAACGCAAAAGGTACGCTCATAGGAATGAACACATCAAAGGTTGTTGATGAATCATACGAGGGCATTGCATTTGCAGTACCCACAGAAACTTTAAAAGAGGTTGTTTCGTCACTGATAGAAAAGGGAACCGTATCAAACCGATCACAGCTGGGTGTCAATTACACAACCTTAGATTATGAAACAGCAATTATGCAAAGAAAAAGTTGCGGCTTACTAATAACAGGTGTATCGGTGAATTCAAGCTTATACGGCATGGGTATAACTCAAGGCGATATAATAATTTCTATAGACGGTAAAAAGATAACAGGTGAAGAAGTTTTTCTGGATGAAATTGAGAAGCTTCAACCCGGTGACAGTGTAGAACTGACTTTTGCCAAAGAGCAATACAAAGAATATAAGTTAACCGCAACATTAATTGAAGAAAAATCCCAAACCAGTTATATAGGATGAATAAATAGTATTTAATTCGTTAAAAATATTATTGCAAAGGAGGGATATAACAATGAAAAAGCTTATTATTGCACTGCTTTGTGTAATCATGTTGTTTAGCTTTGCATCATGCACAAAAGGCGGTAACGTAGATGACCAATCGTCAAACGGTGATGCAATGTCAACCATCGAATCTACCATGTCATCTGTTAAAGACGATATGACATCAGATCAGTCGAATAACGACACATCATCTGCAAATTCTTGATAAAATACAGCAGTATAAATCAAATACTGCTGTAATTACATAAACAAAAAGTTGTAAAATCAAGACAAAATCATTGGTTTTTTGTCTATATAGACAAATAATTAAAATGTTAGTTAATTTTTTAACAAAGTCCTTGCAAAATTTATATATATAGGTTAAAATAGTGTGTAACCAAAATATTGGAGGTAAATATCATGTCAGTTAAAGTTGCTATCAATGGTTTTGGCCGAATTGGCCGTCTCGCATTCAGACAGATGTTTGGCGCAGAAGGTTATGAAGTTGTTGCTATCAACGATCTCACCAGCCCCTCTATGCTTGCTCATCTTCTGAAGTATGACTCTGCTCAGGGTCGCTACGCTCTTGCCGATACCGTTTCTGCTAACGACGAAGAAGGCACCATCACCGTAAACGGAAAGACCATCAAGATCTATGCCGAAAAGAATGCTGCTGATCTTCCTTGGGGAGAAATCGGTGTTGATGTAGTTCTTGAGTGCACCGGCTTCTACACTTCTAAAGATAAGTCTCAGGCACACATCGATGCAGGCGCTAAGAAGGTTGTTATTTCTGCTCCCGCAGGTAAAGATCTTCCCACCGTTGTATTTGGTGTTAACGAGGGTACCCTCACTGCTGATGACAAGATCATTTCTGCTGCTTCTTGCACCACAAACTGCTTGGCTCCTATGGCTAAAGCTCTTAATGATTATGCTCCCATCGCCAGCGGTATCATGACCACCGTTCATGCTTTCACCGGTGACCAGATGGTTCTCGACGGTCCTCATCGCAAGGGTGACCTCCGTCGTGCACGTGCAGCTGCTGTTAACATTGTTCCTAACTCTACCGGCGCTGCTAAGGCAATCGGCCTTGTAATTCCTGAACTCAACGGCAAGCTTATCGGTTCTGCACAGCGTGTTCCTGTTCCCACAGGTTCTACCACCATCCTTGTTGCTGTTGTTAAGGGCAAGGACATCACTGTTGACGGTATCAACGCAGCTATGAAGGCAGCTTCTTCCGCTTCTTTCGGCTATACCGAAGAGCAGCTCGTTTCTTCTGACGTTATCGGCATCACCTACGGTTCTTTGTTCGATGCAACTCAGACCATGGTAACCAAGATTGACGATGACACCTATCAGGTACAGGTTGTTTCTTGGAACGATAACGAGAACTCTTACACCAGCCAGATGGTAAGAACCATCAAGTACTTTGCTGAGCTGTAATAGTTAGCGCTAAATTAAACAAGAGCAGGTATTTTTTACCTGCTCTTTTCTTTTTGACAAAATTTTTTAAATATATGTTGTATCATTATTTCGGTGATACAAATGAACATTTACCTCGACGTTCTAATAATTTTAAACATTTATGTTGATTACCTTCTGCTCTTCTCGTGCGGTAAGCTATGCTCATTAAAAATTAAGCATAGACGTATTATTATTGCAGCATTCACAGGAGGATTAACAACAATAACCATTTTCCTTCCCGGCAGTGTAATTACAAGCATAATCTATTCTATATCATCATCTTTTTTAATGACATTAATATCTTTTGGAAAAAAACAATTTATCAAAACAACCGCAGTTTTTTACATAATTAATTGTATTTATTCCGGCGTTGCTATGCTTATTTGGAGTGTTTTTAATACCAATAAAATTTTAATAAACAACAATATTGTGTATTTTGATATTTCACCATTTTTACTTATTATAAGCACTATCATCATATATCTGATAATTAGTTTATTCAAAAGATTTATATTCCACAAGCATGAAGAAATTAATTGCAAGCTGTATATTGAATATGATACCCGTTCAGTCAGACTGAACTGTTTGGTTGACAGTGGAAACCTGCTTAAAGATGAAATTTCTAACAAACCTGTTATTATAATAAGTCAAAAAAGTGCGAGCGAATTATTAGGTGTTAATATTTTGACCACAGAGACGCTTTTATCCACAAGAGGGTACAGAGTCATTCCCATCAAATCTGTAAGCGGAGATGGGCTTTTAAACGCTTTCAAACCTGATAATTTAATTGCCGAAGCAAACAACAGGCATCTGCATATTAACGGGCTTATTGCAATAGGAAACACTGCCG
>JAZRNV010000037.1:0-1959 GCA_045648425.1 Acutalibacteraceae bacterium | reverse complement strand
ATTAGTCTTTTAAGGAGGATTTGTCTTGCTCACCTTAAACAGTATTGTCAAAGATTATACCGCAGGGGATTCTACCGTTACCGCCCTAAAGGGTATAAACGTCAGATTCAGAAAAAATGAATTTGTTTCTGTGCTGGGCCCTTCGGGCTGCGGCAAAACCACTTTGCTCAATATTATCGGCGGTCTTGACCGCTACACCAGCGGTGACCTTATCATCAACGGCCGCTCAACCAAGGATTATAAAGACAGGGATTGGGATACTTACCGAAATCATTCGGTGGGCTTTGTTTTTCAAAGCTATAACCTTATCCCTCACCAGAGTGTTCTTTCAAACGTCGAGCTGGCACTGACTCTCTCGGGCGTTTCAAAGGAGGAGCGCCGACGCAGAGCCAAAGAGGCCCTTGAAAAGGTTGGCCTCGGTGACCAGCTGCACAAGCGCCCCAACCAAATGTCGGGCGGCCAGATGCAGCGTGTTGCCATCGCCCGTGCTCTGGTTAACGACCCCGATATTTTGCTTGCCGACGAGCCGACAGGTGCCCTTGACTCTGAAACAAGCATTCAGATTATGGAGATTCTTAAAGAGATTTCGGCCGATAAGCTCATCATTATGGTTACCCACAATCCCGAGCTGGCTGACACCTACTCAAGCCGCATCATTCGCCTGCTCGACGGCGAGGTTACAGATGACTCCGACCCCTTCGAGGGTGAAACGGAGGAACAGGTGCAGGAGGTTGCTCAAAAAGAAGGCACGCCCGAAAAGAAGCCCTCCATGTCCTTCTTTACCGCTGTTTCCCTCTCCTTCAACAACCTGCTCACAAAAAAGGCGCGCACCTTTTTGACCTCCTTCGCCGGCAGTATCGGCATAATCGGCATCGCCTTGATTCTTGCCCTTTCAACGGGCGTCAACGCCTATATTGATTCGGTTCAAAAAGACACCTTGAGCTCTTACCCCATATCCATCCAGGCCGAAACCATGGATGCAACCGAGCTGCTTTCAGCCATTATGCAGGTGGATGATAAAGAGCTGACTCACGAGCTTGACAAGGTTTACGGCAACACCGTTATGCACGAGCTTGTCAACGCCCTTAACAACACCAAGGTTCAACAAAACAACCTTGAAAAGCTTAAGAAATTTCTGGATAAAGAAAATAAAGCGGGCTCAAAAACAGGTCTTGGCGAGCTTGCCACCTCTATTGAATACAGCTATGCCCTTGACCTTAACATCTACACTAAAGACACCGACGGTGTTGTTGTTAAAGCCGATATGGGCACCCTTATACAGGACGTCTACGGTGTGGATATGGAAAGCGGCAGTATGGGTGCGCCCGGAATGTCTATGATGTCGGGCTCCTCAATGAGCAGTTTTGCCGCTATGAATATGTGGGATGAATTGCTGCCCGATAATAAGCCCGCAAGCGTTAACCCTCTTATCAAAGAGCAATATGACGTTATCTACGGCAAGTGGCCCGAAAAATACAACGAGGTGGTGCTGGTTGTAGACGAAAACAACGAAATCAGCGACCTTTGCCTTTATGCCTTAGGCCTTAAGACGGTGGATGAGCTTCGCAAGGATATCGAGCTTTCATCATCGGGTGAAATTCTTGAGATAACCGAAAAAAGCTGGAGCTATAAGGAAATTTGCGGCAAAAAATTCCGCCTTGTTTCAGCTGCCGAGCGATATTCTTACAACACCGAAACCAAAGAATATACCGATCTCGACTCTACCGAGGCAGGTATGAAATACCTCTATGACCAGGGTGTGGATGTTAAAATCACCGCCATAATCCGCCCCAATCCCGACGCCTCGGGCGGTATGCTTCAAAGCTCATCCATTTGCTACACCACTGCCCTGACCGACTATCTTATCGACAAGGCCGAAAAGAGCGAGCTTATCAAGGAGCAGATGAAAAACACCGAAACCGACGTCTTTACAGGCAAGCCCTTCAAATCAAAGGTCAC
>JAZRNV010000036.1:0-3717 GCA_045648425.1 Acutalibacteraceae bacterium | reverse complement strand
TTTTGTGTCGGATGCCTGTATGAATGAGTTTAAAGAAAAAGCTCATATTGACCAAAGCAAAATGCTCAGAATATACAACACCTTTGACACAGCTGCCATTATTGAAAAAAGCAAGGAGCTTACTCCGGAATATCCTGCAGATCGCCCGATTTTTGTGTCGGTGGGCAGATTTTGCGAGCAAAAAAGCTTTGACCGTGCAGTTGAGACGGCAAGGCGCCTCAGAGACGAGGGCTACAGCTTCAAGTGGTATATAGTGGGTGACGGTGAGCTTTTTGATGACATAAAAAACGCCGTCAAGGTCAGCGAGCTGGAAGAATATGTTGAGCTAACGGGCAGAAAATGCAACCCGTATCCTTATATGGCATATGCCGACGGGATGATTCTTACCTCTGTTTTTGAGTCTCATCCCATGGTGGCCACCGAAGCGTTTATATTATCGGTGCCGGTTGTGTCGGCTGGCTTTCCTGCGGCAAAAGAATCGGTTGCCGATATGCAAAACGGAATTTTGTGTGAAAACAGCGCCGAGGGTGTCTATAAGGGGGTCAAGCTGATTCTTGATAATCCCGAGCTGCTTAAAACACTTAAAAGCAACCTTAAGGATTTTTGCTATGATAATTCGGCAATAGTCGCGCAGGTTGAAGCTTTGATAGAGGGTAAAATATGAAAGTTTTTGGTTTTATAAAAAGATATGCCGGGTCATATATCCGCATAAGATTAAAGGGCCTTAAATATAAGCTTAAGTGCGCACGTCGCGTTATTTTATCGAAAAACGCCACCCTTAAAACTCAAGGGGATGGCAGAATATCCGTTGCAAACAACGTTACCTTTAAAGAAAACGCCGAGATTTTTGCCAACGGCGGCGAGATAATTTTGCACGGCAGCAATTTTATTAACCGCAACACCATGATAGTCAGTACTCTGTCGATTGAAATCGGCAAGGGCACTACCATCGGCCCCAACACCGTAATCTATGACCACGACCACGACATCAAGTCGGGCAAGGGCTTTGTAAGCAGCCCGGTTAAAATAGGCGAAAACGTTTGGATAGGTGCAGGAGTTACCATTCTGAGAGGAGCCGTAATCGGCGACCGAAGCGTCATTGCTGCAGGCAGCGTGGTAAGAGGAGAGGTACCCGCGGGAGTTATAGCTTACAATCGCAGAGAGCTTGAATTTAAAGCGAAAGACTGATTATCTTTGATTTTTTATGGAGGGTTAAAATGTTAGAGGCCACAGGAAAACTCAAAAGCATACAAACGGAAGCGCCTGAAAAAGATGCTCACATAACCTTAAGCAAGGCCTTTATATATGTTGTTATAGCATTAAGCTATCTGTGTCAGATGCTGGTGCTTTTTAACCGTTCTGTTTTTGAGCCCTTTGTGGGCCCCGTAATGGCTCTGTGCTTTGTTGTGCTGATGTTTACCGAGTATTACTATGTTCCTTTTGGCATAGTTTTGCTTACCCCTCATGCTTTGGGCACGGTGTTTATGGGCCGAATTTCCTTTTATATGCTTATGGCCTTTTTGCTGGTCATAAGGTTGTTTGCGGTAAAATTCAGGTTTAATTTTACTATGGTTGATATGGGCTGGCTGGCGCTGGGCCTTTTTAACTGTTTGCATCTTTATTGGTATTTGGGCTCTTATATCGGCACCGAAAAGATAACCTTTATGATAATATTTACCCTGTGGGCGGTTTATCTTTTTGTTGAAAACCGCACCAACGATGGGCTTTTCAATAAATTTTTGGTATCCTTTGCCATGGCAGTTACCACCAATGCGGCCATAGGTCTGGTTGCTCGAACGGCCACAAAGTATGCCGCCGCCGACCGTATGGGTCTGGTAGGCATAGCCAGTAATGACCCCAATATTGCGGCTATGATGCTCACCTTGGGCATAGCAATAATTATAAGCACTCCTCAAATCCGAATATGGCTAAAGACCGCAGCCCTGCTTTTGCTTTTCTTTTCGCTTATCACCACAGTTTCACTGTCAGGACTTATTGCGTCTGTTTTCATCCTTTTGAGCTTTGCAGTAATAATGAACAAAAACCGACACAATCTGTCGGTGGTTCTGGTTATACTTCTGGGCGGAATGCTTGCCATATATCTTTTCCCCATGCTGGGCATAATGGGCGGCGAGAATGCTTCGGGCGAATCGATTAACTATCTTGAATATTTTCAGGAAAAGCTGAACGACCGTATGGGAAGCTTTTTTAACAACGATTATGACGAAGCGTCCTCCGGCCGAGCTACACTGACCAAAATGAATTTGGAATATTTCTTTGAGCAATCTGCAAAGAAACAGCTTTTTGGCGGCAACCACGTCAATCCTTTGGGAGTTAACGTGTCTCACAACACCTTTGCCGATAATTTGCTGAGGTTCGGCTATGTGGGAAGTATAGTGATTTTTATAATTATGGCATATTCACTTATAAAGAGCTTTCAAAAGACCCGCGCCACGGGCAACTGCACCTTTTTGCTCTGCAAGCTGCTGATGATATATTGGTCACTTACCCTCAGTCTTTTCGATGGTATCGGCTCGGTGCTGTGGTTTATGCTGGTTTTGATGCTGTAAGGAGGGGCCTATGCTTGTAAGCGTTATTGTTCCCGTTTATAACATAAAAGAGTATATCGGCCCCTGCATTGACAGCATCCTTGCTCAGGATTATACCGAGCTCGAGATTATCCTTGTGGATGACGGCTCAACCGATTGCAGTGGCAAAATTTGCGATGAATATGCCCAAAGGGACAGCCGCATCAAGGTTTTTCATATTGAAAACAGCGGTCTTTCCGGTGCCAGAAATTACGGCACCGCTCAGGCAACGGGAGAGTTTATCTATTATCTTGACGGTGACGATTGCTTCACTGAGGGTGCCGTGTCGTCCTCTATGGCCAAAATGACGGGCAAGGTGGACGTGGTGTTGGCAAAATTCGCCACCTACTACACCGACAGCGGTGAAAAGATTCCCGAGCCCTTTGAGCTGCTTGATGAGTATGTTGAGGGCAAAAGCGGTGAGGACGGCTTTGCCACTCTGCTTAATAATATAGAGCGTCCTCTTTGGGCGGCCTGGCGTCCTCTTTTCCGTCGCAGTCTTATGGTGGATAACGGTATAACCTTCCGCTTGCGACTGCTCAGCGAAGATGTTGATATAATGCCTCATATCTATCGCCGTGCTCGCGAAATCGCAGTTAACAATCGGGTGAACACTCTCTACCGTGCCAACCGTGCGGGGTCAATTATGGCAACGGTCAATGCCAAGCGCTACACCGATATTTACGATATAATAACCCGATGGATGGAGTTTCTGTCTACCGACACTCAGTCGTCGCAGTATTTTCGCGATGCAATGACCCGTCAGATGCACAAGCTGTACTTCAGCTACCTCAAAAAGCTGCGTTTTCTTAAAAAGGAAGATCGCAAAACGGTACTGGCTGCGGCACGTCCTTTGGCCTATTTGATGGATAGCGAGCACACCTGGCCCAAGTACCGTCGATTGTATAAACTGTTGGGCTTCAACGGCCTTGTGACGGTAATGAGATTAACTAAAAGATAAGGTTTTGTTATGAAGTTTAAGCGTGGATTGAAAAATATAATATTCGGGCTTATAAGTCAAGTTGTAATGATGGCGCTTGGCCTTATTATTCCGCACTTATTCGTTCGCCATTACGGCAGTGCGGTTAACGGACTCTTTTCCTCCGTTACACAGCTTATGGGCTATGTG
>JAZRNV010000035.1:0-30533 GCA_045648425.1 Acutalibacteraceae bacterium | reverse complement strand
TTAGTCGCGCTAAAGAAAAGTGCGAAGATGTCGAATTTTGCGCTTTTGACGCCACAAGAGCTGAAGCTGACTTCTTATCTGATGCTATTGCATCTGCAGTTGAAGCAGGCGCAACTTTAATAACACTCTGTGATAACGCAGGTCAAATGCTTCCTGATGATTTTGCAGAATTTGTATCTAAAATTGTTTCATCTTCTTCGGTTGAAATCGGTGTATTTTGCGAGAACAAAAACGGTTTTGCAGGCGCGCAGGCAATTCTTTCTGTTAAAGCCGGAATAAATTATGTAAAAACCTCCGTTGGAAACGATAATATATCTTTAGAAACCTTTGCTACAATCGTTAAAAACTGCGGTGAAAGCTATAACTTTACCACAGGATTGTGCTTTACTCAGTTAAACAGAATTATTAAGCAAATAGCTTGGGTCAGCAAAAACGCCAAAGAGAATAAATCGGTTGTAACAGCGCTTACACCCAATGTAGAAGGCATTATGCTTGATTCAAACGATGATCAGGCATCTGTAATTGCAGCAGTATCAAAGCTCGGATATGACTTAAATGAGGAAGATGTTGCAAAGGTATTTGAAGAGTTTTTGCGTGTAGCATCCAAAAAGAGCGTTGGTGCAAAAGAATTGGATGCCATTGTAGCCAGTGTTGCATTGCAGGTTCCTGCAACCTATAAACTTATCAGCTATGTTATTAATAACGGCAACATAATTCCTGCAACTGCTCAAATTACCGTTGAAAAAGACGGCAAAGAGATGCAGGGCTTCAGTATAGGTGACGGTCCTGTTGACGCTGCATTTATGGCTATAGGTCAAATTATTGGCCACAATTATGAACTCGATGATTTTCAGATTCAGTCAATCACTGAAGGCCGTGAAGCAATGGGTTCCGCTTTGGTTAAACTTCGCGCCAACGGTAAGCTTTATTCAGGAAACGGAATCTCTACTGACATTATCGGCGCAAGTATACGCGCTTATATTAATGCAGTAAATAAAATTGTTTATGAGGAGGTATAACGTCTGTGAAATTATCATTTTCAACAAAAGGTTGGCATAATAATTCTTTTGAAGAATTTTGTGATATAGCGCACGAATTAAATTTTGACGGCATTGAGCTGCACAATATAGAAAATCGTTTGTTCAGTGAAAAGAACGGTGCATTTCACGGTTATGCCTGTGCTTCAACCTTACGCCGCCTTTATGAAATGAATCTGACTCTTCCTTGCATTGATTCAATTATAAACATCGCTGATGATAAGCTTGCAAACGAATCGGTGATTGAGATTAAAAAATGCATAGAAATTGCTTCAAATCTCAATATTCCTAATGTAAGAATCAGAGCCGAGTCTTCTGAACAGCCCGATTCAGCCATAGATAACGTGAAAAACATTATAAATTCAGTTATAGCTTGTGCTGCAGACAGTAAGGTTACAATATTGCTTGAAACAACAGGACTTTTTGCAGATTCAGCAACTTTAAGAGATACTCTTGATTATTTTGCCTGCGATAATGTTGCTGCATTGTGGAATTTTTCTGCTGCATATTTTTCTACCGGTGAAGCTCCTGAGAAGGTCATCAACAACTTAGGTGCTTATGTACGTCACGTTCATTTGACCGATGCAACTAAAACCGAAACAGGTATTGAGTATTGTCTGGTAGGCGAAGGCGAGTTGCCCATAGAGGATATGGTTCTCGCATTACGGTCGGTTAACTATGACGGATTTATATCACTTGTATGGAATCCCGAATGGTGTCCTGAGCTTGACGATATAGAGATTGTATTTTCACAATATATAAACTATATGAAGCAATTTGGTGACACCTCTCGCAACTCAAAGGTGTTGTATTATAATCGTGCACATACAGGCAGTTTTATTTGGGAAAAAGACCGCTTGATTGACCTTACTTTCTCTCAGGTTTTGGATAAACTGGTTGAAGAATACCCCGATCAATACGCCTTTAAATACACTACCCTCGATTATACGCGCACCTATTCCGAATTCCGCGATGATGTTGATAATTTTGCAAGAGCATTGATTGATATGGGTGTAAAAGCAGGTACCCACGTCGCAGTTTGGGCTTCGAATGTTCCTCAGTGGTATATAACATTTTGGGCAACCGTAAAAATCGGCGCTGTTCTTGTTACAGTAAATACGGCATATAAAATCCACGAAATTGAATATTTGCTGCGTCAATCAGATACTCATACTTTAGTTATGACTGAGGGCGCAAAAGATTGCAAATACGGCGAGATTATCGCAGAGCTTTGTCCCGAACTCGGCTCGATGAAATCAGGCGATACCTTACACGCTCGTAGATTGCCTTTCCTCAGAAATGTTATTACTGTTGGATATGAGCAAAAGGGCTGTCAAACTTGGGAATCTGCCTTTAACAGGTCATCAAATGTTCCTGTTGAAGAGGTTTATCGTTTGGCCGCTGCTGTAAACAAAGATGATGTTTGCAATATGCAATACACATCAGGCACAACAGGATTCCCCAAGGGTGTAATGCTCACACACTATAATGTTGTCAACAATGGTAAATATATAGGCGACAGAATGGATTTATCAACTGCAGACCGTATGATGATTCAGGTTCCCATGTTTCATTGCTTTGGTATGGTGCTTTCAATGACATCTTCAATGACTCACGGTGCAACAATGTATCCGTTGCCTTACTTTTCTCCAAAACCTGCTTTGGCATGTGTTAACAACGAGCATATAACGGCTTTTAACGGTGTTCCCACAATGTTTATTGCTATGATGGAGCACCCCGATTTTGCTAAAACTGATTTTTCTCATATTCGCGTTGGTATAATGGCCGGCTCAAACTGTCCTGCTGACCTTATGAAAAAGGCCACAGAGGTTATGAATATGAAAGAGATTGTCTCTGTGTACGGTCAAACAGAAGCAAGTCCCGGTTGTACAATGAGCAGCTATTTTGATTCTTTAGAGGTTCGTACAGAAACTGTCGGCAGCGCTTTTGCAAATGTAGAATGCAAAATAATAAATCCCGAAACAGGGGAGGATTGTGCAGACGGCGAGAACGGTGAATTTGTAGCCCGCGGCTATAATATAATGAAGGGCTATTATAAAATGCCAAAAGCAACTGCTGAAGCTATTGATGCTGACGGTTGGCTGCATACAGGTGATCTCGCTTGTCGTGATGCTGCAGGAAATTATCGTATCACAGGCAGATTGAAGGATATGATCATCCGAGGTGGAGAAAACATATATCCCAAAGAAATCGAAGAGTTTATTTATACCTGTGCTAAGGTTAGTGATGTACAGGTAATCGGTGTGCCTGATGAAAAATACGGCGAAGAAATTATGGCCTGCATTATTCTAAAAGATGGCGAAACTATGACCGAAGCTGAGATGCGCGAATACATCACAGCGCATATGGCAAGACATAAGGTGCCACGTTACATAGATTTTGTTGATAAATTCCCAATGAATGCCGCAGGTAAAATACTCAAGTATAAGATGCGTGAGGATGCTGTTGAAAAATTAGGCCTCAAGAAAGCGTAAATCGGTGATATTATGTCTTATAACGGTTATACGGTTATTGATGCACACTGCCATATTTATCCCGAAAAGATAGTTGATAAAGCTGTTCCTGCAACAGATAGATTTTATGATGTTAAATCTGCTTGCCGAGGCACCGTTTCAGACTTAATTAAAAACGGGTGCAGCGCAGGCGTTGATATGTTTATAGTTCAATCGGTTGCAACAACACCAAAGCAGGTAAAAAGCATCAATGAATTTATTGCCGATGAGGTTTCTAAAAATAAAGATATACTTATTGGTTTAGGCACACTTCATCCTGATAGTGAGCATTTGCCTGATGATGTTAAACATTTGATTGAGCTTGGTCTAAAAGGAGTTAAACTTCATCCTGATATTCAGGCCTTTAAAATTGACGATTATCGTTGTTTAAAAATTTACGAACTGTGCGAAGAATATAATTTGCCAATTTTAATGCACACAGGAGATAATCGGTATGACTACTCTAACCCCAACAGACTTATTCCTGTACTGGATATATATAAGAATTTAACTATTATCGGTGCTCATATGGGTGGATGGTCAATATGGGAAGAAGCTTCAAAGCAGTTGGCAGATAAGCCAAATTTATACGTTGACTGCTCTTCTAGCTTTTACTATCTTTCGCCTGATAAATCAAAAGAAATTATAGAACGTTACGGCTCAGACAAAGTTCTTTTTGGTACAGATTATCCTATGTGGTCGCCAACAGAAGAGTTATCTACTTTCTTTAAACTTGGGTTTTGCGATTCTGACAACAGAAAAATCTTATCTGAAAATGCACTAAAAATCTTTAAGTTTTAAAAAAACAAGCGTACGAAAGTACGCTTGTTTTTTTTATATAAAATCATATTTTTCTATTGAACTTATTCTGAATTTAGCAGGAGTCATATTTACAACGTTGCAAAAGGTTTTTATAAAATATGATGTATTACAAAAACCGATGCTTTCACTAACGCTCTCAATAGACATATTAGTAGTTAATAATAATTTTTTTGCTTCATTAATTCTTAGTTTTTTTATGTACTCGTTTGGTGTAATACCGAAAACAGATTTAAATTTCTTTTGCAAATATACCGGGTGAATATAATACTGTTTTGAAAGTTCCGAAAGAGTAATCTTTTTTTTATAATTATTATCAATATAATTTCTTACGGATAATATGTTTTTATCTGTGCATAAGGTGTTTTTAGTATTGATTTGCAACAAATTTAATATCTTAAATAAATTATAAATAACCTTTAACGTGCTCTCATCTGCATATGCTTCAATTATTTTCTTAAAAATTTCAACAGAAGAATTATAATCAAGATTATATGTAAAGCTTGAAATATTATCTAACAGATCGTTATCAAATAAATCAAAATGAACGGTATATATATCACTAAATTTACAGCTATAAACTATGTCGTCGGGCTTGTGAAGTCTGATGGATCCTTTTGTTATTGCATATTTTTCTCCGTTTATTACTGAATAGCCGCCGTCATCTAAAAACAAAACAAGTTCATATTGCGTTACGGTTCGCTCTTCAGAAATATTACAATCCTTAAACAAGCTGTTTGATTCAGCAAATCGCGCTCTGTTAACAGTCAAAGATAAATTTAATGCAATATCCATATCATCACCCGTGCTAATATAATGTTATTTTATGCTGTAATTATATCTAATTTAGTATTAAATAATATTATATAATTAAAACACCATATTGTCAAATGTTTAGGAGGCAGTAATATGAGAATTGAAAAAATCGAAACCATAAGAGTCAACATTCCTTTTGAAGCACCTATACTTTGGTCACAAGGTTACAGAAACTCTACAACCAGAACTCTTATTAAGGTTTATACAGACGAGGGAATCACCGGTCTTGGTGAAACAAGAGGCGATAACGGAATTGAAGAAATCATTCAAGAGATGGCTAAAAAGCTCATCGGTGAAGATCCTTTTAATATCGAAACCATAACCGAACGCTTTCATATGAAGGCATATTTTCACGGCTATTTTGGATTAAGCGCCATTGCCGGAATTGAGATTGCCCTGTGGGATATAATTGCTAAAAAAGCAGATCGTCCTCTTTGTGAGATGATTGGTGGTATGTATCGTAAAGAAGTACCGTTCTCAGGTTATGTATTCTTCCGACTTAAAGATGAAAAAACAGGCCTTGGCGGTGAAAAAACACCGGAAGATATTATTAAATTCTGCGAAAAGGCAGTTGCTGAACACGGCTTTGATTGTTTAAAGCTTAAAGGAGGCGCACATGACCCCGCACATGAAATCGAGGTGCTTCGTGCTCTTCGCAATCATTTTGGACCTAAATTTAAGCTCCGCATTGACCCCAATGGCTGCTGGAGTCCTCAAACCGCTATTAAATATGCTCAGCAGCTTGACGAAATAGGGCTCGAATATTTAGAAGATCCTTGCTGGGGAATAGAAGGAATGTCACGGGTTAGAAAGGATATACATATTCCAATTGCAACAAATATGTGCGTAGTTAATTTTGACACTCTTCCTGTCGGCATAAGAGAAAATGCCTGTGATATTATTCTTGCAGATGCTCATAAGTGGGGTGGAATTTGGGCTACTAAAAAGCTCGCTGCAGTTTGCGAAGCATTCCACATTGGTATGAGTATGCACGCAGGCGCTGAAATTGGTGTTTCAACTGCTGTTAATATTCACCTTGCTGCATCAACTCCCCAGATTAACTACTCAATTGACGGTCACTATCATCACGAACTGGATGACGTTATTAAGGGCGGAAAGCATAAGTATATCAATGGTCATATGCTTGTACCCGATGCTCCGGGTCTTGGTGTAGAGCTCGATGAAGAGAAGGTAGAATATTACCACAACGTTTGGAAAAACATTGAGTTTGAAGCAGCAAACGGTGAGCGCCCTGATACTCAAAGACATCTTTCCAGATGCCAGTTCTAAGGAGAAGGTATGAAAACTGCACTTGAAAACTTTCGTAAACTATACGCCAAATATGAGGCACAAATAGAAGGTGGTATTGAATCATACCGCAAAGGTGACTTTAACCTTTCTGTAAGGGATAGTGAAGGAAAACCTGTCGGTTGTGAAGTTTCAGTTAAACAAATTAATCATGACTTTGATTTTGGTGTTGCACCTTTTATGCTTGGCGATATGAATGAAAATGAACAATCATACAGAGATGCTGTTACTGATTTGTTTAATCTTATTACAACAACATTTTGTTGGAGTGTAATGGAAACATCAGAGGGTGTATATCGCTTTAATGCAGATAGTGAGTATATTTATCGACGACCACCGTCAGATTATATGCTGAATTTTGCAAAAGAAAATGGGCTCAGGATAAAAGGCCAACCATTGTTGGCCGATTCCTGGCACCCCAAATGGGCATCACGCGATCCGGAAGAGCTCAAAAAACAAATTAGAAATTATATGGCTGTTGTTGCAGAAAGATATGAAGGAAAATTTTATTTATTTGATGTTGTTAATGAGTCTCTTTTGGCAGAAAAAAGAACGCCTGATTTTCCACTTCTTCAAGAAGGTTCGGCTTTTGAATATGTTAAATGGGCACTGAATACTGCGTCAGAGTTGTTTTCAAACAATACAATATTAGAGCGAAACGATTGTACCGGTGTAAATTACGGCGACAAAGCCGATCAATATTATTTAGAAAACAAAGCGCTTATAGAAGAGGGAATTCGCCTTGATTCTATCGGATTTCAGTTCCATTTCATGAGTGATGAGGGTGTAAAAAACGATTTAATGATGGGCAGATACAACATTGACCATTTGATGGAAACCTATCACAGAATGTCGTCACTTGGTGTGCCTATGTATATTACCGAAATTACAGTGCCTACGGTGTATAATGGCTTTACTTGGGAAGAAGGAGAAGAGCTTCAGGCAGAAATTCTCGATAAGCTTTATCATCTGTGGTTTAGCATTCCGTCAATGAAGGGTATAATTTTCTGGAATTTAAAGGATGGCGATACCTGGAAGGGTGAATCAGATTGTATGGGATGTCTTTTGGACATAAACTGTAAACGTAAAAAATCATATTTTACTCTTCAAAAGCTTATAAAAGAAGAATGGAACACTAGCTTTAACACTGATTTAAACAATGGTGAATGCTCATTCAGAGGATTCTACGGTGAGTATGATGTATTGATTAAACATAACGGTAAAGAAATTGTTAAAAAAGTTAATTTCAATAAACTCACTGAAAAGATTGATATTATTATTTAATTGAAAACAACCGATACAAAAATTTGTATCGGTTGTTTATTTACATCTTGACGTAAATGTGGTATAATATACTGATACAAAAAAAGAGGTGAGACAGGTGCCGGATAAATTCATATTACATTCAAGATGGCTAATGTTGTTGCTCAAGTAAATAAGCCAACACTTGTTCTTGCTCACAACAAAACTCTTGCTGCTCAGCTTTGCTCTGAATTCAGAGAATTCTTCCCCGAAAATGCGGTGGAATATTTTGTTTCCTAACACGAGATTTACTCTAAAAATCGTTACAAAACGTCGTTTTTAGGGACTTTTTAACACAAGATAACACGTAATAACACTACGTAAACCAAATAAATTTATGACCTAAATTCGAGTAATAGAAAAACTCATTAGTTTTAACAATAAATACTTTTAATCAAGAGGTGGTTCAAGATGGGAAAATTAAAATCTAAAATTACAGTGTTAAATATCATAACTGCTATTTTATTTTTTTGTTTAGGTATTTATAGGTGCTTTACATATCCTATTGAACGATTATTATCAGGCAGAACTTCTTTGGAGTATATTGAAAACACCATCTTCAATGGAATAAGAGGAAATATATTTAATTTTACTTTTTGCGGTTTAATTATTTTTGCTTTATTTTCAAAAAAAGGTTCCAAGGTTTTATTGTTGATAGCAAATTGCCTTTTGTGGATAAAGTCAAGCTTTTGGCTTTTTGGAGAACGATTAGATGTGGGCTTTCGTGGTGGAGAAACTGATTTTTTTGATTTCATGCATATTAGGTTAAACGGATATTTTTACCTATCTTTGTTCATAATAATTCTTTCTATATGCATCTTAGAAAAAAAGAAAAAGAATATACCGTATTATTTGAGGTTTTCTGTAGCTATTCCATTCGTTTTGTTAGTGGCGGTTTTAATTTTAAGAATGTTGAATTACGAAGAACCTGTTACAAATATGATTGATGACCGCGTCTTAGCGTACTTCTCAAATTCTCAGGCAAATGTTAGAGCTGCATTAATTGAGTTCACTAACACAGTTAATAAAATAGTAGAGGTTGTTAAATTTGTTGCTTTCACATTAATAATTGTTAAAATAGTAGATTTCTTCCCTAAAAAAGCCATTGTCCAAAATGAGAGCAATAATGAAATCTCTTTATGATGAATACTCAGCTGAATATTTTGTACTAAATACGATTACAAATTTGTGACCTAAATTAGTGTAATATACTATTCGCCAGCTTTTTGAGGAAATTTTAAGTGAATTTAAGATAAGAAAATGGCAGAAAACAATCAAAAAAGAGAGGAGTGAGAACATGCCGGATAAATTCATATTACATTCAAGCTATAAACCGACAGGTGACCAGCCGCAAGCTATAGAACAGCTGGTTGAGGGAATAAACAGGGGAGTTAAAGAGCAAACTCTTTTAGGTGTTACCGGAAGCGGTAAAACCTTCACTATGGCTAATGTTGTTGCTCAAGTAAATAAGCCAACACTTGTTCTTGCTCACAACAAAACTCTTGCTGCTCAGCTTTGCTCTGAATTCAGAGAATTCTTTCCCGAGAATGCTGTTGAATATTTTGTTTCCTACTACGATTATTATCAACCCGAGGCATATATTCCAGGCACAGACACTTATATAGAAAAAGATTCAGCTATAAACGATGAAATAGACAAGCTAAGACATTCGGCTACCTGCTCACTTTCTGAACGAAACGATGTAATAATAGTAGCCAGTGTTTCATCCATTTACTCACTTGGCAACCCTATTGATTACCGCAATATGGTTATTTCTCTGCGCCCCGGAATGATAAAACCGCGAGACGAATTGCTTTTAAAGCTCATCGATTTGCAATATGAAAGAAATGACATGAATTTTGTACGCAACAAATTTAGAGTTCGCGGCGATGTTGTGGAAGTCTTTCCTGCTTATTATAATGACACAGCAATAAGAATTGAGTATTTTGATGACGAAATAGAAAGAATACTTTCTTTTGATCCTTTAACAGGTGCAATTAAAGAGGTTTTGGCTCACATTGGAATTTATCCCGCTTCACATTATATTGTCAGCGGTGAGAAAATGGATGATGCTCTTGCCGAAATACGCACTGAAATGGAGTCAAGAATTGCATATTTTGAAGAGAATAATAAGCTGATAGAAGCTCAAAGAATTCGTCAAAGAACAGAATATGATATGGAAATGTTGAGAGAAATCGGCACCTGCAAAGGCGTTGAAAACTATTCTCGAATACTATCAAGAAGAGCTCCCGGCAGCACTCCCTTTACACTACTTGATTATTTTCCCGACGACTTTTTGCTTATTGTTGATGAATCTCACGTAACACTGCCTCAAATCAGAGGAATGTTCGGCGGTGACAGAGCAAGAAAAACATCTTTGATTGAATATGGATTCAGATTGCCTAGCGCTTACGATAACAGACCCTTGAATTTTGACGAATTTTATTCAAAACTTAATCAGTCTATTTATGTTAGTGCAACACCCGGTGCTTTTGAGGCAGAACACTGCGCAAAGCCCGTAGAGCAAGTTATCAGACCTACCGGGTTGTTAGACCCCATGGTTGTAGTCAAGCCCACTGAGGGGCAAATAGATGACCTTCTGTCAGAAATCAATATTAGAACTGCTAAAAACGAACGTGTTTTGGTAACTACTCTTACCAAAAAAATGGCGGAAGATTTAACAGATTATTTTTCAACTCGAAATATAAAAGTTAGGTATATGCATCACGATATTGACACAATAGAAAGAATGGAAATACTTCGCGATTTGAGACTGGGTGAGTTTGACGTATTGGTAGGCATTAATCTTCTCAGAGAAGGATTAGATCTACCCGAAGTTTCTCTGGTTGCTATTTTAGATGCAGATAAAGAGGGATTTTTGCGAAGTGAAACATCTTTAATTCAAACCATTGGCCGTGCAGCGCGTAATGCCGAGGGTCAGGTTATTATGTATGCCGATAGTGTCACAAATTCTATGGAGCGTGCCATCGTCGAAACCGAACGCAGACGCTCAATTCAAATAAAGTATAATCAAGAGCACGGAATTGTACCCAAGACAATTATTAAAGATGTCAGAGATATAATTGAAATCACACCAAAAGACGATAAAAAGGCAAAATCAACCTCAAAGCTTTCAAAAAGAGAGAGAGCAGAGCTTATCGACCGCTTAACCAAAGAAATGAAAAATGCTGCTAAGCTGTTAGAGTTTGAACATGCCGCTTATTTAAGAGAAAGAATTAAAGCACTACGCGATGAGGTGTAATATGTCTATTGGTAAAATTATTATCAAAAACGCAAAAGTAAATAATCTAAAAGGTATCAATCTTGAAATACCCCGTGACAAGCTGGTTGTTTTAACCGGTTTGTCCGGTTCAGGAAAATCATCCCTTGCATTTGACACATTGTTTGCAGAAGGTCAAAGACGTTATATTGAGTCTCTTTCCAGCTATGCAAGACAATTCTTAGGTCAAATGGAAAAGCCCGATGTAGAAAGCATTGATGGGCTTTCTCCGGCTATATCAATTGATCAAAAAACAACATCGAAGAATCCCAGATCAACAGTGGGAACAGTTACAGAAATACATGATTATTTACGTCTGCTTTATGCAAGAATCGGTATACCTCATTGCCCCATATGCGGTCATCAAATAGTACAACAAACCATTGATCAAATCGTAGATAAAATAGCAGCCCTGCCCGAAAGCAGCAGAATCATTCTGCTTGCGCCTATCGTAAGAGGGCGAAAAGGTGAATATATAAAAGAGCTGGAACAGCTTAAAAAGAGTGGATATGCTCGCGTAAGAGTAGACGGCAATCTCTTTGATTTATCAGAAAAAATAGAGCTTGATAAGAACAAAAAGCACAATATTGAGGTAGTTGTTGACCGCCTTGTCATCAAAAACGGAATTGAATCGCGTTTAACTGACTCAGTCGAAACAGCGTTATCTTTATCGGGCGGTTTGCTTATAGTAAGCGTAGTTGGTGATGATGAAATACTATTTTCTCAAAACTACTCATGTCCGGAACACGATATAAGCGTTGAAGAGCTTTCTCCGCGTATGTTTTCTTTTAATAACCCTTATGGTTCTTGTCCTGAGTGCTCCGGGCTTGGTGTAATCATGACTGTTGACCCCTCTTTAGTTGTCAGTGATGAAAACCTATCTCTTGAGCAAGGAGCTATACGCGCCAGCGGTTGGAACAGTATGGATAAATATAATTCCATCGCAAATATGTATTATCAAGGTTTGGGCAAAAAATATGGCTTTACTATGAGCACTCCGTTTAAAAACATTTCCGACGCCGGTAAAAGAGCTATATTATTCGGCACAGACGGAGAAAAATTTGCCGTGCAGCGTTCATTGGCCGCAGGCGGAAGTCGTTATATGACAGACTTTGAAGGCGTTGTTAACAATCTCAGCCGCAGGTACACTGAAACTACAAGCGAGTATATACGCAATGAACTTGAAGAGTATATGAGTGTTTGCCAATGTCAAAAGTGTAAAGGTGCCCGTTTGAATTCTATCTCACTTGCTGTTACTGTTGGCGACAAAAATATTGACGAACTAAGTAATATGAGCATATTTGATCTTATAAATTTTTTAGATCATTTAGAGCTCAACAACAGAGAACAGATAATATCTGCTGCAATATTAAAAGAAATTAAGTCACGGCTGGGATTCTTAAAAAATGTTGGGCTTGATTATTTATGCTTGTCTCGCAGCGCTTCAACATTGTCAGGCGGAGAAAGCCAGCGCATAAGATTAGCAACTCAAATCGGTTCATCTTTGATTGGAGTTATGTATATCCTGGATGAACCCAGCATTGGATTACATCAGCGCGACAATGAGCGTTTAATAGACACGCTTAAGCATTTACGTGACGTAGGTAACACCGTTATTGTAGTTGAGCACGATGAAGATACTATGCGCGCGTCTGACTATATTGTTGATATAGGACCGGAAGCCGGTGTGCACGGCGGTGAAGTTGTATGCGCCGGCACTGTGGATGATATTATAGCTTGCGAAAAATCTATCACAGGCGCTTATTTGTCAGGAAAGAGATTTATCCCTATACCTGCCAAAAGACGCCGTGGGAACGGTAATAAATTGATTCTACATGGTTGTTGCCATAACAATTTAAAGAATATTGATGCTGCATTCCCCTTAGGAACTTTTGTTGCTGTTACAGGTGTTTCCGGCTCAGGTAAATCATCCTTGGTTAATGAAATCTTGTATAAACGTCTTGCATGTGATTTAAACGGTGCAAAAACAAGATGGGGCAAGCATTCCGATGTTTCAGGAAAAGAGTTTCTTGACAAGGTTATAAATATTGACCAAAGTCCAATTGGAAGAACGCCAAGGTCAAACCCTGCAACCTACACCGGCGTTTTTACCGATATACGTGAGCTGTACGCTCAAACCAAAGAAGCAAAAATGAAGGGATATAACAGCGGACGCTTTTCCTTCAACATTAAAGGCGGACGTTGCGAGGCGTGCCAGGGCGATGGTATAGTTAAAATCGAAATGCATTTTCTTCCTGACGTTTATGTTCCTTGCGATGTATGCAATGGTCACAGATATAACAGAGAAACACTTGAAATCAAATATAAAGGCAAGAATATCTTTGATGTTCTTGATATGACCGTTGAGGACGCTATATCATTCTTTGAGAATGTACCAAAAATTTATAATAAAATTAAAACTCTTTACGACGTCGGACTGGGATACATTAAGTTAGGGCAGCCCGCTACAACTTTATCAGGCGGTGAAGCTCAACGTGTTAAGCTGGCGACCGAGTTGCTTAAGCGCTCTACCGGATCAACAATTTATGTTCTCGACGAGCCAACCACGGGCCTTCACACCGCTGATGTTCATCGACTTATTGAAGTTTTAAACAAGCTTGTTGATGCAGGCAACACCGTGGTTGTAATTGAGCATAATCTTGATGTTATCAAAATTGCCGATCACATTATAGATTTAGGACCTGAAGGCGGCAGCGGGGGAGGATACATTATTGCTGAAGGAACTCCCGAAGCCATAGCCGCCTGCGATAAATCATATACAGGAAAATATTTAAGAAAGGTATTATCTAAATAAATGTTTGGATATGTAAAAATATACAAACCCGAATTAAAGGTTTTAGAGTATGAAAAATACAAAGCAGTTTATTGCTCACTTTGCAAAAAATCAGGAAAGCTTTACGGTCATTTAATCAGAATGACTTTAAGCTATGATTTTACCTTTTTGGCAGCGTTGTTACTGTCAGTAAATTGCGATAATGTATCTTTTAAAAAAGGAAAATGCATCTATAATCCTTTAAAAAAATGCTCATTTACATGCGATTGTTCTTCTGCAGATGAGATATACAATTATGTATCTGCAGTTGCAGTAATAATGCTTTATTTCAAATGCTGCGATGATTTGCGCGACGGCAAAAAAATAAAAGCATTGTTACTCAAAGCTATCATTAAAAGAAAATATAAAAAAGCGACATTGAAATATCCTCAACTATGCGCTATAATGAAAGAAATGAACAACGCTCAAGTCTTGATAGAAGCTTCCGCACCCAACATTGATGCTGCAGCTGATCCTACAGCTGTTGCCCTTGCTAAAATATTTGAAAACGCTGTTGGCGAAAGTAAAAAGCGTATATGTTACAGAATCGGATACTGTGTTGGCAAATGGGTATATATGGCTGATGCATTGGACGATCTGGAAGCTGATGTTAGGAGCAACAATTTTAATCCTTTAAAAAATGTCAATCTCAATGATGTTGTCGCAAATTTAAACGTATGTTCAAACGAAGCAGGCGCATCCTTTGAGCTGCTTGATAACAATCAATTTTCCAACATAATCAAGAACATACTATACCTTGGTATGCCAAATGAAATAAAACGAATTATTAATCGCAAGGAGGAAAAGCAATGAAAGATCCGTATGAGGTTTTAGGTATTAAAAGAAACGCAACAGATGAGGAAATTAAAACTGCATACAGAAATCTTGCACGTAAGTATCATCCTGACAATTATGTAAATAATCCTCTCTCCGATATTGCCGAAGAGAAAATGAAAGAAATTAACGAGGCATACGATTCAATAATGGAAGCTCGCAGAATGGGTAAGGACTCAGCATCCGGCGGTTATTCTTCTTATAAAAGCACACACTTTTCAGATATAAGAACGATGATTAACCAAAACCGTCTCGATGAGGCACAGCGAATGCTTGACTCTGTTGAAATTAGTCAGCGCGATGCAGAATGGTATTTTCTTAACGGAAGCGTTCAGTATAAACGCGGATGGTTTGAAAATGCATATACCAATTTTGCCACAGCATGCAGAATGGACCCCTCCAACGGCGAATACAGAGCAGCTTTAAACCAGATTCAATATGCCAGAAGCGGCAGAAATCCTTATCGTTCAAACGGCTCAGGCGGATGTGACTCTTGCGATATTTGTATGGGGCTTTGGTGTGCAGATACCTGCTGTGAATGTATGGGTGGCGATTGTATTGCGTGCTGCTGATAAACAAAAAATAGCCAACGTATCCTTTTCTGCAATAATTTCTTCAGTATGCATTGTTTTGATGCTGCTGTGCAGATTCATTTCATTTACCGATTATGCTGTCAGTGCACTTTGCGGCTTGTTTATTGGTGTAGTTGTAATCGAATCGGGCAAAAGATGGGCTTTTGCTTCTTATATAGTTGTGTCAATATTAGGGCTGCTGTTGGGCGGAAACGAGTGCGCTGTCACATTCATAGTGTTTTTGGGGTATTATCCCATAATTAAAATATGGATAGAAAAACTCAACAAAATATTAGCTTATATTATTAAATTCATAACGTTTAATTCCTCAATAATATCAATATATTTTATTCTTGATAAGCTTAATTTTATACCCTTTGAAGATGTTTCTTTCTTAGGTGAATACACCGTTTTAGCAGTTTTGATTTTAGCCAACATAGCTTTCTTGGTTTACGACTTTGCATTTAACGGTATAATGAATCTATATTATTTAAAATTCCACAGCAAGATTAATAAGATAATAAAAAAATGAACGGCTTGTGCCGTTCATTTTTTTATTTAAAAAGCGTTATTGTCTCTTCTGATGGGTTCGCAGGTGTAATTAACACCTAACTTCTTAAGCACCTTTTCGTCTTCAGCACACAGCATTACTGATGAATGAAGTTCCATTCCTCTCAAACGATAAATTTGTGAAAGCGCCTTTTCTGCTTGTGGATTTACCGAAGCACTGCTCGAAAGTGCAATAAGCATTTCGTTTGAGTTGAGGTGAGATGTATATGATCTGAAGGTGTCTCGCTTAAGCTTGACAATAGGTTCAATAAAGGTTTGAGCTATAAGGGGAACCTCGTCATCAATTCCTGCCATTGCCTTCATAGCATTAAGCAGTGCTGCAGAAACAGAACCAAGCAGCGCTGTGCTTTTGCCGGTAACAACAGTTCCGTCATCAAGCTCAATGGCAACAGCGTGTGCGCCTGCCATTTTAGCTTTATCAAGAGCCGGCTTTACAACAATTCTGTCTGAAACAAAAAGTCCTGTCTGCTGCATAATAGATTTAACTTTAGTTACTGCACTTTCATTAACCGTACCTAAAACCTTGTCGCAACTGATTTTATAAAATCTTCTGATTATTTCTGCTTTAGCTGCTTCTCTTACAACCTCATCGTCCACAATACAGTTGCCAACCATATTTACACCCATATCGGTGGGGGAGTTGTATGGGCTTTTGCCCAAAATTTTCTCAAGCATAGCTTTAAGCAAAGGAAATGCTTCAACATCACGGTTGTAATTTACAGTTGTTTCGCCGTAAGCTTCAAGATGAAACGGGTCAATCATATTAAGGTCGTTAAGATCGGCCGTAGCAGCTTCATACGCCAAGTTAACAGGATGCTTTAAAGGAAGGTTCCATATAGGGAAGGTTTCAAATTTTGCATATCCTGCAGTAATGCCGCGCATATGCTCGTGATAAAGCTGAGATAAGCAGGTGGCAAGCTTGCCGCTTCCGGGACCGGGCGCAGTAACAATTACCAACGGTTTAGTGGTTTCAATATATTCATTTCTACCGTACCCGTTTTCGCTTACAATAAGCGGAATGTTATTAGGATAACCTACGATAGGATAGTGAGAATATACATTAACACCAAGATTTGTAAGTTTCTTTTTAAATACATCAGCAGCAAATTGACCTGCATACTGGGTCATTACAACACTGCTGACAAAAAGCCCCATACCTCTGAAAGCGTCTATGAGTCTGACCACGTCTACATCATATGATATGCCCAAATCACTTCGAATTTTATTCTTTTCAATATCGCAGGCATTAATGACGATAACAATTTCGGCACAATCTTTAAGCTGAAGCAGCATTTTAATCTTACTGTCGGGCTGAAAACCCGGCAACACTCTTGATGCGTGATAATCATCAAACAGCTTACCGCCAAGTTCCAAATAAAGCTTGCCGTCAAACTTGTTTATACGCTCTTGAATATGTTGTGATTGCAAATTTAAGTATTTTTCGTTATCAAATCCGATTTTACTCATTATCTTTACCACCAATATATCAATTATACTTTAAACAAAAGATCGCTGTAAGTGGGGAAGGGCCAATACTTTTTGCCAACCAGAGTTTCTAATTCATCTGCTATGCTTCTGCACTTATTCATTGCAGGAATAACCAAATCCTTAAATTTGCCGGCTTTTTCAATATGACAAGCACAAATTGCGGCATCTTCTTCCGCTTCACTTAGAATATCACAATTGCGGCTTAATTCGCTAACCAAGCCATTAAGTTTAGCGAGAAGATTCTTTTCAAACATACAGTCTATTCCACCGACGGCAAGAAGATTTGAGGTCGCCGAAGAAACATCTTTTATATACTCGATTACTGCAGGAATTATTTCTTGCTTTATCATACTGATAGAAGTAAGTGCTTCAATATTGATAACCTTTGAATATGTCTCAAGTTCAATATCAAGTCTTGATTTTAGCTCTGTTTCAGAAAACACCTTATGCTCTTCAAAAACCTTAACATATTCGGGTTTCACCATATAAGGCAAGCAATCAACGCTTGTTCTGAGGTTGGGTAAACCTCTGCGCTCTGCTTCTTGCTCCCATTCTGCAGAATATCCGTCGCCGTTAAAAATTACGCGACTGTGATTTTTAACGGTATCTTTAATGAGATTATTAAGCGCAACGGTAAAGTCCTCAGCGCCTTCAAGAATATCAGCAAATTGCTTTAATTCTTCGGCAACAATGGTGTTTATAATAGTGTTTGTATCGGCAATAGATGCTGCCGAACCCAACATTCTGAATTCAAATTTATTTCCGGTAAAAGCAAAGGGAGAGGTACGGTTTCTATCAGTGTTATCTTTAGGGAAAGTAGGTATAATGTCAAGGCCTAACTTCATTTTGTGAGATTTATGTGCCTCAAAATGAACATCGTTGACAATACAATCCAAAATCTCTGTCAGCTCATCACCCAAAAACATTGAAACAATGGCGGGCGGTGCCTCGTTTGCACCCAATCTGTGGTCATTACCTGCACTGGCGATAGAGCAACGCATAAGAGGGGCAAATTCATCGACTGCCTTAATTACAGCAGCTAAGAAAAGTAAAAACTGTGCGTTTTCAGAAGGAGTCTTGCCGGGATCCAACAAGTTTTTACCGGTATCGGTAGACAAAGACCAGTTATTGTGCTTACCGCTTCCGTTAACTCCTTCAAAGGGCTTTTCGTGCAATAAGCACACAAGACCATGACGCTGAGCTACCTTTTTCATAGTCTCCATAGTAAGCTGATTATGGTCAGTTGCAATATTCATTGAGGTAAAAATAGGAGCAAGCTCGTGCTGTGCCGGTGCTGCCTCGTTGTGCTTGGTTTTTGCAAAAATGCCAAGCTTCCATAATTCCTCATCCAGTTCAGCCATAAAAGCTGCAACGCGTGGTTTAATTGCGCCAAAGTAATGATCTTCAAGCTCTTGGCCTTTGGGAGGATTTGCTCCAAACAGGGTTCTTCCTGTAAAAATCAAATCTTTTCTCTGTTCATAGAGCTTTTTATCAATTAGAAAATATTCTTGCTCCGGGCCAACAGTTGCTACAACACGAGCAACAGAATTGTTGCCAAACAAATTAAGAACACGCAATGCCTGAGTATTGAGCGCATCCATAGATCTAAGCATAGGAGTCTTTTTATCAAGTGCTTCACCGCCATAAGAGCAAAAAGCGGTAGGAATGCATAAAACACCATCTTTTATAAATGCAAAAGAAGTAGGATCCCACGCTGTATATCCTCGAGCTTCAAAAGTGGCACGAAGGCCGCCTGAGGGAAAACTGGAGGCATCGGGTTCGCCTTTTATAAGCTCTTTACCTGTTAAATCCATAATAACGCCGTTTTTTACAGGGGTTATAAAGCTATCGTGCTTTTCGGCAGTTATTCCTGTAAGCGGTTGAAACCAATGAGTATAATGTGTTGCACCCTTTGAAATAGCCCAATCCTTCATTGCGTTTGCAACAACAGCTGCAGCAGCAGGGTCAAGAGGTATGCCTTTTTCTATAGTCTTTTTGACAACCTTATAGGTTTCACGGGGGAGCTTGTCCTCCATAACAGCGTCGTTAAAGACGAGACTGCTGAATATCTCAGGAACATTAATCACTGTAACAACCACCTTAGAACTGTAATAACAAATAATCGGTGCTGCGAAATTCATCGCAGCACCGTTATCTGTGGCGATATTTAATTATATTTTAGCTTTAAAGATATGTCAATATCTTTTTACCAAAATTATATGTAATAAGTCTTATTTTAAAGAGCTGTCTGTGTATCGTTGGGATCACCGTTTATAGCTAAATCATACTCTTTTGACCAGTCAAGATCACGATATTCCTCACCTCTGGGGTCAGTTTTAATCCATTCAAGGAGCATATCAAGCATTTCAACCGTCCAGGTGTTTCGGTCAATTTGAGCAGTGGTAAATTTGTTTTGAGCTATCATTTCAAACCCGAAATCATCCTTAACGTGAGTCTTTGCAGCGCCTTCAACAACGTCTGCCACCAGATGACTCGGTATAAACAGCACGCCTCCACCTGCGCCAAAAACAACATCACCGGGTAAGCAAACTGCACCGCCAAAATTAGTTACAGAGTTAAATCCGGTCATAATAAACTCTCGAATAGGTGTAGGATCAATTCCGCGATAATACACCTGAACATCCTCAACCTTTTTCATTTGCTCAACGTCTCTTATACCGCCCCAAATAACAGCTCCGCCGGTCTTGGTTTTGGTTTTGATTGCCGTGGTAAGATTTCCGCCAAGAAAAGTGCCTTTATAAATCTTATCATACATATCTGCAACTACAACGTCACGCTCTACAAGGGAATCGATGACCCATTGATTATAATTTCCTTTTCTTCCTTCTTCAGCACCCTTGGCAAACATTACTTCATGCAAATCAGGGCGAGTAGGGCAGAAGCTACAAGTTACTGCGCGACCGATTAGTTTACGACCATCATCGTGCAAGGCGTGCATAGGATTTTCACCACCGCCTACAAATTGATTTTCATATCCTAACACATAAATGGGCTTCCAAACCTCTTCAAGTGTCATTCCTTGCAAAGCATCAAGATACTTATCCTCGACCTTCGGTCTGCCGTCAGGCAATCTTTCACCTTTCCAAAGGGGAGTCAACGCTATAATTTCGTCTCTGTCATTAAAATGCATAATTAGCAGTCCTTTCTGTTTGACTTATGTGCAATTATATGATAGAATATTAACCAATTCAATCGAAAATATTAACTAATTATATTAATTTCTTAACCTAGGTGATGATTTTGTCTGCTTTAAACTTCAAAAACACGTTTTTATCGGTTAACATTGAGCGCGCAGCACTGCTAAAAAGTGAAAACATGACTGCCTTTGATATCAAAACCGGCTTAACTCTACCAAGAATAACTAAATGCTATGAAGTTATTCTTTTTACAGAAGACGGCGGCTATTTTGTTGTTGACGGAATTAAGTATGATATTAAAAGGGGAGTTGTAAGATTTTTAAGGCCGGGGCAAACGGTGTATAGTAAAAAATACGGTGATGCTTATGTGTTGTATTTTAGTTATGATCACAATGAAATTAACACGTTAAGCCAAATGCCCAGCAGTTTGACGTGTACAGATTATAACGTCGCCGAACGATTGTATAAAGATATTATAACAAGTTACTTATCGAATGAACGTTGCTCTGAATTGGTTTTGTATCATTCGTTATTAGAACTTCTTTGTTTATTTTATTATGATTCACAAAAATCTAAAGCATCACATCATACTAGCGAAAAAGTTAGATCTGTTTATAAAGCTGCAAAATTTTTAGAAGAAAATTATATGAATCACATATCACTTGAGGATGTTTCAAAAGAGGTTGGTTTGCATCCAAATTATTTGCATAGAATATTCAAACAAATTATGCATAAAACGCCATTAGAGTATCTTTTGAAAATACGCATCGATAAAGCAACCGATTATTTACTTATAACTTCGTTATCTATATTAGAAATTTCACAAATGTGCGGATTTGACAGCTCTTCGTATTTTATATCAGTTTTTAAGAAGTATTGCGGTGTAACCCCAAGCAAATTCAGAGCAAACAATACTTCTGATGGACTTTTATGATAAAAAACACTTGACAAATCGTTTTTTGATGATATAATTGACAGGTAAAACAAAGCAGATAGTTTGTAATTTATCTCACCTTGTGTGCAATGTGCACGGGTTAATATCACAAAGTTAACGGCTTAATTGTGCCTTTTTGTGTTATTATGCGTAGATAAATTATTATCTACGCTTTATTATTTTAACGGAGGTGCTTCCACATTAGCAGTAGTAAGAAAATGCCTATCAACGATGAGATTTCTGCATCAGAGGTCAGATTAATAGGCAAAGACGGTTCGCAGCTTGGCATCGTTTCATCCGATGACGCTCTTAAATTAGCGTACAGCGAAGATCTTGACCTTGTTATGATTGCTCCGCAGGCAGTTCCGCCTGTGTGCAAAGTCATGGATTATTCTAAGTATGTTTACGAGCAAAACAAACGTGAAAAAGAAGCGAAAAAGAATCAAAAAGTCGTTGAGATTAAAGAGATTCGTCTTTCTCTTAACATTGACACTCATGATTTTGAAACCAAAGGCGGCCACGCAATTAAATTTCTTAAAGACGGCAATCGCGTAAAGGTGTCAATCCGATTCAGAGGCCGTGAGATGGGTCATCCCGAATTGGGCCTTGATATTATGCAACGTTTTGCCGCTTACTGTGAAGAGTTTGCAACCGTTGAAAAACCGGCTAAACTTGAAGGAAGAAATATGCTTATGTTTCTTGCTGCCAAGTCTACCAAATAATTCGTTTATAATTCTAAGGAGGAAAATATAATGCCTAAGATCAAAACTCACAGCGGAGCAAAAAAGCGTTTTAATCTTACCAAAACCGGCAAGGTAAAGCGTGCACACGCATACAAGTCACACATTCTTAACAAGAAGACAACCAAGCGTAAGAGAAATCTGCGCAAAGCCGCTATGGCCGATGTAACCAATGTAGCACAGGTCAAGCGCCTTATTCCTTACAAGTAAAACAACTCGGTTAAACCGACCATAACTCAATTATTCGGAGGTAAATAAAATGGCTCATGTTAAAGGCGCAATGATGACGCGCAAGAGAAGAAAAAAGGTATTAAAGCTTGCCAAGGGCTACTTTGGTGCAAAGTCTAAGCTTTTCCGCACTGCTAAAGAAGCAGTTATGAAGAGCGGTCAGTATGCCTATATCGGCCGTAAGCAGAAAAAGCGTGATTTCCGTCGTTTGTGG
The DNA here is from genome assembly GCA_045648425.1 of Acutalibacteraceae bacterium. Classification (GTDB taxonomy): domain Bacteria; phylum Bacillota; class Clostridia; order Oscillospirales; family Acutalibacteraceae; genus RGIG2206. Next base: position 7,887 of record JAZRNV010000035.1, on the reverse strand, counting down.
ATCACCCGCATTTCTGCCGCTTGCAAACTTAACGGAATCAACTACTCAACCTTTATGAACGGTTTGTCAAAAGCCGGTGTTGAAATGAACAGAAAGATGCTTTCAGAGATTGCTATTTCTGATGCAGCAGGTTTCACCGCTTTGGTAGAAACTGCAAAAAAAGCTTTAGGTAAATAATCTTACACGCCCGTGTATACGGGCGTGTTTTTGCTAATCTAATGACCAATTCGGCGGTGATTTTTATGACATTTGAGCACATTTCAAGCAAATCAAATGATAAAATCAAGCGTGTCAATTTACTGACACGCTCTGCATCTGCGCGCCGAGAAAACAATCTTTTTGTTCTTGAGGGATTACGTCTGTGCCGAGATGCTATGCAGTTCGGCATCACAATTGATGAACTTTATTTTACTCAAAAAGCTCTCGATAAATTTACTGAAGACGTCAACAATCTTGTTGATTGCTCGACGGCATCATACTGTGTAACCGAAGATGTAATGGCAAAAATCAGTGATACAGAAAATTCTCAAGGCATTTTATGTGTGGTTAATAAATCTTCTGTTAATCAAAATAGGTCATTAAATCATACCGAAAGATACATCGCTTGTGAAAACATTTCCGATCCTTCAAATCTTGGTGCCATAGCTAGAACTGCAGAAGCATTGGGAATTGAAGGAATGATACTCATAGGCCATTGTTGTGATGTTTACAACCCGAAGTCATTACGAGCTTCTATGGGAGCTTTGCTTCGTTTAAACATATTTCAATTCTTGTCGCCTGAGTGTTTTATCGAAAAAACAAAAGCACTGTCCATGCGGTCGGTTGCTGCTGTTGTAAGCCCATCTGCAAAAGACATAACCACCTTTAAATTTAATGATGGTGACATAGTTATCATAGGCAATGAAGCAAACGGGATAAGCTCAGAATTATTATCAATGTGTAATGACGCTGTTACCATTCCCATAAAAGGACGTGCCGAATCTTTCAACGCGGCAGTAGCGGCTTCAATAATTATGTGGGAGCTTTGCAAATGACCTATAACAAAAACACTGTTTACTGGATATTTTTACAGTCTGTTATCGGTGTTGGCAGCAGAAAGCTACTACCGATTATCAATCATTTTGGCAGTGCAAAAGCATTTTCCGAGTGTCGTTATGAAGATTTAAAAGAGCTTGGTTTGTTATCAAAAGCTGAGCTTAATCGCTTTAACAACACATCTCTTGAAGACTGTAGAAAGATTATGTCACAATGCAATAAGCTTGGTTATCAAATCATTACTCCCAATGATAAGAATTATCCAAAGCTGCTGGCTCAAATTCCCGATCCGCCTGCAGTACTATATGTTTTGGGCGAGATGCCTGATTTTAACAGCACAGTTTGCGTCGCAATGGTTGGGACACGAAAGTGCAGTGACCAAGGAAAAAGCATTGCAAGAGAGTTGGCATACCGTCTTACCATAGCCGGAGCTGTTATCATTAGTGGCGGAGCAGTAGGAATAGATTCATCCGCACACATCGGTGCATTAAGGGCTAACGGTAAAACCTATGCGGTTTTAGGATGTGGCCTTAACTATCCTTATCTGGCAGTTAATGCCGAATTAAGAAAAGAAATATCTGAAAACGGCGCTTTAATCAGTGAGTATCCACCTGATGCACCTGCGAGTAAATATACTTTTCCGATAAGAAACAGAATTATATCAGGTTTAAGCTTGGGCACTATTGTTGTTGAAGCTACTTACAGCAGCGGGTCACTTATAACCGTTGACCATGCTTTAGAGCAAGGAAGAGATATTTTCGTTATACCGGGTGAAATTTCCAACCCTCTTTATGCAGGATCAAACCGTCTTATACGTGACGGTGCTATTGCAATAACAACACCCTATGATGTGCTCTGTGAGTATAACAACTATTATCCGCATAAATTAAACTTGTCAGGTTGTAAAGAGATAATATCATGCATTGATTCTCCCGTTGCAGATGATATTAACGATGTTGTGTCAAATGAAAAGACCATCAAACCTAAAGAGGATAAAAGACCTAAGCGCGAAAAGAAGAAAAGAATCAAACTTAAGCAAATTAAAAAAGCACAGGTTAATGTTGATTTAGATAATTTATCGGATAATGCTAAAATGTTAATAGCTTTATTTAAAGAATCAGACAGTCAGTATTTTGACATTGTTACAGAAAAATCAGACCTGTCCCCATCGGACGCTATTTCTGCACTAACAGAACTTGAAATTATGGGAATAGTGTCGGCTCAACCGGGCGGAAGATATATTTTAAACATTGGAGGATAATATGTCCAAACTTGTAATTGTTGAATCTCCATCAAAAGCAAAAACGATTCAAAAATATTTGGGATCTTCATATGAAGTTATGGCTTCAATGGGTCATATACGAGATTTGCCTCAATCAAAAATCGGCATTGATATCGAGCATGAATTTAAACCCCAATATATCAATATAAAAGGCAAGTCCGAGCTTATAAAAAAGCTAAAAGACTGTGCCGCACAGTGTGACGGCGTATTGCTTGCAACCGACCCTGACCGTGAAGGCGAAGCGATTTCCTGGCATCTTGCCAATATTCTCGGTCTTAACATTGAGGATTGCAACCGTGTCACATTTAATGAAATCACCAAAACAACTGTAACACAGGAAATAAAAAATCCACGTTCAATCAATATGGAGCTGGTAGACGCACAGCAAGCAAGACGTGTCCTTGACCGTTTGGTTGGCTATAAAATCAGTCCCTTTCTCTGGAAAAAGATAAGACACGGGCTTTCAGCAGGACGAGTTCAGTCAGTTGCAGTTAAAATCATTGTTGACAGAGAAAAAGAAATAAGAGGATTCATTCCTGAAGAGTATTGGACCATTGATGCTATATTAGCGCCTATGGGTATGAAATCTCTTAAGTTCTCTGCAAAATTTTATGGTACTGACGGCGGCAAAATGGACATCACTAACAGTGATGAAGCAACCTCAATACTTCATGAAGTCTCCAACTCGGATTTTATTGTAAACACAGTAAAAAAAGGCATCCGAAACAAGCGCCCTGCGCCTCCTTTTATAACCTCCACCTTACAGCAAGAAGCATCCAGAAAGCTTGGCTTTACTTCCAAAAGAACAATGCGCATAGCTCAGGCGCTTTATGAAGGTGTAGAGGTATCCGGTCTGGGCGCAACAGGTCTAATCACCTATATGCGTACCGATTCACTTCGTATATCAGAAGAAGCCCGACGTGCCGGTGAAAATTACATTATCAGCAGATTTGGTAAAGAATATTTACCATCAAAACCTGTTTATTATAAATCAAAAGCAGGTGCGCAAGACGCTCACGAAGCTATTAGGCCTACTATGCCTGAGCTCACTCCGGAGCGTGTAAAAGCCGACCTTACAAGTGAGCAATACAAGCTTTATGAATTGATTTGGTCTCGCTTTATTGCAGGATTGATGGCTCCATGTGTACACAACACTGTTAATGTTGATATTGCTTGCGGAAAATATATCTTTAAAGCGTCAGGATACTCTGTAAAATTTGACGGTTTCACCGCTGTTTACGAAGAGTCAACCGATACTGAAGAAGAAGCTCAAAAAACCTTGCCGCCCTTAAAAGAAGGTGACGTTTTAAGCTTGGTTGATGTAAAACCGAATCAACATTTTACTCAACCTCCTGCGAGATACACTGAAGCAAGTTTAATTAAACTGCTTGAAGAGAAAAATATAGGCAGACCCAGCACTTTCGCAACAATTATCAGTACAATTTTAGCTCACGAATATGTTAAAATGGATAAAAAGAGCTTGATTCCCACACCTCTGGGCGAAATTGTAACAGAGCAGATGGAGCAACACTTTAAAGAGATTGTTGACATCCGATTTACAGCTGATATGGAAAAAGATCTTGACAGCATTGAAGACGGAAAAATCAAATGGGTTGATATGATTTCAAAATTTTACGGCGGTTTCAGTAAAACATTGGCTTCTGCTGAAGATGCAATGAACGGTATTAAAATCAAAGTACCCGAAGAAGAAACCGATGTTATCTGCGATTTGTGCGGAAGAAAAATGGTAATTAAAAACGGTAGATTCGGCAAGTTCCTTGCATGTCCCGGTTATCCCGAGTGCAAACACACTAAACCAATTACCGTTGAAACCAAAGGCCTTTGTCCAAAATGCAACTCTAAAATACTTCAGAAAAAATCCGCAAAAGGATACAAGTATTTTGGATGTGATAATATAAGTTGCAAATTTATGACCTGGGACGAACCGACTTCAGAGTCGTGTCCTACTTGCGGAAAAACTTTGTTTAAAGCCAGAGGCGGTATTTTAAAATGCCTTGCTGACAACTGCGGATTCGAAAAGAAAGCAGAAAGAAAATCACGTAAGAAAGCTGAGGAGTAACAGTGACTGTTAGAGTAATTGGCGCAGGCCTGGCAGGATGCGAAGCAGCATACAGACTTGCTAAGCACGGAATTGATGTTGAATTATACGAGATGAAGCCCTGCAAAAAATCTCCGGCACATCATTCCGACAGCTTTGCTGAGTTGGTTTGCTCCAATTCACTTAAGGCATCACGAATTGAATCCTCAGCAGGACTGTTAAAAGAAGAAATGCGCAGATTCTCATCCGTTTGTATGGAGGCAGCTGATGTTTCAGGTGTTGCTGCAGGCGGCGCGCTAGCCGTAGACAGAGACATTTTCAGCCAATTTATTACAGATAAAATCAAATCATTCAGCAATATTAAAATACACAATGAAATTGTAGAAGCTGTTGACACCAAAAGCGATATCATCACTATAATTGCAACAGGCCCTCTAACTGACTGTACCCTTGCTGAGCAGATTTCTTCTTTATGTGGCGGAATGCTGAATTTTTATGATGCCGCCGCTCCAATTGTTTCAGCTGACAGCATTGATATGAGCTGTGCTTTTTTAGCATCAAGATATGAAAGAGGCGGCGACGACTATATCAACTGCCCCATGAACAAATATCAGTATGATTTATTCTACGAACAGCTAATCAGTGCTGAAAGGATTGAACTCAAAAGCTTTGAAAAAGACAAAAAGGTTTACGAAGGATGTATGCCTATTGAAATAATGGCAGAAAGAGGTCACGATACGATTCGTTTCGGTCCTATGAAGCCGGTCGGATTAGTAGACCCAAACACAGGTCATAGACCTTGGGCAAATCTACAGCTCAGACGTGAAAACGCTGCAGGCACCATGTATAATCTTGTAGGTTTTCAGACTAATCTTAAATTTTCAGAGCAAAAAAGAGTTTTTTCAATGATTCCAGCTTTGAAAAATGCTGAATTTTACAGATACGGTGTAATGCATAGAAACACCTTTATTGATTCGCCCCGTGTATTATCAACTGATTTGTCTTTAAAAAGCCATCCAAACATCTTTTTTGCAGGTCAGATTTGCGGTGTTGAAGGATATATGGAATCTGCAATGTGCGGCATAATTACAGCCGAAAATGTCATTAGACGCATTAACGGCTTTGGTCCGATTGATTTACCTGATTTCACTATGATGGGTGCGCTTATAAAATATATTACAGATCCGTTTGTGACCAACTTCCAACCTATGGGAGCAAATTTCGGTGTACTACCTAAATTAGACGAGGTTATTAAAGACAAAAAAGATCGTTATTCAAAATTATCAGCCCGTTCTTTGGATTGGTTTGATAAGAATATTAAGGAGGCATAAATTATGAAAATTATAGTAGATGCATTTGGCGGTGATCACGCACCTCTTGAAATAATGAAGGGATGCGCGGAAGCAATTAAGTGTAGCGATATAGAGATAATTTTATGCGGAAAAGAATCCGAAATATTGAAATGTGCCCAAGAAAACAACATATCCATGAATAGAATTTCAATTCTTAATGCAGATACAGTTGTAGAAATGGAAGACCACGCCGACGTAGTAATCAAAACAAAAAAGGATTCATCTATGGCGGTAGGACTTAAGGCGCTGTCTTTAGGAGAAGGAGACGCGTTTGTTTCAGCAGGAAGCACAGGTGCACTTGTGGTCGGTGCTACTTTTATCGTTAAAAGAATTAAGGGCGCAAAGCGAGCAGCACTTGCTCCGCTTTTGCCAACAGATGACGGCAAAGGTGTAATGCTTATCGACAGCGGCGCCAATGTTGAATGCCGCCCCGAAATGCTTGTGCAATTCGGCATTATGGGCTATCACTATATGAAGGGAATGGGCACCGAAAATCCTCGCGTTGGCTTGCTGAATGTCGGCACTGAAGATACTAAAGGTGGCGAACTTCAGCTTCAGACCTATGAACTGCTCAAAAACGCCGATATTAATTTCATAGGAAACGTTGAAGCTCGTGATGTTCTTGACGGTGTTTGTGATGTTTTGGTAACTGATGGATTCAGCGGAAACATTTTACTTAAAACCTGTGAAGGCGTCGTTGCAGCTCTTATGACCAATCTTAAACGAGCTTTTACAAAGAATATACTTACAAAGCTTTGCTATTTAATACTTAAACCCGGTCTCAAAGAATTCAAAACCAAGCTCGATTATAACGAGCAAGGCGGCGCTCCTTTAATGGGTGTAACAAAGCCCATTATCAAAGCCCACGGAAGTTCAAAATGTTCGGCAATTAAAAACGCTGTTTTACAAGCTGCAACCTTTGCAAACAGCAAAGCTATTGAAAGAATTTCTGTAGATATTTCCACTAAAAAGGAGGTAACTGCCGATGAATGAATTTCAGGTGGTTATCGGTTATAAGTTTAATGATATTCAGCTACTCAACCGAGCAATGACCCATTCTTCCTATGCAAACGAAACAAAAGATTCAGAGGGTTCAAACGAGCGTTTGGAGTTTTTGGGCGATGCTGTTTTATCAATAATAGTTTCTGACAGCATTTTCAGAGATTATAAAAATTTGCCTGAAGGTGAACTTACAAAAATCAGAGCTTCCTTGGTGTGTGAAAACTCATTATGCTCATTTGCAAAAGAAATCAATTTAGGCAAGTATCTTTTGCTGGGCAAAGGCGAGAGATTAACAGGCGGTGACAGACGTCCTTCAATTCTCGCAGATGCATTTGAAGCTTTGATTGCTGCCATTTATCTTGACGGAGGTATGGAACCTGCATCTGCTTTTGTGATGAGATTTGTAGGCCGCGAGCTTTCTGCACATCACGGCGGTGTGTTTGAAGATTATAAAACTATGCTTCAAGAGATAATTCAGCAGAACCCCGAAGAGATTCTTGAATACAGATTGGTTGGCGAAAGCGGTCCCGATCACGATAAACGATTTGAGGTAAACATTATGCTTAACAGTAATGTTATAGGCACCGGCTCCGCACGTTCAAAAAAGAAAGCAGAGCAACTTGCCGCTAAAGAAGCGTTGCGTTTACTGGGCGAATTAAATGAGTGCTAACATTTCAATTTTTGTGCCTCATAACGGTTGCCCGAATATGTGTAGTTTTTGTAATCAGTTTGCAATAACATCACATCTGAATCAGCCGACGGCAGATGACGTAGATATCGCGGTTGAAACTGCGATTAAATCATGCAAATATGATAAAAACAACACTGAAATTGCTTTTTTTGGCGGAAGTTTTACAGCAATTGATAATGAATATATGACCATGCTTTTATCAACTGCTTCCAAATATGTTAAACGCGGTGTTGTAAAAGGCATAAGAATATCTACACGTCCTGACGCAATAGATTGTCAAACGCTGAAAATTCTTAAGGATTACAATGTAACCACCATAGAACTTGGCGCCCAAAGCATGGTTGATTCAGTTCTTAAAAGCAATCGCAGGGGACACACTGCAGCTGATGTTGTTAAAGCATCAAAGCTCATAAAAGACCACGGCTTTTCTTTAGGGCTGCAGATGATGACAGGTCTTTACAATGAT
>JAZRNV010000034.1:0-8308 GCA_045648425.1 Acutalibacteraceae bacterium | reverse complement strand
TAGTTGGCTGCACCGAGCCGACAGATTTTTCTGCGTCTGAGTCGCAGCAAACCTCATCCTATGCCCACTCATCTAACACCTCATCGGGCGCAGCCACTTCAAGCTTAAGCGCCTCTGCACCGCTGCTTAATTGCGAGTATGCTCAGCTTATTGCCGATTACAAGATTATTTTACAAATTCGGGAAGACGAATCCTTTGACGGCTGGACGGATGCTCACGACCTTCTTATAAGCGAGCAGCTGCGCCAAGCCATTGCTGCCGCCAAAAACCATGATATCGGTTATCACTGGTCAAATATGGTAATAGATTCCATTCAGACCCTTCACCCCGACAAAGAGCAGTCGCAATGTGGCTATGCCCTTTTTGACCTTAACGGCGACGGCATCGATGAGCTTTTTTGGCTTCGACGTGACCGATCAATTGCCGCAATATTTACCTGCTACGAAGGTAAAGCGGTGCTTGTTGATGCCTATTGGGCGCGTTCGCGGGCATACGTTTCGCAAAACAAAGAGCTATACGTCAACAGCTCAAGCGGTGCCGACTACAATGATTTTCGCACCTACAAGCTGCTGCCCGACGGCACTCTGCAATTTGTTCGCGGTGCTTACAGTATGTACGATCCCGAGATGGATGAGGTGCGCTATTTTGAAATTGTGCCCGATGAAACGGTAGATATAACCGAAGAAGAGTTCGACCTGATAATAGCTGATTATCCATATGAAATAAGTGATTTTTGGTTATCGGTTCCCTTCAACAAATTATAATTTTTTAAAAAACACCTCTTGACAAGGCGTCAAAGGTGTGTTAGAATGTGCTCTACAAATCAAATGGTCACGGTTGTTTGCCCATTTGCAAAGAATGAATTTTACAGTTTGGGTATGGGTGTACTATGCCCAAACGCAAAAATTTTAACTTTGCAAAAAGATGGGTAAGCGACCTTTTCTTTTTTGCAAAAAGGAGGAAAATATGACCGATAAAGAAAGAAGAGAGCGCTTGGAAGAGCGCCGAAAAAACAGAAAACCCTCGGTGGCCTATGCAACATCCGACATTGCTTGGCCCTACTCGCCAACAGAGGATGAGGAGGATTTGGGACCCTGGTTTTATTACCAGGTGGCCACTACCATCGGCCTTGATTGGAAGTTCAACCACCCCAACATCGAGGCCATGATCACCTTCCACTGCAATCAAGGCGGCTATTCGGTGCTGCGCCAGCTTGGCGAACGGATAGAAAAGGGGGAGCGCTTTGCCGCAGGTGACCGCACCACCGTGGTGGACACCTTTAAGCTGCCTTGGGAGGTAGAGTTTAGGGAGAGTGAAAATCCCTACGGCCCCTGCCTGAGGGCAGTGGTGCTGGGCATTGGGGAGGAGTTCCAGTCCCTGAACTATCAAGAGGCCGATGAGTGGCTCAACAGCCACGGCCCCTTGATTGACCCATACGAAAACTGCTAAAAAAAGCCCCCTGCTCAAAAGCGGGGGGCTTTTAACTTAATCTTCCTCAAGCAACGCGATAGCCTCAAGATAATTTTCGCGGCGCTTCAGGGCCTTTTCGTCCACAACATTCAACCTTGACAAGTCGGAGTTGTGTCTTAAATCGGCCAGCTTGACCACCCTTGCAACGGGATTTTGCTTAATGGCTCTTACATAATCCATATAATCTATCCCTTTGGCGTGGGTCATAAGGGCGACCGCCTCAACTATCACCTTGCCAAAGCCCATTTCTGCCAAATCGTCAAGGGTGATGCTTGTATCCTCAACCACATCGTGAAGCAGGGCAACGATGGTGGTTTCTTCGTCGGTCATTTGCTCGGCCAGATGAAAAGGATGAAAGACATAGGGCAATCCGCTTTTATCGGTTTGCTCTTTATGAGCGTCAAAGCACACCCTCATGGCCTTTTTGGTCAAATCGGTATATATCATTTTCACACCTCGGCAAATCAAATTTAAAGGAGCTCAACCTCGCCCAAAAGGGTGCTTACAATATAATCCCCCTTAAAGGAGCGCAGCTGCGCCATATGGGGCTGGTCAAGGTGAATTTGCTGATGCTCTTTTGACTGCCACTGCTCGATAAGCAGCAGCTCGTTGGGGTCACTCTCTGACAGATAATAGTCATATCTGATGCAACCGTTCTCACCGCGCACGGCATCCAAAATGCCCGTTTCCTTTACCTTTTTTATGAATTGCTCGCGCTTTTGAGGCAGACATTCAAACTTTACGTAGATGGTATACATAGCAATGCTCCTTTTGCAGTTTTATAAAATTATAACACACTTTTCAAAAAGCCACAAGAAAAAACACGTTTTAAGACAATTAAAACCCCCGCCTGAGCACAGGAGGGGGGTGTTCAAAAGCCGTAAAGCCAGCTTGACGGAATCATAAAGGTATAGGGCGCTGTAACCGTTGCAAATATTATGGACAATTTCAACCGATGCTGAGCATCTGCTTTTCTGAAGGTGACAAAATAGTTGAGCACAAAAATCAAAGCCCCTGATATTATCACCGCAGGCAGAGTTAAATAAAGCTCGTCGCCCATCTGCCCCACCTCAAGAATCATAGTCAACAGCAAAAATGCCGCGCCGGCAAAATCCGACAGCAATCCGAAGATGAAAATTGTAAGGATATGCTTTTTATACAGCTGCTTTTTATCGGCAATTTTTAAGGCATACATACTGATTATCAAAACCAAGCTGTCGATAATAAAATTGCCGGGCAGAACTATCAGCCACACTTGAGGAAAGAGCATAAGCATCCAAAAGGGGAAAAGCACGTTATATAGCTTAACCGATTTTTTAGTGTCTTTCATTGGACCATATCCTTTCAATAAGGCATTAATTTTCAATTAGTCTTGCCCCAACCTGCCAAAAAGGCATCCCCCTCGGAGCGGCTTTTAAAGCGGTAAATCTCCTTGTGGGAGTATTTGCAAAGCAAGCGCAAAACCTCGGGGCGGCTTTGGCTGTTATATTCCTTTATAAAGCGCTCAAACTCGAGGTCTGCTTCGGTTTCCGTCCAGGGCAGATCGCTTCTGGGCGTGCCCAGTCTGTCGCGAACCCCTTTAAGACAATCCTCAGTAGGATAATCGAGAAAAATCACCGTATCACAGGCCGCCATTCTCTGCTCCATTGTGGAGGCATAGTTGCCGTCGATTATCCATTGGCTTTGTTGCAAAACCTGGTCTAACCTTTCAAGAAAAACCGACCTGTCAACGGTTGTTTTATCCTCATTCCAATAGAGCATATCCAAATGAAACAAAGGGATGCCCGTCAGCTTGTGCAGAGCTTTTGAAAAAGTGCTTTTGCCGCTGCCCGGGCAGCCGATTACTATAACCTTATTCACCTTGCTTTGCCTCTTTTAATACAGGGTATGCATAATCTGCGCTAAGCTTCATAATGGTTGCCACCGACAAAATCTGCTCGGGCGAAAACTCATTGTTGATTTCATATCCGTTAAACAGCACAACGGCATAGGCAACGGCATCACCGTCTTTATCTATGTAATACTTGACCCATTCGTCGTTGTTAAGTTGGTTGCAGGCCCTATATCCCGCCTCTTCACAGCCGATAAAATTGGGAAAATCATAGCAACCGATGTTGGACAATATTGAGCCGTCGCTGTTAATGGCAAAGGAAATATAAACGTTAATTTCTTCAAGATTATCGCCTTTGGCGGTAAGCACAACCAAGCTGTCGTGGGAAGTATCAATCTCATTAAAGGCAAGGTTTTCTTTGTTAAACGCGTCAATAAACAGCTCTTTTAAATGTTCTGTTGTCATATAATTATCCTCCAAAAATCAGTCAGCAAGACAATTTTATCTCAGCAAAAGGGTGTAAGCGGCGCCGCCCATCTTGGTTGGAACGCTGTCAACGCGGCCAATGCAATAGCCGCCGTATTCTTTGTCGTAAACCTTGCCGTTGCTCTCAACGCGACCGATGCAGTATCCGCCGTATTCTTTATCGTAAACCTTGCCGTTGCTTTCGACGCGGCCGATGCAGTATCCGCCATACTCTTTATCGTAGACCTTGCCGCTGCTTTCGACGCGGCCAATGCAGTATCCACCATATTCTTTGTCATAAATCTTCGCCATTTGAATCGACTCCCTTTTCGTAAAATTTCGGGTTATTTTCAGTATAGCATATTTAATCTGAAAAGTGAAGAAATAAAATCCGCCCGATTCCTCGAGCGGATAGTTTTCGCTTTATAAAGCCGGCAATTACTTGCTTTCCTTGACAGCCACCTGCGGTGCGGATAGCAAAAGAGGGAAATATTAAAGTATAGTTTCTATAAACATTAAAAACAAGCCACTTCCCAAAAAGTATCTTTGTCAAATATTCGTACAATAGGTCCGTCCGCCCCTCTCGACAAACAAAAAGCATAATTTCTATGGTCTTTTAATTTGTGCAACGCGAACAACTCATCCTTACCGCATTCTTTAAAAAGACTACCCTCGCCATAATCTCCACCAAAAGCTAAAAGTACAAACCAAGTATGTACCCAACACTCATAAAGCCAGCGTTTTTCCTGCTCAATAGCACCGAAAAATACATCAAAGGTAAATTTGTCAAATACAGATTCATCATCAACAAGCAAATTTGGATTGCCGCCGTTTTCCAATAAAAGTCCCATCGAATCCGCAGCAACATAACCATTGTCTACCCACATCACGGAAGACATTAGGTTATAATAATTTCTATCATTTTCAAACACGGCGTTCGCATCAATGCCATATTGCATTAAGAATTCAAGAACTTTATACAAATAGGCACTGCAATAACCTTCTACAATTCCGAGAGGATTTGTTTGAGGTGTGATTTCCTTTTCGAATAGTGCATCACTTATTTCAAAGCGACACTCTTCTGCAAAATTTATTGCAACCTTCGTTAGTTCTTCACTTGTGTGTTTTTCAGATTTAACCAATTTTTCGGCATCTTCAAATTTTGGTGGGCTTTGGAATAACAAATCAAATAATTCTCTGCTTTTTTCATTCAACAATATCATTTTCCTCACCTCTTGAACACAGTATAACACACCTTGTGTCCAATAAAAAGGACTTTGAAAAGAAGAATCCCCACCGATTGCTCTGCGTAAAGGCCCCCTTGTGTAAAGGGGGCTGGGTTTTGCGAAGCAAAAGACTGGGGGATTGTAATCTTCTGTCATTTCACAATCCCTCCGTCACGGCTACGCCGTGCCACCTCCCTTTACACAAGGGAGGCTTATGAAAAATCGCCACCCGTTAGGGAGTTGTGATATTAAGGATGTTGCTTTATGGATGTCACAACCCATTGATTATCTTTTTTCTCTAATTCCCATTTGGAAAGAATACCCCAAGAGCCAAAGGTGACTTCGCCATCCTTATCGTACGCTTCACTTGAATATTTTACCCAAATATATCCGCTGTTTCCCGAAAAATTAGCCGCTACAAATTTAAATTTATGTTTTTCAGTAACAGCTTCATCATCGGTAACGCATAAATATCCTAATTTACCAAAATCTTTCTCGGCAGTTTCGTTATTTGTAATTGTGGACAGGGCATTATCTGCTTCTTTTAGAAATTTTTTAGCAGTTATATAGTCTGATATTGAGGTTGGGTATATAATTTGCTTATATTCATCACCAAAATAGTCTTTATTGGGAGTATAGTTACCAACATAAAGGATAGTAGCTCTTAAACATCCAATAAAAAGCAACATACAAATAGTTATTATAATTATCCTAATTGCTTTTTTCTTCATATAATCACCGCCTTGATTTTATTATATCAACAAGATAAAATTTTCAAGATATACTACAGAAGTCCGCCCGAATAATCGGCGGGATTTTATTGTTTGCAATTAGCCCTTGACAGCCACCTGCGGTGCTATTGGCAAAAGAGGGAAATTACAAATCAATATTCACCTTGTAGTTATCATCAATGAGGATATAGTTAACCTTATGCTCTTGAGCGAGTTCTAAAACCTGTGCATTATCGTTTAGCACACTTTCCAACGTGCACCATTCATCATCCAACCGATTTTCAATAATGTTTGCATACTTCTTGATATCATCAAAATGATTTCTTATATAGTTTTCGCTCATAATAAGACAATAATATCGAATGTTATCAAGATATTCCTTTTCAAAGTGATTCATCCAATCAAAAGGAATATAGCACCCCTCAACAATTAAGTTCTGTTTGTTTTCAATTGCTGTTTTTATCATTTCACGAACAATAGGCCAAAGATATACCGTTAGGTCGTCATCATCCAGTGGTGTCAGTTCTGTATTGCCGCTTCGAATCAGCCCCATTTTCAAATGGTCTATGGACAGATACGGATAGTTATATTTTTCAAGCAGACGTTGCGCAAGCGCTGTTTTTCCTGTATGAGATGCACCCGTAATTAAAACAATCATAGCTTTCATCCTTACAAATTATTATCTATTGAATTGATTATACCATTTGTGCCTTTGAAGTTCAATATATATGAAAAATCCGCCCGATTCCTCGAGCGGATAGTTTTGCTTTATAAATCTAATTTAGACCGAAGGTCGCAAGGTTCTCGGGACCCATTCAAAATCTCTGATTTTGTGAATGGGTGAGGTTCTTACTTAGATTCTTTGATAGAGATTTAACGATATAAACTATTTGCTATGATTATTTGAAAAAATATCTGCGACTTCACTAATTGTTATATATGCATTGTGGTCAATTTCATGGACAAGTTCCTTCATCCTAACAACTTGATAACGATTTACCACAAAATATATCATTGCTTTTTCTTCGTTTGAATAACCACCTTTTGCCTCCAAACGCGTTACTCCGCTTCCAAAAACCTCACAAAGTTTGTTGCATACCTCACCGGGATGTTCAGTAATGATAATCGCACATTTTGCTCGGTCCAGACCATCGACAATAAAGTCGACTGTTTTTAATGCCGCTGCATAAGTAACAATTGAGTATAGTGGTAAAGTCCAACTGTCAAGGACAAAGCCACACACAATGTAAAGCAAAACGTTATATACCATTACAAAAGTGCCGACGGTAATTCCAAGTCGCTTTGCAAAGATTACTGCCATAACTTCAATACCGTCCATAGCTCCGCCATAGCGAATTGCTATGCCACTTCCAATGCCGGAAATCACACCGCCAAACAGAGCACAAAGAAGTAAATCGGTCCCCGCTAACGGTGAGGCAATACTTACATCAATTGGGAACACATCGGTAATCAACCAAGCAAATATGGAGTAGATACAAACCGAGTATATGGCATATACAGTAAATACCCATCCTTGTTTTTTGAGCCCGAAAAGGAATAGCGGAATATTCAAAGCGACAAGAAAAACAGAAAGTGTCAAATATTCCGGTGTTAGTTGGCCAAAAAGCATGGATGTTCCGGAAATACCGCTGTCATACAGTTTTACAGGCATTAAGAAAACAGTAACACCAAACGCATTGATAATACCTGCAACAGTAAGCATAATAAAATTTCTAATTCTCAATTTGTTCATAATATAGATCTCTCTTATTCAAATTTCCAATTTATCGTTCTGCTAAAATCAAGTATATCACATTGTTCTGTAAATGGGAAGTTCTTATAAAAAATCTCCCTACCGAAATCGGCAGGGAGATGGTTTTGATTTATAAAGTCAGCAATTACTTGCTTTCTTTGACAGCGGCCTGCGGTGCAGTTAGCAAAGTGGGAAAACTTATCTCTTTTTATAAACAACAAGTTCTGGGTTTTCGCCGTTTTCTTCGTAGGTGCAGACGAGGAGAAAATCCATATTGGCAACAATGCCAAAGCATCGGTTACCACCGAATTCACATTCAAGCTGACTGCCAAGATAGGTGGCGTTATCATCAAGAAATTTTACCGTTAGTCCGTTCGGCAGACGGTATTCCAAGTTAACAAATTCGCCCGGTAACACATTTAAATCTTTTACCTTTGGTAATCCTTCGATATGGAGCAAGGTGTTAAATTCGCGGACAAGTTGCTGTTTAAATTCCTCGAACTTTTCCTTGCCACCAAGTTCTTTATATTTTTCGAAAAAGTCAAGGGTATATTCGCCGTCAGCATAGCACCATCCGCAATAGTTTTCGTTAAGTGCACCGTCTTTTTCGTGGCTGATATTACTATCATCAATCGGCATTCCGCAACACTCGCAGACAAGCTGTCTCGGTGAGCCGAGAAGTGTATTGATAGAAACATTAAAAAGTTCTGATAGGAGTTTAAGCGTTTCCGTATTGGGTATCGTTTCGCCATTCTCCCAACGGGAAACTGCCTGACGGGTTACAAATACTTTCTCCGCAAGTTCATCTTGGGAAAGTCCTTTTTTCGTTCTA
>JAZRNV010000033.1:0-3557 GCA_045648425.1 Acutalibacteraceae bacterium | reverse complement strand
CATGTTGGTGTGAAGTGCAACATCGCTCACAACACTTTCTGTAGTTGGGCCTTAATTGCCTACAAAACACAAGCAGTAATAGCAAAACTAAAACACCGAGCATATTAAAGATAAATTTTAGTGGAATAAAAGGCAAAAAGCCACGATAACGCTGACGCGTATCGTGGCTTTTTAACATATTAGGCCGCAAAAATTTGCTTTTTTAGGCGAATTATCCCTATCCGCAACTCCCTTTGCATCGCGTTTTTGTTTGCTGTTAAGAGAAGTAAGCGTGCTCGTTCCAGTCATAAACCTTAAAGATTAACTCCACATCGAAGGAGATAAACGTAGATTTTTTATCATCAAAAATATACATATCGTGATCGACGCCTTCGTCGGTTAAATAAAGCAAATTGCCCGAGGGGGTAATAACCACGTCCACAACATCTTTGCTGACAGTAGCAATTGTTTTGCCATCGGTTACCTTAAGGGTGCCCATTTTTTCAGAGACAGAATAATCGGTATAAAACACAAAGGTGCCGTTTTGTTCATTAACAAAGCAGTTTAACGAGCTGGCTTTTTGCGCAACAAGCTGTCTGTTTATCATCAGATTGCCCGAAAGGTTGTTATCGTTAAAGGATTTAAAATATACGGGCTTGCTGTCGGCGGTCAGCATCAAAAACCTGTCATAAACGGAAGAATCAATTTCTTTATCATCCTTAACCTTTGAACCGTCAACCTCAACGTGGTGCAGAGACGAGCGGCTGTATTTGGTGTATATGTAATATATATTTTTGCCGTCATCATCCATAGCAAACAGGACGTCTTTTGCGTTATTGGCAGAGTGTTTTTCGTCTGTGACTACATAAAAGCCGGTGACATCAGTTTCTTTAATGGCCTCTTTAACCAGCGTTATGGCCTGGTACTCAGTGCTGATTGATGAAAGATACACCTTAGAGGTGTTGCTGAAATCGGCAGCACTTACAGCCACGACGGGGCTGTTTGCGGCTACAACCGGCTCGGTCTCAAAATTGATGTTGTTGAGAATGTTCTCAGTTTTGAAGCCGTCATAATAAAACAGACCGGTTGTGCGGTGCTCTATGGTGGTTTTTTTAAGCGTGTTGTATAAGGCGCTGGGGCTTGGAAGATAAAGGTCATCGACAATAAAATCGGCAACGATTAAAGAGAGGTCATAGGTTTTGTAATAATAAACCTCCCCCGAGCTGTAACCTCTTATGATTTGCACGACGCCATTATCAATTTTAGTCGCCTCTTTGCCAATTGGCATTACAAACAGCTCACGGTCGACGACATAAAAAACCACACTGAAATCGTCACACAAAAAATATTCGCTTACATCCTCAACTATAAGCTCTTCTTTGCCGTTATTTTTAAGGAGCAGAGTGCTGTCTTCGGTGTAAAAAAGCAGTTTTTTGCCATTGTCATCAGTTTGAAATGAGGTGACGTTTTTGGCGATTCTTTCTTTTTTCTTTAAATCGTAAAAGAACAGATTGCCGTCATCGGTTAAATAATAAAGCTCTTTGCCGCCTTTAATAAGTCGGTATTCGGTTACGTCATTATCGATTTTTACGATTTCACTGTCTTTTTTGCCTGTTTCCCGCCAGCAAAGCTTAAAATGCCTGCTGCTGCTGATTTTGTCGGGAAAGAATATTCTTTTGCCGTCTTTGCTGATTCGTGTTACTGCTGCGATTGAAGAGGGTGATGCTTTGTGATTGTCAAGCAAATCCTCTGTTAAAAGCTGAAAATCCCCCTTGGTGTTGTCTGAAAATTGGAGTTCGCTATCCTTTGCACAAAGAATAGTTTCAGAGCGCTTGTTGAAGACAAACAAAAACAAGCAAGTCGCTGTTGTGGCGCACACAAGCAAAAGAGAAAGAAGGGGAATAATGAAACGTTTTTTAAGGAAAAAAAGTTTGCGCTTTTGGCTGTTGCCTTTTTCGGGCTGAAGAGGTGTGTAAGCAAAGGTGTCGGACATTTTAAACGCTCCTTGTCAAAGGGTTTGTTTTATTGTATTCTTGTGTCAAATTGGGAACAAATCAACACATGGCTCCCTCTGACGAGGGAGCTGTCAGCGAAGCTGACTGAGGGAGAGAATTCTTAACAGCTAAATCTATATATTCGCATACACTACTGAAATTACGGTCAATATCTAAATTACAAATCCTTCTCAAAACTAAAGTTTTGCCACCTCCCTCGTCAGAGGGAGGCTTGGTTGTCAGCAAACATCGTAGCTTGTGGAAGTTATTTCCACAAGTTGAAATTTCCACATAACAACAAGCATTTTCTTATATTTAATATATCATTTCTTTTTTATTTTTTCAAGTTATATATGAGAATAGAGTTATCCCGAAAATACGAGATAACTCTATTTTTAAGCAGTAATGTTACCGAAAGTATGACGGTTATTCCTGCCTTGCCTTTTTCTTTTTCAAATTCTCCTTAATTATGTCTATAACCCAAAATATAAAAGTGACAATTATTCCCGTTTGCAAGGTGAATATCATATTATTAACAAAGTCAAAAGTTCTCGTCATAATTATGATATAGCAAATTGGAGCAATAAGAGAAACCAAAAAAACAATTATATGTTTCTTTCTGCCTGTAACCGTTTTCTTGCTTAAAAAACGAAGTATAATTTTATATATAGAGACAACGACAAATGACAATATAAGTGATGGAACAAAAGTATTTACAAGAGCTATTATAAAAAAGGGGTCACTAATCATTAATCTAAAATACATTGCTCCGTTTGATGTGTTTAAAACGAAATAGATAACAGAAATAAAACTTAAGCATAAAAAAGGTATTAAAAACCACAAAAATTCTTTAAATTTCTTCATCACAACTTATCTCCTTAGTATAATTATTCTATCATATTTACAAATTCATTTCAATGGTCTTTTTGTCCCTATTGTAGCACAAGCATATCAAATCGACCTTGTAGAAACAGGCGTTCACGACCGACCCTAATAATTCTCTGTTTTTTGCCTGTCATTCTTTGTTGGGGCAGGGATTCGACCGTACCAGCAGTAGACAATAGGTGATATTGATAACAAGCACACAGATGCCCATAGCATCAACCCACACGTTTTCTCGGTAATAAAGCCACGCGAACATATCTCCCAAAAGTTTGACTATACCAATCAGATAGGACAAAAGGCATCGCTTTACATTGCCTTTCGCAACAAAAACCAAACAGGCAATCGCCATCACCACGTCCACGACAAAGCAGGTGACGGTATCTACGCTTCGCCACCTGAGATGCATCACCGCTACCCAGAATAAGCCCAGCAAAAAGACCGTCAAAAGCGGATAGCAAACTGCAAAAGCAACCTTTTGTCTTTTTTGTTGACCGATGGAAGACTCGTAAAACATAAAGCGGACAACCATTACTATATCAAGAGAAAGCCAGACGGTATGGATTATCAACCCACCGCTTATGCTACCTGCCAAAACGGAACAAATAAATGCCGCCGTTTCCCATCCCAAATTGCCGCAGATTGCCACAAGAGGAAAGCCTCGCTGTTTATATTTCACCGAGTAGCATATCAGCAAAAGGT
>JAZRNV010000032.1:0-4722 GCA_045648425.1 Acutalibacteraceae bacterium | reverse complement strand
AGCGCTAAAGCCGTAGCAAAGTGATACGTATGAGTAGTCATCGTTGAAATGATTTTGAATCAAAAGACCAATCTCACCAAACTGAGCATAGGTAAAGTTGTGAGCGTAGGGATTGTACTTTTTACGCAGATGGCTGAACTTGGCGGTAAAGTTGTTTCCGAGGTCAACCTTATCTTTAGCAACGATGTTGGATGATGTGCCTACGCTGCCGATATTCAAACGGCCGTCTTCAACCAAACCGTTATCAGCTTTAACTACCCAATTTTCGGTATCAAATCCATTTTCAATAAAGGTGTAACTGCCGTTCTTGGGAGTAACAGCCTTCAAGGTAAAGTTCTTAATGTATGCTCCGTAGGCATATACAACGTACTTTTCGGTCATGTTAAGCATAACAGAAGCGTTGGAGAAATCGTATTCGTCAATATTTGCGGTCAAAAGGATTGCACCACTGCGATAAACGGTAACGTTGCCATTGTCAAAGAGAACGCGATATTCTTCTGTATCGGTGGTGTTGGGGGCATCAATGCGTGCTACCACATACTCGCTGTTAAAGGGGTTGACGGATGAAGCGGCATTGTAGCCATAGCACAAAGCAACAGAGTTGCAATCGCCCATACGACGCATTGCCAAGCTCAAATCACCGATTTGAACAACGCTGTAACTGCCTTCGGCCAAGTTAACTTCATTTCTCCAGAAGTCCACTGCAACCTCAAACTTGTTGCCAAGGTCGATGGTGTTCTTCAAGGTGAGGTTGTGGCTGTTGCCGTCGTGCAAGTTGTAAAATCCGTGCTCATCGTCAATCTGATCAACGGCACCGGTCCAATTTTCAGCCTTGATAACGCCGCTGTAAAGGGTGTCAAGACCGTTGTCATATTCGCCGGTGGTAAAGGTGGTAGTGAGTGCCTCACTTTCTTTACCAAAGAAGTCTATTGCGGTAACGGTTGCAGTGTAGGTAGTGTTGGGAGCAAGTCCCTTAACGCTGAACATCTGAACGGGGTCAACCACAGAGTAATAATAATGACGCATAGAGGTGCTTTCGATGGTGTTTGTGCCGTCGGTAACGGTCAGCTTGTAAAGCTCAACGTTTTCATCGTCAAAAGCGTCGGGCAAATAAACCAGGGTGCCTTCAACGCCACCATCCACGGTCAGTTGGCTGCCCTCGGCAAAGTAAGGATTCGCGGTTGTAGCGGCACGGCCTGCCAGGGTGTTGTCATAATCGGCACCGATGTACCAATCCTTGGCAAAGAACTTGCCGTTTTTCATATCGTAGCGGCGAACGCGGGAGACGCCGTTTGCATAGGCCTCAACGATATAAAATGCGTGAATTTTTTCAGAGCCGACGGTGCCGTTAACTGCGGTAGTGTCATAATATGCACCTGCAGTTGAGAAGGAACCGGTGTTAATAGCAGTAAAACCGCTTTCATCTTGATAAAGGCTTCTCTCGTTGCCGATAAAAGCGTGAGAATGACCCGACCAAAGAATGGCGTTAGGATATTTGGCAAGGGTGGCTTTCAGCAGGTCGTCCTTGTATTCTATGCCGTTGCCGTAAGCTTTTTCACTGCCATACACAGTGTTTACTATAGGAATATGAGTTAAAACGTTGATAACAGCATTGGGGTTTTCTGCGGTCGCAGCAGCAAGCTGCTGGTCAAGCCACTCAAAATCCATAACCTTGTTAACATGGCTGGGCATTGCAATGCTGATGAACTTAACACCGTTAATGTCATAAACAGCATTGGGAGCACATCCGATAATGTTCTCAAAGGTTGCACGGTATGCGGCATTTACCTCGTCAGAATTTGACTTGTTACCGTAGTCGTGGTTGCCCATAGTCGCGATGAGCTTAGGGGCATCACCCTCTGCATAAAGCTCGCTGAGCTTTTCGTCAACGGCAGTACGGAAATCGGTGAATTCTGCGTCGGTACCATTGTTAGACAGGTCGCCTACAACTGCAATGGCATCAAAGCCCTTATAATCCTGGGTTTGTGCATAGTCATAGGTTGCTTGAATGGCACTTTGCAGGGTGCTGTTGTAATTGTGTGTATCACTGGTCACAAGGTAACGCGCAACAACCTCGTTGCTTTCTGCCACGGCCATACCTGCAAACACAGTGGTAGCAAGCAGGGTAATTATGGTTAAAACAGACAATACTTTTTTGAAACTCTTTACCAAAATAAAAACCTCCTTAAGTATATAATGTCAAAATCATTATATAACAAAAGAGGTTTGTTAACAAGTATTGAAAGTGTACAATTAAATACTAAAATTTGTGCAAATTAACACAAGAATTTTTATCTGTTTCAGAATAAATCCTGCAGTAAAGCCCTGTGCAAATTTTCGCGTACAACCTTAACGTCTTCGTAGTAATAGTGGTCAATTTCAGGATAGGATTTAATAACCGAAATGGTGCAATCGGTCAGCGCTATGGCATAAAGACCGCTTTTAATATCAACAAAAATCGACTGACCGGTGTGGCCGCCGTGACCGATAGAGCCAACAGGCATAAGCCCGCCCGTTAAGGGATAGCCCTCATCTACATAAACAAAGCCGATGCCTCTTGCGGAGGTCATGCCGGGGGTGTGATTTTTTGCAGCGTTGAGAAGGGTCTCTTCCTTAATAATGGGAGCGCCTTTGTTTATGAGCATTTTGGCATAGAGGGTCATATCCTCAATGTTTGAGAAAAGGCCTGCGTTGCCTGCTACACCGCCAAGATATTGGCAGTTGTAATCGTTAACGATACCCCTTTCGCTTTCTTCGCGGTTAGAATTAATAATCTGCCTTGACCTGTCGGGCAGAAATGAAGAACTGTTCATGCCGAGAGGTTCAGCAACCAGCTTTTTAAATAAAACGTCAAGGCGCTCGCCAAACACCTTTTCAAGAATTTTACCAAGCATAATGTAGGCGGGGCAGCTGTATAAAACATCGCTGCCTATGGGAATGTCAAGAGGAATCGAAAGAATTTTCTCTGCCACGTTATCATAGGTAATGCCGTCTTTGTTAAGGGGCTTGTGGCCCATACCTATTGTGTGGGTCATGAGGTGAAAAACCGTTAAATCTTTTTTATCAGAGGGGCAGGGGAAGAATTTTGACACTTTATCAGAAAGAGAGATAAGGCCTTTGTCCATAGCAATAAAGCAAAGGGAGGAGGTGGCAACGATTTTGGTGACTGATGCCATATCAAAAAGGGTGTGCTTGTTAATATCGGTGTCTGTGCTGCGGTATAAATCACACAAAATCTTGTCACCGATGCCTACTCTTACTGCCACGTGGTTCAAAAATTTTTTATCAAATAATTCTTCAATATAAGCGTTAAGATTTTTCAAAGCAAACCCACCTTTTGTTTGATAGGGCAATAATAACATATACCTGTTGGCAGTTCAATCTTTAAAACGACACAAAACATAAAAATTGTCTTAAAAAACGCGCATTTTTTTGACTTGACGGAAATGGCGGAGGCGGTATAATAAGATTAACGAGGTGAGACGTATGAACAATATGTGGACCAAAGAAAAAGCGTGGCAGTGGTATAATTCCCGCCCTTGGATGCGTGGCTGTAACTTTATGGGCAGCGATTGTGCCAATCGCATTGACCAGTGGCAATCCTATGGCTTTGAGGAACGGCTTGAAACAGCAAAAAAAGAATTGGTGTTAGCTGCAAAAACGGGCTTTAATACCATTCGCATCATTCTTGAATATGAGGTGTGGGAGCAAGAGCACGACACGTTTTTTGAGCGGTTTGACCGTTATCTTGATGCCGCTTATGAGCAGGGCATAACCGCCATCGTTGTTTTGGGCAATGATTGTATGCGCCCCAAAACTCCCGAGTGGAAGAGAGATACCTTGGGCGAGCAGCACTACGATTGGGGCTACCACGGCGGCCGAAAGATATCCCAGCACGGCACCTACAGCACGGTGGGCTATCACCTTATGGATGAGCCCGAGCTTGCACTGCGCCACTATGAAATGGTACGGGAGGTTGTTGAGCGCCATAAGGATGACCCTCGCATTTCGGTGTGGGATGTTTATAATGAGGTTGGAATGAGCAACCGAGGCAACATATCAATGCCCCATCTTAAAAAATTCTTTGAGATAATCAGAGCAATCAATCCCTCTCAACCTCTTACCTGCTGTGTTTGGAGCATCCCCGATTTAGATGATTTAGACAGCATATCAGATGTGCAAAAGTTTGCCCTTCAAAACTCTGATATAGTTTCTTATCACAATTATCAAAGCTATGAAGAAAATGTGCGCATTATAAAGCTGCTTAAAACCCTGGACAGACCCATTATAAACACCGAATGGCTGGCAAGATGCCTGCATAATACGGTTGAGCAGATGTTTCCGCTCTTTTATCTTGAAAGAATCGGCTGCACCTGCTGGGGCTTTGTTGCAGGTAAATACCAAACCTATGAGCCCTGGAACTGCATATGGGACCAATATGACCAAAACCCCGATTTGGATTGGGATTTTACCAAGTGGTTTCACGATTTGTACCGACCCAACCACCGCCCCTATGACCCAAAAGAAACAGAGCTCATCAAACGCTTTTGCGACTATGCCGATAAAGAATTTAATAAATAAAGAAATCTCCTTAACTCAAGCAAGTTAGGGAGTTGTGATTAGGGACGAAATCGGTTTTGAAACAAAATTTCACCCCACTGCTACAACTTTTTCCTTTGTAATACACAAAGTATTACCGCAGGCAAAAGACTTGCATTGGGG
>JAZRNV010000031.1:0-5909 GCA_045648425.1 Acutalibacteraceae bacterium | reverse complement strand
TTTTCTTTGAAAATTTGTCCATATCCATTGCAATGAATGTTGTGCAAAATTAAATCATAGAATTTAATTTTGCTATATCCGCTTAAAAAGCGGCTTGTCGAAGCGCTTTCAAGCGTTTCGACAAACAACAATCATTATAATTAAAATCGGCGGACTGAGCCGTCGATTTTTGCACAAAAAATGAAAGGATTAACCTATGACACATACTGAGTTTTTTGATGCGGTTGATAAATTAACCTCCCAATACCTTGACGTGTGGGAGGATGTTTGCAATATTGAAAGCCCCACCGATTATAAGGAGGGCATCGACAAGGTCGGCGATTATTTTGCCGAAATGGCAAATCAGCGGGGCTGGCAGGTTGAGTATTGCCGTCAAGAAAAGGCGGGCAATGCACTGTGCATAACTATGAATCCCCACGCCGACGCCGCCCCCATAGTCTTTTCGGGCCATATGGATACCGTGCACGCCGTCGGCTCCTTCGGCACTCCTGCGGTGCGCCGCGACGATGAAAAAATCTACGGCCCCGGCGTGACCGACTGCAAAGGCGGCTTGGTTGCGGCGGTGCTGGCAATGGATGCCTTGCAAAAGATGGGCTATAACAGCCGCCCCATTATGCTTCTTCTTCAATCCGATGAGGAGGGTGGCAGCAGTATGAGCCAAAAGGCCACCATAAACTATATCTGCGAAAAAGCAGAGGGATGTCGCGCTTTTTTCAACCTCGAGGGGCACACCTCGGGTGAGGCCTGCTTGCAGCGAAAGGGCATCATCACCTTCGTGTTTATGGTGCAGGGTGTCGAGGCCCACGCATCCCGCTGTGCCTACAGCGGCTCAAACGCCATAGCTGAGGCGGCAGCTAAAATTTTAGAGATAGAAAAAATCAAGGATAATGACGGCATCACCTGCTGCTGCAGTATTATCAGCGGCGGTTCAACCGTAAACACCGTGCCCAATCTGTGCGAATTTAAGGTTAATGTTCGCTTTGCAACGGCCGAGCAAAGGGATTGGATTTGCAGCTTTATGCAAGAGCTTGCCGACAAAACCTATATAGTCGGCTGCAAAACCACCCTTTCACAAGCATCATCCCGTTTGGCAATGGAGCTTACCGAAAAAAACACAGCTCTTTTGGCCGACTTTAACGGTTGCCTTGAAAAATGCGGAATACCCGCTCTTACCGCAAGCAAACGCACAGGCGGCTCCGATGCTGCCGAGGTGACGGCATACGGCATCCCCTGCATTGACTCAATCGGTGCAAGGGGAGACAAGATACATTCTGCCAAAGAGTTTGCCTATATCGACTCTCTTAACGAGTCGGCAAAGCGTCTGGTTGCCGCCGCCCTTTATTTGGATTAAGCTTATTGGTTTAGTACCCATCAACCAAAAACAAAAGAACTCTTGTCTTTCAGTCAGACAAGAGGTCTTTTATTTAGTTGTTTATTATTTTGCCTCGAAAACGAAATCGTGTCTTGCAGCAAAATCTTCAACGTGAGTGGCGGCATCAGCAATCAACTTGAGTGAGCTGTTGCATCCTTCAAAGGTGTTGGAAGCAATCTTTGCACAAGCACCGTCAGAGGTGGGCGACATGTTGTTGGCATCCTCGAAGGTTACGCTCTCAAGTGCGGTGCATCCGTAGAAAGCACCGGTGCGGAGGCGCTGAATGTTATTTGCTACATAGAAGCTCTTCAAAGAGGTGCAGTTCTCAAATACTCTGGAGTTGACGAACTGAACGCCGGTTGAATACTCAACAGTCTCAAGACTTGCACAGTTCATAAACACCTCGTAGCCGGTGTAGGTTACGGTGTTGGGAACAACAATGGAGGTAAGTCCTGCGCCCTTGAAGCAACGGTTGTCAAGAGTGGCAACGGTTGAGGGAATCTCAATCTGCTTAAGAGCAGTACACTTGTAGAAGGCGAGTGCGCCAATGTTGGTGAGGCCTTCGTTAAGGGTTACGGTTGTGATCTTGTTGCAGAGGTAGAATGCCTCATAACCCATGGTCTTAACGTCATTACCGAAGGTTACGGTGATGATTCTGTTGAAGCCGCGGAATGCACGGTTACCAACGTGAGTTACGCCGTCGCCGATAACAACTGCGGTGGTTTGAGTGCGATAATCCATCCAAGGAACGGTATGACCCTGGTTCAGATAGTCATCCATAGCGCCGTTGCCTTCGATGTAGATGGTGCCATCTTCAAATCTCCAGGTAACTTCGCCGGTAACGCCTGCGTTGTCAAGAACATCGGTAGTAAAAGTAGATGACATTGTTGCTGTTGCCGTGCTTGAAACAGCCGTAACGGTTACGGTATAGGTTGTTGAAGGAGCAAGGCCTGACAGATAATAGCTCATAGTGGTAAGACCTGTTGCAACAACTACATCGTTAACCTTAACTGTATAGGTGGTGTCATTACCGAGGTTGAGAGCATCCCAAGTGATAGTTGCGGCATTGTGGCTTACACCGTCGATAGTAACGTTTGTGTCACCTGTGAAGCCTTCGTGCCAAACAATGCGTGTATCCTCGTTGGGTTTGAAGGTGCCGTCGTTAATGATAAGGTTAGATACGTTGCCGGGAAGAGCGCCTATACCGATCATACCCTTGCGGCCGCCGATAAAGGTGCCGCCGTTGATGGTCATTGTGCCGCCTGAATACATAAGTGAAAGAACGTACTCAACGCTGTCTGCTTCTCTGTGGTTGGTGAAGGTACCACCGTTGATGGTAACTGAACCGTTGTATGAAACAGATGCGCAAGAGTTAATGGCAACGCCGTAGTCGCCCAGATTGGTAACTCCGCCAACTGTGACCTCTACGCCTTCGCCGATGACGGTGGTGCCGCCGTCGGTATAGATACCGCCACCGCCGTGGGTGTTAATAACGGTGTCTGTAACCTCTAAGAAGTTGCCGACTCTGCAACGAACTGCAGCAACGCCGCCCATAGTGGTGTCAATATTAAGGTCTTTAAGAATCAGGGTTGTAGAAACATTCATGTTCTGACCGTTGCCACCAACGTCAACTGCCTGACAGGTGTTTGGATGTGCAATAATTGTACCGTTTTTAATGGTAATGGTGTTGCTTTTTTTGCCCTTGTTGGCGAAACGCAAAACGTCATTGTTTACGTCGCCGGCGGTTGAAATTGTGTGACCGCTAAGATCAAGGGTAAAGCTCTTATCGCCTTCGTAAAGCATACCTGCAAAATTTCCGGCTATGGCAAGCTCAACTGCATCTTTACGAGAAAGCTCTATATCTTTTACAAAGATAATGGTCTGATCGTTTTCAATATCGACCAATGCATCTGCCAAAGTGATATATTCAACGTCGCCAACAGAAACAACGGTCTTTTCAGGGTAGCCATACCTAACGACAATGCTGACGCCCGGATCGATTTTGCAGGTGTATTTGGCATCTTCGGAAAGGAGGTTGCCCTTTGCATCGTACCAACCGCGGAAGTTGCCCTTAGCGGTAAAGGTTACGGTGTCACCGTATCGGTAAGTTTTAGAAGTCATACCGTTTGCGGTTACGGCGCAAGCATAGGTGGAACCTTTCTCTGCAGATACGGAAAAGTCGCCTTCAAGAGCGGCCTTTGTGGCATCGGAAAGAACAGAGGTGTCATAAATAGTCTCGTAAATGTTCTTTGCAGCGTAGAAGTCGGTTTCGACAAGAGCATCTATAGCATCAGCTGCGGCCTTATTCATCTTGCCGGTTACAGAAACTTTAACAAGGTTGAATTCAGAATAGTTAGTCCAAATGGTCAAACCAACCTTGTTGCCGTTAGGATTATAGCTGTCGTCCCAACCCTCAAGAGCTGCAAGATCAATGCCGGCAGCCGGTGTTACGGGCTTATAGTACTTGCCCCCCTGCATCATTGAAATGTTCAACTTGCCGTTATCATAGGTGATGGTAACGTCGGTGTTGTGGAAGGTAAAAAAGTCATAAACCGACTGAGATGCTACGTATCCTTCAGGAGGTGTTTCTGCAGTTGAAATCTTATGAATCACTTCATCTTTATAATAGATTTCAAATGCAACCGCGCCTGATGCACCGGTATCATAATCTGAAGAGTTAGAGGCGTCAACAACGGTGCGAATTTTAAGATCGCCCACAACCCACTGAATGTATCTGTCGTTATAAGAAACAGGAGTATAAAGATTGTATTTAATCTGGAAATAGTCATCGGTATAAAGTGCAAGCTTGGTCTCGTAAGAGGTTGTGCTGGAAACATTGCTGCTGCTGATAGATAAGCCATCGCCGGGAGCAACCTTACCGTCAGAGTTTCTGGTGCCTCTGATAAAGTTGTGACCGCCACCTGAAACCTTGGTCCAATCCTCTGCATAGAGGCCGTTGATAAGCTTATAGGTTGCGCTCTTGCCAACAATGTCATAATCAGCCTTGTACTTTTCATAAACAGCAAGGTTGGTGAGCCAATCCTTGTGCTCTTGGCTCAACAAGGGCATAACAACATCGATGGTTGCTGCTGCCCATGCATAGGTTTCAAGAGAAGCATCGGCAAGAGTGCCCATTGCTTCGTTGATTTCGTGCAAGGTGTAGGTAGCGCTTTCTTCAACAAATGAGAAGTTCTTTACGAATCTGGTGGCAATATAGTTGCCTCTAACAGAAACCGTAAGAGCTCCGTTCTTAACCACGTCGAACTGAACCTCAACTGAGGTGGCGGTGCCGTCGGCAACCTCCCAGTTGATAACCTCGCCCTTGTGGGTACCTGAAAGCACGCCGTTTTCATAGGTAAAGGTATAGTTGCCACCGGCTACGCCCGCGCCATCGCCAATATAAGAATAGGCAATCTGGCCGGCGCCGTTGCTTACAACGATACCGTAACTCTTGTTGCTACCACCGTCATTAAGGTCGTTGATGCTGATGGTGTTAGAGCCGAACATAACATCAAGGTTACCGTATGCGTTGTTGGTATCACCAAACGTAAAGGTGAATGCAATATCGAGCTTAGCGCCACCTGAGGTATAGGTGTCGTTATAGGTAGCAGAGCGAGCACCGTTGCTTGCAGGAGCACAAAGCTGGCCTGAAGCATTGATAGCGCTGCTTGAGCTACCGGTCCAATCGGTGGTATTAAAGCCATTTGCGTAGAAACCATCTGTGGTAACATAGATACCCTTAAGAGAGGGAGCTTTGCCCTCAAGCTTAAGAGACTTGTAGGTAGCGTATCCGCTCCATGAAGCATGGGTTTTAAGTGCAACAGTTGCGTCGCTAACGTCAATGTCGCCTGCCTCGTCAACGTAGGTTACAACCTTATCGCCATAGCCATAGGTGAGGGTCTTGGTTTCGGTGTCATAATCCAAGGTAAGCGTGTTAACGTAAAAGCCGCCCATAAAATTACCAACGTTTGCCGCGTTTACTTTTGATGAATCCCAACCTTTGCTGGTTGAATCAAAGATGTTGCCGCTGGTTGCAACAACTGTATCGTTAATGCGGATCTTGAGAACTACAGCCGAGTTATCACTGTCAAGAACTTCGGGACTAACGGTGATATTGCCAACACATATGCCGAGGTAAGTGTTACCCATAACATAGTTGTTATAATATCTGCCGCCTACAACGTAAGTAGCTGTAAAACCGTTAGTAAGGTTAAACGAGCTGTTATAAGTACCCGTGATATAGCTGTTTGCGCCGCCGTCATTCAAATAGATGTTATCGGCATTAACCTTTGAGCCTGAACCTTGCAAGGTCCAATCCTCAGCCACGGGAGCTTTGTCTGCACTGAACTCGATACCGACACCGGTTAACGGTTCAAGCACAGTCTCTTCTGCCATTGCTGCGATAGGCATCATAGCGAATACCAAGCACAACACAAGCAAAACTGCCAAAATCTTTTTCATTTTAGCTTCCTCCTTAAATTTGTGAATAGGTTTTTCTTCACAATAGATGCGTAGTTTAAACGCATTTTTATATACA